>NZ_JANUSD010000001.1:0-441652 GCF_024793945.1 Emticicia fluvialis
AAAATAGGACTATTTATGTACTTTTTGAATCTTACCAGGTAAAATATCGCTACGCCGCTTAGTAAAACCCGAATCATTCCTATCTGAACTAAAAAAAGAAGCTGCCCCTTTTTGGACAGCCTCTTTAATAGCATTAACAAATGCTTAACAGTATCATGAAAAGTATTTCAAATGCATGGCATACAAGCCTGTAAACAGCGCAGCATTAATTAATGAGACAATGCCGATAGCCCAGCCCACTTGCCCGCCTAAGATTACAATAGGGGCAATAACACCCAGGGCATTACCGGCAATATATACGAAGAATCCTTTTTTACGTAAACTCCACATCCAGATTCCACCCAGTATCAACAGCACACTTGACACAATGCTTACCACACCTGTGGTTATCAGTGTTTTTTCTTCAAACATTTTGTTGGTTTCCTGTTGGCTTTCTTCTATCTTTTCCAGGTCTTTTTCTGAAAAGTACTTAGACATCATATCCATCATCATTTCATTGGCCTGCTCTTTACTGGCCACTACTTTTTCAGGCGCAAAAACGTTAGGAATGGCACCATAAAATTTGTAGGCATTCCACAAAAAAGTGAGTATGCATAAAACGGTAAGAAACGCAGGGCGAACAGGTACGGTGTTCTCATCAAATGGATTACGCATAGTAAAAATATTTATAAAGAATTGTTAAATAGCTGTAAGCTCAAAGCTGTATTCTTCCATTATCAGATTGGCCAAAAGTTTTTTGCAGGCATCTTCTACAATGCTTTCTGCAGTAGCTTTATCGGCTGCTTCTATTTCCATGTTAATGTGCTTACCGATGCGGCAATCACTGAAACCTTGAATGTCAAGGTTTTTAAGACCCAATAATACGGCTTTTCCCTGAGGGTCAAGGATTTCTTTGATAGGCATTACGTCAATCGAAGCGAGGAATTTCATAAGTATTTACCCCCATTCCCGAAACGGGGGATTTGGTTTAAAAATTACTCCCCTTTGGGAACAGGGGCAGACTTATTATTAAATAACGATAGAACAATATAAAGGAATACCACCAGCGGGATGCCCAGAAATTGCAAAACCACCAGCAAAATTACAGAAAGAATTATAAATATGTATTTGATTTTATTATCTACCCACGAAAAATTTTTAAACTTCATGGCAAACAGGGGTATTTCTGAAACCATCAGATAACTCATGACGATAGTATAGATAATTAGAAAAGTAACGTTGAAGATAACAAATGAATAGGAGGGGTTAAAGGTGATTATCAACGGAAACGACGCCACAACCAGCGCATTGGCCGGAGTGGGCACACCAATGAAGGAGTCTGACTGACGCGTATCTATATTGAATTTGGCCAGACGCAAGGCCGAAAATAACGCCAGTATAAAAGCTACATAAGATATTGGATGCCACGTTGTGTATGAAACCACGGTCTGGATATCATGTGCAGGCATGGCAGATTGATAACTGGTGTAACTGATAAGCCAGGCAATCATAAATGCAGGTAAGGCACCGAAAGTAACCATATCGGCCAGCGAGTCGAGTTCTTTACCAATGGCAGAGTGCTGATTGAGCAGGCGTGCCAGAAAGCCATCGAGAAAATCAAGCACACCGGCCAGAAAAATCAGGTAAGAGGCGTTTATCAGTTCACCCTGAAAAACAAAGATAATTCCGAAGCACCCGCATAGCAGGTTGCCGAGGGTCATGAGGTTAGGAACAGTAAAAAGTTTCATGTGTTGGGGTTTAGGTGACAGGTCTAAACTGCCGAAAATTACGATAATCCTCTGTTTAAACCGCGCAAATTATCATTAATCTGCATATTTATTAACTCGCAAGCATAAATTGAATGCCATAAAAAAAGCCTCGTTTCTGCAACAAGGCCTTCAGTTATTCAATAATACCGTTAATAGTGTCTATAATTCCACTAATTCCCTTGCTGCTGCCAATTTTTTTTTTCTACGTTCTTCACGTCTCAATAAAATTCTTTGTTTAAAGCGCATCCAGCGTTCGTAAAGCGGAAGTTCCTTAAGAAAATCCCAGTTTTCATGGTGCTTGCCATCGTCTTCTTTTTTCTTGGCTTCGGCCGGGTCAAACAGCATACCGGTGCAAAGGCAATGCTTACGGTTGGTACGCGTCAGGATATCATAATTGACACAGCTCGAACAGCCCTTCCAGAAGGCGTCATCGGCAGGCAGCTCACTGAAAGTGGTTGGCTCATAGCCCAGGTCAGAGTTAATTTTCATTACCGCCAGACTGGTTGTAAGGCCTATGATTTTGGCATCGGGGTATTTAGAACGCGAAAGCTCAAACGCTTTTTGTTTGATACGCGTTGCAATGCCGCTTTTACGATATTCAGGGTTTACAATCAGGCCCGAGTTAGCTACAAACTTACCGTGTTCCCAGGTTTCTATGTAACAAAAGCCAACCCATTTACGGGTATGGGTAAGCGCTATAATAGCCTTACCTTCACGCATCTTTTCACGCAAATAATCAGGAGAACGTTTGGCAATCCCTGTACCACGGGCCTTCGCACTCTCTGCCATCTCGTCACAAATAGTTTCTGCTAAGTTATAGTGGCTTTCGTTAGCTATTTGAACAATATATTGGTCGTCGGAAGTTATATCTGTATTATTCATCGTCATTTATTGGGCTTTCCCACAAACGGAGACGCTGTATCCTAAGATTGTTAAAATGAATATAAAGAAAAAAATATCGGAGGGGTTGTTTTGCCACGCAGGCAAAAGCGGTTATGGTCGAGTCCTTTCGGACCTGACATATCGAACTGGCGTTATGGGAAGACGAATGTTCATTTTTATAAGACAGATACAAAGATGTCAGCTTTAAAATTTATATCCAAAATATAAGCCCAATATTTTTGTATGAGCTAGAATAACGAAGCACCCCGGGTTTTAGTTCGTGGATTAGAAAAAATCTGATAACTTTGAAGAAAAAATGAATAAGCATTGAATACGCGCCTGGCCACCTTTCTATCGGTTATATTGCATCCTTTATTAATGCCAACAGTTTTGTTTATGATTCTGTTCTTTCTGGCACCTGTTTCGTTAGGTTTGGAAGGTCTGGAACCCATGTTCAGATGGATTGTGATCGGCTTTGTATTCATTTATACTTTTGCCATACCAGCTTACCTGATTTACCTGCTTAAACGCTGGGGCTTTATCAGCAGCCTTCAGCTAGAAAACCTGCAGGAACGCCGGCTACCTTATCTGCTTACTGCGCTTATTTATGGGCTGCTGGGCTATTTTTTATACAGTAAAAATTCTAGCCTGTTTGCATGTGCTTATATACTCTGGAGCATTACCATCGTTATTTTGTGTGTGGCACTTATCAGTTTCCGCTGGCAAATCAGTGCACATGGTGCGGGTATCGGCGGGGTGATTGGCGCACTGGCAGGTATTATGGTAAAGATGGGCGAAAACGCCCTTTTTATGCCGCTTTTGTTTTGTATGATATTAGCGGGGTATGTACTGGGCGCCCGTCTGCAGCTCAATGCGCATACACCAAAACAAGCCTGGGCCGGCCTTTTTTTGGGTGTAGGGTTAAGCCTATTAGCGGTCTCTTACTTTTTTTAATCATTTATTCTTCTCATTATCAGGGTTTTAAGCGGTGTTTTGAAAAAACTTACCTAAATTATGCAACATTCGCTTTTTTAGGGCGTCTTTTGTTTGAAACCATAAAACAGGATAACCTCTGGCTACCACAGTATTCATTAATAAACATGCCGACCTGGTCGAGCAATGTAAACGTGGCGAAAGTAAAGCGCAGTACGAGCTGTACAAGCATTACTCTAAAGCGATGTTCAATGTCTGCATGCGCATACTGAACCATGTAGGTGAAGCTGAAGATGTATTGCAGGAGGCATTTATTGACGCCTTTGCCAAAATCGGTGATTTTCGGCAGCAGGCAACATTTGGCGTATGGCTGAAACAGATTGTGGTTAATAAGGCCATTAACCACCTGCGCTCAAGAAGAGTAGAACTGGTAAATATTGACGAATACGGCATAGGTGGAGATGAATATGATATAGCTGATTACCCGGATACAAATACTTATAATGAAGATAACACTAAGTATGAGGTAGAACGCATCAGAAGGGCAATGGAGCAACTGCCCGAGGGTTTCAGAGTGGTGTTGTCTTTGTATCTTTTTGAAGGGTACGACCACGAAGAGATAGGGAATATATTGGGTATTAGCGAGACCACCTCGCGCACCCAGTATATGCGGGCCAAGAAGAGGCTCCTGGAAATAGTGAGCAGGCAATTGTTTTAAGTAAATGAATGAATTAAAAAATCCCGGCAAAGGGTGATAGATATGAAAGACCGTCTGGAAAGATTTGTGAGAGACAACCGTGAAGACTTTGATAGCTACGAGCCGTCTAAAGCCTTATGGAAAAAAATTGAAACTGAGGTAACGCAACAACAACCGAAAGGCAAACCCCTGAACGGCAAGATAGTAAAATTGGGCCGGGTGCAATGGCGCATGAGTATAGCCGCAGGCATTGCCCTGATACTTACGGTAGGTTATGGTATCATTACTTATATGCAGATGCCCAATGATATAACCGGTCTGAGCCTTCCGCCTGCTTATAGAAGCGCCTATGGCAAAGAACTGGTTCAGTTTACTTCGTTAGTAGAGCAAAAAAGAGAAGAGTTAAAGGCATTAGAGAAAGAAGACCCGCAGCTCTACCACCAGTTTGATGCCGAATTGCAGGCATTAGACAAAAATTACCAGAACCTGAAAAACGAGTTGCCGCAGAATCCGAATCCGGAAGAGCTGCTGAAGGCTATGGTACAAAACTTAAATATGCAGATCGATCTGTTAAACCAACAGTTACAAATAATTCAAAAAATTAAAAATATGAAAGATGGAAAAATTAAAACGATGGTATAGCCTCCCGGGGCAATTAAGAGGGGTGTTCCGGATATTGTTCTTTTTGTCGGCGGTGCAGGCATTTGCTGTACCCAAAGAAAAAGAATGGATTGAGAAGAAGAAAATTGTCAATTTGTCTTTCTCTATATCAGCCTCAGATAAAATTTATATCCAGAATCAGTTTGGCGATGTAAAAGTAAACTTCTGGGATAAAAAAGAAGTGCGGGCGGACGTAAGTATTACAGCTAGCGCGTCGTCGGAAGACCGGGCAGCGGATTTTCTGAGCACGGTAGACGTTTTTGGCAAAAAAGAGGGTAGTGTTGTGAGTATCAAAACCATTATGAACCAATCTGAAAACAGAAGCTGGAGTAATAAAGGTGACAAACACTCATTAAAAATAGACTACATCGTGTATATGCCTAAGTCTAATCCTTTGCAGTTGAAAAACTCATTCGGCAATAGTTACCTGCCCTCGTTTTCGGCGCCGCTGCAATTAGATTTGAGTTACGGTAAACTCATAGCTGATGATTTGCTTAACCCGCAGACGGAAGTTAAATTAGCCTTTTGCCAGAACTCTTACATAAAGTCAATGAATGGTGGCAGCCTGAAAGCATCTTACTCGGGTATCAAGATGGAAAAGGCCGATAACTTTGATTTTAATAACAGCTTTGGTGATATTGACATCAAAGAGGTAGGTAAAATTGATGCCAAAATCAGCTATTCTAAAGGTAGCATTGATTTGTTGAAAGAATCAGGCACCCTGAACCTGGAGTTTTCGGGTGGGTTTAAACTGGGGAGTGTAGGCAAGAACGTGAAAGAACTGGAAATAAAAGCCAATTATTCTCCGGTAGCCCTTATACTTGCTGATAATTCAAGCTATGATTTTGATGTAAAAGTTCATTATGGCGACTTTAACTACCCTAAAGACCAGGGCGTGTCTTTTACCAGAAATACCGATACTGAGAAAAAAGACAGGTATGGGTTTAATCCAACCAAGTATTATTCAGGCAAGCTGGGTAAAGGGTCGGCAAATTGTAAAATAACGGTTGATAGTAATTTTGGCAGTGTAAAATTGCAATAATTAAGCGTTCTGCAAATCAGGCAGGGCAGGTGTTTAACGCCTGCCCTGTTTTTGTTTTCTGGCTTTGCGTAGCCGGTGAATCTTACTTTTGTAAAACTATTGGTCAACCAGGCGGATAATCCTGGCGGGTTTTTTATTTTTGTAAAAACCATAGCACAGGGCATGAGCCAGATAAAAGACAGTGTATTTATTGTAACAGGGGCTGCCTCAGGTATAGGCAGGGCACTGGCTATACAGGCCGCCGCTGCCGGAGCTAAAGTAATAGCCACAGATGTAAACCAGACAGGGCTGGATGATACCCTGGCACTGGCATCTGGTACTATTAAAAAGTATCTGCTTGATGTGGCAGACCCTGAGCAGATAAAGCGCTTTGCAAAGGATATCATTCATGAATATCCGCATGAACCCATTATACTGGTAAATAATGCAGGGGTTGCGCTGTTTTCAGGTAGTTTTCTTGAAACATCGCTTGAAGATTTTGAGTGGTTGCTCAATATTAACCTGATGGGCGTAGTACGAATGACCAAGGCTTTTTTAAGACACATGGTTAAACTGAATCAGGGACACATCGTCAATATGTCGAGCGTTTTTGGTATAACAGCCATGCCTAATAATTCGGCTTATTCTACTGCCAAATTTGGTGTAAAGGGTTTTTCTGATGTATTGAAGCTAGAGTTGCTACGAACCAGCGTAAAGGTATCGTCGGTGCATCCAGGGGGTATTAAAACCAATATTGCGGCCAATTCAAGGCTGGGGCGCACCAAAGACAATGAAGAGGGCAGAAGAGCAATTAAACAATTTGAAAAAGCCGCCCTGAAGATGTCGCCCGATAGAGCCGCAGCTATTATACTGGCTGGCATTGAAAAAGACCGGCCACGCATTATAGTAGGTAAAGATGCCAGAACCCTTGATTTAATTGCTCGGGTTTTTCCGAATACCTATCATAAGGTTCTGGCCAGAATGTTTAAACGGTAATTAGCGTTGAGCTACCAGCGGGGTTGGTTTGTCAAGAGATTTTTTAAGTACATATTTGGCCACCACCGGAAAGTGGTCTGAGAACGTAATGCCTCGCATGGTCTGGCACGACTGCACCTGCCAGTCGGCACTAAAAAACTGTTGGTCTATCCGAACCCAGTAAGGCTTGCGGTTCAGGGTAAAACCAAGCCCCTGGCCGGCATCCTCAAAAGCATTTTTGAAGCTCAGGCGAAGCTTACCGTATGCATATCCGAACGGTATTTCATTGAAATCGCCACAAATAATAACCGGATACTTACTGCCTGCCACATAAGACTCCACTTCTTTTATCTGCTCGTCGCGGGCATCAAATCCTTCTTTCAAACGGCGGAATGTGTCGCTTATTTCAACAAAAAACTCACCAATATGGCCTTTTTTGAAGGCATCTGCCGCTTTGTTGATACGCACGCCCATCGACCACAAATGCACATTTACAACCCGTACGGTGTCTTGCTCATAGGCTATGTCGGCACATATAAAACCGTTGATATTAGGCTGGCCGTCACGGTCCCAGATTTTGCTGTATTGCTTGATAATCGGATACTGAGAAAACAAGGCCAGGCCTACTCTGGTGGTTGCATCGAGCGATATCAGTTTTTCAAACTTATCCTGATACTGCTCCTCTACATGGCCGTTGGGTACGTATTCCTGAAAACAGGCAATGTCTGCCTTTAAAGTTGCCCAGTTAACATTCTTACGGTCTGGCCCGCCAAAACTTTCACTATTGAAGCTCAGGACTTTTAATGATTGTGCCGACCCGAAGTCTTGCTGGCTGTTACCTATGCCAACAAAACGTTTAATAATGGGGAAGGTCATTAAAACCCATATAAAGCCGGCCGAGGCAATCAGTTTCTGGTTTTTATAAAGCAAATAACTGCTGGCTGTTAAACCGGCCAACACAGCAAGCGGCAGGCTCATCATAATAAATCCGGTAAGCCAGTGCCCAAAAATAGGGTAATAGCAAAAGGCCATTGTAATAAACAGGTAAAACAATGCCATGTAAGAACGTGGATATCTCTTAAAAACGGTGGCTATGCTCTTTAACCCAACCAGGGCTATTTCTCCAAAAGTCTGAATCATAGCCCATACAAATATTTTAAAGCCGTTTAATACTGTCATGTTTCCTCTGGTTTTCAGGTTAGAAATTAAACACAGGGCTTGCCATCAAAAGCAGCCTACTTCACTTCAAATGCACCTTTTCCAATCTTGAACCCTTCTGAATAAAGTTCTATTGTATATTTGCCAGCCGTATAGGGGGCATCGTGTGTATAGATGATATCAACTTTCTGGTCATTATTTTCAAATTGTACACTATGACGGGTGCTGAAACCCAGCTCATCACCTTCAAAATCAAAAACGCCACTGCCGGTGTTGTCGCTTACCACGCCACCGTTGGCATCAAGAATACGCACAATAATTTCTTTTTTGTTTTTAACTGCAATTGGATTGGCAGGCATAATGAAAGAAATTTTCAGCCGATGTATGCGAGACGCTCTGAAAGGCGTTGCTTCTCTTACTTTGCCATTGGCCGACAAAGCCGCAACCTGTACATTAATGGCTTTCATGGATGACGCTATGGTTACCTGCCTTTGCAGGTTGAAATTTTCAGCCGAGTACTCTGCCACCGTTTGCGACAAAGACTCTTTATCTGTTTTCAGGTTTTCGTTTTCAGTTAATACTACCTGCTTTTCAAACTCGAGTGTTTGGGTGCGTTCTTTTAACTGAGAGTTTTCTTCTTTCAGTAAACTAAATTCTTTGTCTTTGGCTGAAAGGAAATTTTCGTAGTCTTTTATTTTGGCGTCATATTTCTGTATTGAAAAGTTTAAATCAGACTTCAGCAGTTTTTTATCGTTTTCAAGCTGTACCCTGATGCGCTTCAACTCTGTAATATTGCCACCCATCTGATTGATTTTTTCAATTTTTTCGTCGAGCGCTTTTGAGATAGAATCCAGCTTTACCTGGGTGGCCGATAATTGCTCAACCTTTTGTGTCAATGATTGCTGAAGCTCAAAAGTCTCGTTTCGGGCGCCCATAAAAAGGTACCCCAACAATGCCAGGATACCGGTTAGTACTCCGAACGAAATCTTGAATACGCCTTGTGTTGCCGATGCACTCATGATACATAGTAATAGTTTGTTAACTACAAACTAAAACAACCCAACTTAAAGAGCCGTTAAACTCACTTTAAATTTACCTTAAAATATGATTGAAATTTATTGAAGCGGGAAACTGAGCGTAAATGTAGTGCCCTCAGAGTCAGAATTTACGCTTATGTCGCCATTGTGCAGCCGAACAATCTGCGATACGATGGCCAGGCCAACCCCGTGCCCTTGTACACCCTGGGCCGAGGCATTGCTTCTGTAGAAGGGCTGAAAAATATATGGAATGTCTCTTTTAGGAATAGCAGGGCCACTGTTAAAAAACGATACGGTTATCTGGCCGGGGTGTGAAAAAAAGTTGACAACAGCAGTTTTATTGTCTGAAAACTTGCAGGCGTTATCAAGCAGGTTCATGAAAACCACTTTCAGGGCTGCTTCGTTACCCGGTATAATTAATGCGTTCTCATCATCAGGGAAATTGGCAAAGGTCAGTTGAATCTGGTAGTCTTCATGCCACTTCTGTACCTGGCTTTTGGCCTCCCATAAGAGTTCGTCGAGCCTGACAGGTGTGTATTTTACATTTTCTGCATTGGCCACTACATTCGCCAGATTCAACAGGGTGTTGGTCAACTGGGTAAGGGTGCGGGTGTCTTCCTGTAGCGATTTCAGACTTTTTTCGTAGGCCTCGGGGCTGCGTTTCTGAAGCAGTGTTACTTCTATCTGCGAATAAATCTTGGTAAGTGGATTCTTTAACTCGTGCGACACGTTGGCAATGAACATCTTCTGGGTTACCAGGGCTTCTTCAATGCGGTCGAGCAGTTGATTAAACGTGGCAACCAGTGTGCCTATTTCGTCATCAGGGTTTGGGTATTCCACCCTTTTTTTGACATTACGCGGGAAAATCTGATTTACCTGCCTGATAACACCCGACACAGGCGCCAATGCCCGATTGGCAAAAAGCCAGCCGGAAATACCCAGCAGCAAAATGCCTACGCCTACCATTACAATCAGAATTTTTTTTAGGTCTTTCAGTGCCTCATGCCCGGTGGCGTCAATGGCACTCACAATAACCCAGTTACCTTTATTTTTGGTGGATGCGAAATGAATGCCCAGCACCTGATAATCATTATAACTGGTGTAGGCCGTCGGTGCGGCAGATGCCACCAGCGGGAGTAGCTTTTTATGAAAGCTGGTGTCGGCAGGATGAGTAAAAAAAATGAACTGCTCGAGGGTTTCGTTATAAACCGATATGCTTTCGCTGGTTAATAGCTCTTTGTCTGATACATTCACCAGTTTCATTACCGTTGTATCGGCGGCCTGTATATCAAATAACAAAGTTGTAGTGGTAATGGCGCGGTCTTGCAGGCGTTTATAAAAACGCTTTTCGAGGTATAGTTTACTGAAGAAATAAACCCCGAAAGAAAATATCAGAAGTACCGCCGTTACCAGTATGACAAACTGATAGGTTAGCTTTGAGCGAATGTTTTTCATCAGGAAACTACTTTCAGCACATAGCCCATCCCTATTTGTGTGTGCAGAAGCTTGGGTTCAAAGTCTTTATCTATTTTTTTTCTTAAAAAATTCACATAAACCTCAATCACGTTGGTGCCTGTATCAAAGGTAACATCCCAAATTTTTTCGGCCAGCTCGGCCTTTGCAATAACCCTGCCCTGATTACGGATAAAGTACTCCAGTAAGCCGAATTCTTTGGCTGTCAGGGTAATTTCCTGCCCGGCGCGTGTTACGGTTTTGGTGTCCAGATCCATTTCCAGGTCGGCAACTTTCAGGGTATTTGAGGTATGCATAATACCAATGTTGCGGCGGGTAAGTGCGCGTACCCGTGCCATCAATTCTCTGAACTCAAACGGCTTGGCCAGGTAATCATCTGCCCCGGCATCCAGGCCTTCAATCTTGTCGTCAGTTGTACCCAAAGCCGTCAGAAGCAGCACCGGCGACGAAACCCCAACTTCGTGCAGTTTCCGGCAAAGCTCCAGCCCATTCATGCCCGGAAGTATGATATCAGATATGATAAGTGCATATACCTGCCTTGTGGCCAGCTGGAAACCCATGGCACCGTCGTAGGCTATATCAACTTCCCACTGCTGCTCTTCCAGGCCTTGTCTGATTAACTCAATGGTTCGTACTTCGTCTTCAATCACTAAGATTTTCATGTCTGGTGGCTTTAGATTTACCAAAATTATAAAATTAAACCGAAAACGCAGCTAAGTAAGCACACTTAGCTGCGTTTTCGGCAGAAAATGCGTACCCGCTCAGCGTTTTATTTTATATACCTCTGATAAGGCCAGCATGAAGCACCCCAGCCCGAAATCTTCATAGTCAGGAACTTTATCATAGGTAACAGGCTGGCCATCTTTTGGCTCTTTGCCTGTACCCTGCACATAGCCCAGAAATCCATTCGGATGCACACAGTTGTTCATGATGGCATGGGCTGCCTTGGCCATTGGCGGGTAAAACTTACGGCGGTCAAGAATACCCTTGTTAATGCCCCATGCCATGCCATATAAAAATAACGAAGTGCCCGTTAACTCTTTGCCTCCAAAATCGTTCGGGTCGGCCAGGCTGGCATTCCAGAAACCATCTGTCCGTTGTAAGGGTAGCAGGGCATTCATCATTTCCAGATACGTTTTTTGATATTCATCGCGGTGCGGGGCATCTTTGGGTAAAATATCCAATACACGTACCAATGCTGCTACAACCCAGCCATTCCCCCGGGCCCAGTAGCAACTTTTGCCTCCCGGGGTTGCATACGGCGGGTCAAAGTCTTTGTCCCGCCACCATAAACCATCTGCCTCATTATACAACCCCTTTTCGCCGTGCCGGGTTTTGGTATACAGATATAATTCGTGCATTTTTTCAAAATAACGGTTGTCTTCGTATATAACCCCCAACTGAGCAAACACAGGCATGGCCATCTGCAGGGCATCTACCCACCACCAGTCGTCTTTTTTTGGGTTGTTCAGCATACTATCTATAGATGCCTTAATATCATGAATACGCTCAGGTTTAGGGTCTATTACATACAAATCTATGTAGGTTTGTCCGCAGCACTGGTCGTCGGCATTGCGGGTGGCGATGCCATTGCGCAAGCCCCATTTATGGCCTTCTCCCCAGGCCACTGCGTAGTCGTAATATCTTTTTTGAGGGTCAATTTTATAGAGTGCCATCAGCCCTTCATAGTACACACCCCTGGTCCAGATATTGCTGGGTCTGGTTTTGTCTGGTCCGGCAATGGGTTTGCTGACATCCGGCCACCGGAGCATAAAATATTCGTTGGCAAGGTTGATGGTTTTCAGGATATCCTGATTTTTAGGCAGGCTTTGCGCAAAGGCACAAAAGCTGGCAAGCAAAAAAATGATAGTTAATGCAGATATAATTTTCTTCATGGAGCTTGATTACTGAATAATATACTTCTAATATGATAAAAAGACGTTTGCCAATAATAAATGGCTGCTTCCAAACACAAAGATAACGTTTTGGGTTGAGTAACTTTCCTGTGCTGTGTGGGTTGTGAGTAAAAGCCCCTGAGCAGTGCGAAGCTTTGATAAGCTGAATTATGAGATTTCTGAAACCCGGGCTGCCTGTATTTTGTTGATGATAGAAATTATACCATTATGACAGGAACATTTGAAGAACTGATAGCCTCAGAAACGCCCATACTTATTGATTTTTTTGCTGAATGGTGTGGGCCGTGCAAGGTTTTATCACCCACTTTACAGCAATTGGCGCATGAAGCAGGCGATCATCTCAAGATAGTAAAAATAGATGTAGACAGGAATCCGAAACTGGCTAATAAATACAAAATATCAGGGGTGCCTACATTAATGCTTTTTAAGAACAGTGAGCTTAAATGGCGGCAGTCTGGCGTATTGTCTTTACCGCAATTGAAAAGTGTTGTTGAGAAGTACAGGTAACAGCAAAAGAGAAACCACTCTAAGCGTATGTGCCTTTAGAGGTAGTAATAAAACGGGCAGATTAAGATATGATTTCTTTTTCAATAATGTCAGACGCTGCCTGTTCAAAGAAACGCTTGATGCCATCAAAGGCACCGCTCACAATGGCCAATGGTAAAAGAAGTGGCATGAAAATTATCCATTGTAAAAACATGGATGAATTGAATTTTTTCATAATGGTAGAGGCAAACTTGTAAATAGGTAAATAAGATTACTTAATTAAACGTGGCTCTGATGGGTATAATACCGTTCAGTAACGTTTACTTCTATGTAAAGTTAAAAAAAATATCACCTAAGTGCAAAGTTTTTCTACATTAAAAATTGATTTTATGGTAAAGTTATTTTCCGGTACCTAAAATCAGGTTAATCAGGGGTTGTTGAGGTTTTCTGCCCAGTTGAATCGGTCTCCCGGCGAAAGTTTCCAGGGAGCCATGTTGTTTTCCAGATTCGAAAACATCGCATTCCATGACCCGGGCGCGGAAGATTCTTCCATTACTTTGTAACGACGCAGCTGAAGAATGATATCAAGCGGCGATATATTAACAGGGCATTGTTGTACGCAGGCATTGCAGGTGGTGCAGGCCAGAATTTCTTCTTCCGTAATGTAGTCGCCCAGCAGGGTTTTTCCGCTATCATATTCATAGCCGTTTTGTAACCAGCCTTTCTGGATTTCCTCCAGTCTGTCGCGCGTGTCCATCATTATTTTGCGTGGCGACAGTTTTTTGCCTGTTATATTAGCCGGGCAGGCAGAGGTGCAACGGCCACACTCGGTGCAGCTGTAGGCATCCATCAGGTTTTTCCAGCTCAGGTCTTTTACATCCTTAGCACCAAAGCGGCCCACTTCAGCCGGTGTTGCATCTGGTTGCTCAATTCCCAGCATGATTTTCACCTCTTTTGTTACAGCTGGCATGTTGTGCATTTCTCCTTTGGGGTCAAGATTCGAAAAGTAGGTATTAGGAAACGCCAGAAAGATATGCAGGTGTTTTGAGTAGGTAACGTAAAGAGCAAAACCCATAATGCCCAGAATATGAAACCACCAGGCAACGCGTTCATAGGTAACAAGGGCGGTGTCGCTCCAATTATTAAAAATTGGTTGTAGCCATTGGCTAACCAGAAAATTACCCGTTGATGCCTCTGCATAATGGCCAACGCCCCTTTGTTGCAAAATGGTATCTGCGGCATTCATACTCAGAAATGCCCACATCAATAATACCTCGGTTATCAATATAATATTGGCGTCTGTGCGGGGCCAGGATGTCATTTCACGGTGACGGCTCTCCTGAAAGCGTGGTACTTTAATAACATTTCTTCTGATAAGAAATACCAGACAAACGGCTACTACACCCAGGGCCAGTAGTTCAAAAAAATTAATCAGAAAACCGTAAAGACTGCCCAGCAAAGGGTAGAACAGGCGATGGGTGCCCAGTATGCCGTCCAGCATTATTTCCAGCACTTCAATATTAATTATCAGAAAACCTGCATAAATGATAAAGTGCATTAGCCCTACAATTGGTCGGTTGAACATCTTTTTTTGCCCGAAAGCAATCAATAGCATGGTTTTAAGGCGCTCAGCCGGCCGGTCGGTACGGTCTTCGGCTTGGCCCAGCAGGATGGTTTTCTTGATAAGTTTTACCCGGCGGCCTATAAAAAAACCAGCGGTTGCTAATGCGGCTACAAATAATATCTGGGCGAGTACTTGCATGATATCAGTATTTGGGAAAATAATGGTTGGTAATTTGCCAAACAGTATGCTTGCATACCATTACAAATATAGTCAAAAAACATATAAAGCAAGCGTTGTAAAAATTTTTAAGATTTTTTTTGCCTGAAATTTGTTCATAAAAAGTTTTTGTCTAATTTTGCAGTCCCAAAACACAGGGAATGGTGGTAATAAGGTAATGTAGCTCAGTTGGTAGAGCAAAGGACTGAAAATCCTTGTGTCGGCGGTTCGATTCCGTCCATTACCACCAGAAAATAAAGGCTTTATGAAGAAATTCGTAAAGCCTTTATTTGTTTACATGAAAAATTCACGGCTCTGAAGCTGTTTAGCATCATGGCCGTGAATTTTTTTGGATGCCACCCTATGGGTGAGCCTTTTTTTGAAGCTGATAAGATTGCACCTTGCCTGCATTGGCAAAAACCTGCATTACTCCGGTTTTTTTGAAGAACACACATTTACGGGTGTCACCCTGAAAATTCAGGCCGCTTTGGTCAAAGTCAACAGGCTGAAACCCTCCCTTCCCGTTGCCCAGCAGCAGGGCGCCTTTGGATGCATCCTGCCTGCCCTGATGGGCCTCATTGGCAAAGAAATTACCCGCTAAAAGTATGTCCTGGTGCCCATCCTGATTGAAGTCTTCGGATAGTATTGAAAAAACGGGCGATTGTTGTGCCTGCCAGGGGAGTTGCGTAAGGCTGAAACCGCCCTTGCCGGTATTTATACCTATACAGCTGCGTAGTTCATAGGCTTGCTTCTCAATAGCCCCTTTCTTATCGGTTTCGCTGAAGAGGTCATCAAACAAAACGCCGGAGTAGTCTTTAAAATTGGTGTATCTTTTCCGGAAACTGTTGATTTGCAGGTTCAGGTTGTCGCGCGGATGCACCGGTACCAATTGATTGTTAACATACTGGCCCATAACGGGGTCAATTCTGCCGTTGTTATCAAAGTCTTTGGCCAATAGCACAACCGGGTGTTGTGGGGTGGCCTTATAAAATGAGTTCAACCCTTCATTACCCAGCACTAAATCAATCAGGCCGTCATGGTTCAGGTCGGTAGTTGCTATTGTGTTCCACCAGCCTTCTGTTCCGGCCTTTTGGGTGTGTGTAAACTGCCCTCGCTTGTTAATCAGTGTAGTCAGGGGCATCCATTCACCTACTACCACCAGATCGGTATAGCCGTCTTGGTTAATGTCTATGGCGGCGGCGTCGCACACCATTCCCAGCTTGCTCAGATAAGGTGCAACCTGAGCGGTGGCATCAGTAAATTTGCCTTTATCGTTTCTGAGTATATAGCTTGGAGGGGCAACCGGATATTGATTTGGAGAAACACGCCCGCCAATAAAAATGTCAAGGTCGTGGTCGTTGTCAATATCAAGGGTGGTAATTGTACGGCTGCTTACGTGTAATAGCGGGAAATCAGCCGTGTTTTTAAAATTGCCCCGGCCATCATTGAGCCATAATTGTGGCCGGTAGGCTTCTGCTATATCCAGAGGTCGCTCGCAACTGCCTCCGGCAAAAATCAGATCCTGGTCTCCGTCATTATCAGCATCAAAAAAATGTATCGCCCCAACTTCCATCAAACGGCTGGTGGGTATTTCCTGTATCCTGCTGAATTTCCCATCCTTATTCTGCACAAAAACCTGTGTTTCGCTACCATACAAAGCACCTCCTATGGCAAGGTCTTCCAGCCCGTCGCCGTTGATATCCGCTTTAGCTACTGCCGGCCCGGGCTTCGAGAGCATTTTATGCAAGGTGGCTGTTTGGTTAAAGTCTATATATGTAAAGTCTTTATGCTCAAAATCGGGTGCATGGTCAGTTGTTTCAAAAAGCTTTTCTGCAATCAGGGGTGAGGGTTTACCATTTGTTGCGTCTTCATATTTCAGGGTAATTGTTGTTGTCGTACTGTCAATGCCATATTTTCTCTGCACTTTGCCATCAGGCCAGGTAATCATCAGAGAGTCGATTTTTTTCTTTTTTCCTAAACCTACTACAATGTTACGTGGCATGGAAGACAGGTAGCCCCTTACAGGGTAGTTTTCAAATAACAGCACTTCATGGCCAATCCAGGCGTTTATCCGCGTTCCTATGCCTGCTTTATTATTGGCATCACCCTTCAGGTTAATTGTAAGGCTGCTATTTTGCTTATCTGAATTGTTTCTGAAGACCGATGCTTCGCTATCTACATTATTTACTATCAAATCAAGGTCTCCGTCGTTATCAAGGTCGGCATAGGCGGCTCCATTGGCATAAGACAATTCATCCAGCCCCCAGCTTTCAGATACATTTTCAAAATCAAGGTTATTCCTGTTTCTGTAAGCATAGTTTTTCAGTGGTATTTCTGGCACCATTTCCATCAGTTTTTTACGGTTTTCTACCCTCGATTTGTTTGAGCCAAACATATCTTTGTTGCGGTAATAGCTGATAAAGTCCAGGTCTGTTACGTTTTTTCTATAACCATTGGTAATAAATATGTCTTTGCGGCCGTCATTGTCCAGGTCGCAAAGAAGGGTAGACCAGCTCCAGTCTGTTTTGGCTACACCGGCCAATAATCCGTTTTCGCTGAACTGCGGAATCCCCCCCGCATTTCCCACATTGATTTGAAGCATGTTTCGCATATACTGCAACTCATAATTGTATGGTGCGTGTATACTCATTTCTTTTTTGTCGTAGTCGGGCTTGCCCAGCATTTGCTTCTGGCGGGCGTTATCTTCGGGCAGCATATCCAGCTGGAAAATATCTACTTTGCCATCCTGATTGATATCGGCGGCATCAATACCCATACCAGACAAAGCCGTGTGAGGCATAGCGGTTTTAATTACGTTCTCAAATTGTCCGTTGCCCTTATTGAGATAGAGTGCATCTGAGCTCAGGAAATCGTTCGAGCAATAGATGTCAGGCCGGCCATCATTATTATAATCAGACACCACCACGCCAAGCCCCAGACCTTCATAAATGATTCCGGCCTCTGCCGATACATCTCTGAACACCGGATGCCCGTCTGTTGTGCCATCATTTTTGAAAAGTTTGCTGGCAGAAGGATGCGACCCATCGTTAATGGCCGGCCTCAGGTAACTTGGGTTCTGGGTATCAGGCGAGGTATTCAATAAGAAGGCATCCAGGTCTCCGTCTCCGTCATAGTCTAAGAAGGCGGTTTGGGTGGTGTAGCCTGCGTAATCTAATCCGTAGGCGGCGGCAGCTTCTTTAAAAGTGGGGGCAGAGGTCTTTTGATTAATGAATAACAGGTTATGTGTGTCAGCCATTGAGGGGTGGTAGGCTACCGATATATAAATATCATCCCAGCCGTCATTATTAATGTCAATTATCGAAACCCCGTTGCACCATCGGTTGGTTGACAGCCCGGCCTGTTTGGTTATTTTATCAAATTTCAGGTTTCCTTTATTGAGGTAAAGCTCTGAGCTTACCTGATTGCCCGTCAGGAACACATCCATTAAGCCATCATTGTTAAAGTCTCCGATTCCAACCCCACCACCATTATAAAAATTTGTAAATGTAAAAGCATTCAGCGAGTCGTTTGCCTTCAGTGAATTAACAAAATCAACGCCTGTTTCTGTTACAGCCAGTTTATTGAACAGCCTGGCGTTTTTTTTTTTGCACCCGGAGATAAATAATAGTAAAAGTAAAAATAATAGGGATGGTTTCATGATTGATTTATAGAAATTGATTGTGATTTTAATTAAATATTTCAAGAACTGCACGTGCAATTGTTAAAAAAGTACTAGTTAATAAAAAAAAAATCATACTTAGTTTTTTTTATCGTTTTTATGTGTACATTTGACACATATTTGATTTGTGTGTATTTGACACATATCAAAATTATATAAAAAAACCTTATAAAACTTCTATTTGTACAATTTATTTTAACTCTTAAAAAATGAAGGTAAACAATTACAAACCGACCATCCAGCGAGGTTTATCACGCAAGTCGATAAGGCTGTTGCTGTTTTTCTTAATGTCTTTATTTTCGGTTGGCTCACTGATGGCTCAGGTCAGAGGGGTAGTCAAAAACGAAAATGGCGAGGCATTTCAAGGAGTAAATGTTGTGATTAAGGGCGAAACCAAAGGAACAGTAACTGATGCTGCCGGCCGTTACGAAATTAAGGCTTCCAGCGAGTCTGTTCTGATATTTAGTTTCCTGGGGTATAAACCTGCTGAAATTAGAGTTGGTAATCAGAGGGAAATTAACGTAACCCTGGATGTAGATGCCGGTCTGATGGAAGAAATCGTGGTAGTTGGATATGGTACACAGAAGAAATCGTCACTGACGGGTGCAGTGTCATCCATCACCAACAAAGAGCTGGCCACGCAACCGGTTATCAGCGCCACGCAGGCCATGCAGGGCCGGGTGGCAGGGGTATCTATTGTTAATAATAGCAGCCCCGGAGCTGAGCCAACCGTTCGTATCAGAGGGGTAGGGTCCATCAGCTTGAACCCTAATCCGCTTTATGTAATTGACGGGGTGCCTGCCGGGGGCTTAAATACCATTGCACCCAACGATATTGAATCAATTGAAGTTTTAAAAGATGCCAGCGCTTCTGCCATTTATGGTTCAAGAGCGGCCAATGGCGTTGTTTTGATAACCACCAAAAAAGGAAAGGCCGGTAAACTTACCATCAGCCTTGACTCTTACGTGGGTACGCAATCTGCCTGGAAAACCCTGGACCTGCTGAACAGCGAGCAGTATATCAAATATGGTACAGCTTTATTGACTGCTTCAGGTCAACCTGTTCCTGGTCGTTTTTCGGCCATGAACACCCCAATTTATGAGGGTGCCACTACCACATTTGCCCAAACCCAGACCAACTGGCAGGATGTAATGTTTAAAAATGGCCCTATTCATAACAACCAGCTTTCATTGGCAGGCGGAACCGAGAAATCGAAGTTTTACCTTTCGCTGGGTAATTTCAAGCAGGAGGGTATCCTGCCATTTACTGAATATGGTCGCCAGAGCATCCGGTTAAACTCAGACCATAGCATTTCTAAATACATATCAATCGGGCAGACCATGATGGTGACGCAAGACAAACGCATTGCCGAAAGAGATGCCGGTGGCCGGAGCATGGTAATGAACATTATGCGTATGGTGCCTTACTGGCCTGTAAGCGACCCGACTAAACTGGGTGGTTACAGTACTACTGCACAGGGGCTTGATGCTACCGACCCTGAAAACCCGATGCGTATTGCCGTACAGGAGCAAAAAGACCAGATAGACCGCTCTTTTAAAATTCTGGGTACAGTATATGCCGAAGTGAAATTTACTAACTGGCTGCGTTACAAATTTACCATGGGTGGCGACTACTCAAGCTCTATTTTCAACGGGTTTGTACCCATTTACAATGACGGTAACCGTAGCCGCCAGACAGCAGAGCTTACCCAGAACAGAGGGCAGTATTTTTCTACCATACTTACTAATCAGCTAACTTTCGATAAAACCTTCGGAAAGCATTATGTAAACGCTACCGCGGTGCTTGAAAGACAAGACGCTACCTTCAAGTCTATCAACCTGACAGGCCAGAGACCCGACAATAACATTAAAGAGATACAAGGCGCAGCCAATGTCAATGGTAACACCTCAAGTTCTGAAAACACCTTGTTGTCTTATGTGGGTCGTTTAAACTATGAGTACAACAGCAAATACCTTTTGAGTGCAACGGTACGCCGCGACGGCTCATCAAAATTTGCACCGGGTAACAAGTGGGGTACGTTCCCTTCGGTTTCACTGGGTTGGAGAATCAGCGAAGAAGCTTTCATGAAAGACATCGTAGCTATTAACGAACTGAAACTGAGAGGAAGTGTGGGTGTAACGGGTTATAACTCAATAGGAGACTATGACTGGCAACCGTTGATTTCAGCCAATAATACTAATTATTCGTTCGGTAATGCTTCACAGTTAGGTTCTTATTTCAACAGCCTGGGTAACACCGGCCTGAGCTGGGAAGAAACAACCATGAAAAACCTGGGTTTAGACCTTTCGTTGTTCAGCAACAAGGTAAGTATCTCAACCGAGATATACTCACGTAAAACAGATGGTCTATTGCTTCGTGTGCCTCTGCCAGACTCAGAAGGATATTCTAACAGCCCATTGGCCAACGTAGGTAGCATGGAAAACAGAGGTTTTGAGCTTTCTCTGGGTTATCATATTGATAAAAAAGACTTCAAGTCAACCATTACAGGAACTTTTGACCTGGTAAGAAACAAAGTATTAAGCCTAGATACGCCAAATGCTACTATTAATGCAGGTAACAATGCCGATTTTGGTGGATTTGACATCACCCGAACAGAAGCAGGGAGTTCGTTACAGTCGTTCTACGGCTGGCAGGTAGAAAAAATCTTCCAGAATGAAGGCGAAATAGCGGCGGCCAACGGTGCAGACGGCAACTCAGGCACTCCGTATCAGAACGAGGCCACCAAGCCCGGCGATATCAAGTTCAGAGATTTGAACAACGACGGTAAGATTGATGCCAATGACAGAACCTATCTGGGCAGCTACCTGCCTAAATTCTCTTATGGTCTTAACTACTCAGGAACCTACAAAAACTTCGATTTCTCATTGTTCTTCCAGGGTGTGCAAGGCAATAAAATCTATAATGGAACCAAGGTGATTGGTCAGGGTATGTTAAGACTATTCAATGCCACTACTGATGTGCTAAATGCCTGGACACCATCTAACACCAACACAGATGTGCCAAGAGCCGTTAGCGGTGACCCTAACCAGAATGCAAGAACTTCTGACAGATTTATTGAAGATGGATCGTACCTGCGCCTGAAAAACCTGACCGTAGGTTATACCATACCATCAGACAAAATTTCTAAGCTGACCAATAATGTGCTTACCAGAGCCAGAATTTATTTTACCAGCCAGAACCTGCTCACTTTTACCAAGTATAGCGGCTATGACCCTGAGATTGCCTCAAGAAACGGTAACCTGCTTACCAATGGGGTAGACTACGGCATGTACCCTCAGGCGCGCACGCTTACTATTGGTTTAAACCTTGGTTTTAATTAAGAAATTGCCAAAAAAGATTTAAAATACTTCGAAATGAAAAAAACAGTATTGTTATCAGGTTTATTAGGCCTGGCCACCGTGATGAGTTGTAATGACTCTGTTTTGGACAAGGTAAATCCGAACGGTGTAACTTTTGAGACATATTTTACGAACGATAATGAGTTGGTAGCTGGTGTGAATGGCGCTTATGCCATTATTCAGGGTTTTGGCCTTGCAGCCCGTGAGTGGTTCTTTGTTCATGACCTGAGAGGCGATGAAATGGCCACAGGTGGCGGGCAGCTTGAAACCCCCCGTAACCAGTTACTTATTGGGGTGAACGACCCCGCCAACTCTGTTGCTAATTCAGTATGGACAGGTTGGTTCAGAACCATCCACCGTGCCAATGTGGTGCTTGAGAGCGCCAATAAAACCACGGGGGCGTCTTTCTCTACTGCCATAAAAAACCGTGTAACCGGCGAGGCGAAGTTTTTGCGCGCCTGGGCTTATTATGAACTGGCCACCCTATGGGGCGGTGTGCCACTTTATACTGAATACGTTAAGTCTGTTGAGGGCGCCAAGGCCAGATCAAGCCAGCAAGATGTGTACAAACAGGTAATTGATGACCTTAAAGCCGCCGAAGGCCTCCTACCTGCTACTTACACAGCCAGTGAATATGGCCGTGCCACCAAAGGTGCCGCACAGGTATTGCTTGCCCGTACTTACCTGCAACTGGGCGACTACACCAGCGCTAAAGCCGAACTTGAAAAAGTAGTGAGCTCCGGCCTTTACAAGCTGGTTGATAACTACCTTGACCTGACTAACGAGGAAGGTGAGTTTAACTCAGAATCCATCTTCGAAGTCGTGTTTTCGCCGTCTAATGGTGCCTTTAACTGGAGTGGCCCGGATGGCGACGGAACCAGTGCTCAGGAAGAAACCATCAGAACACAGGAGTATTCGCCTATTGGCTGGAGAAACCTGATACCGTCTGACAAAATGATTAACAGCTATGAAAGCACAGTTAAGGGTGATGCCAAAAACGACCCGCGCTTTGATATGTCTTTCTGGAAGGCCGGAGATAAATTCAATAACGGTAACGATGTAATGAAAGACGAAAATGTGCAGGGTAATTCGTCAAAGTTAAACGGACAAACGCTTAAAATCAGCTGGAGAAAATACTCAGTGCTTTATAAGTCAAATTCAGGATTCACCACCAGCGGCATCAACATGAGAATTATGCGCTATGCAGATGTATTGCTGATGCTGGCCGAATGTGAGAACGAATTGGGTAATTCGGCAAGAGCGATTCAGCTGATGAATCAGGTACGTGCCAGAGCATCGGTAAATATGCCTCCGTATCCAACAGCCAATTATCCTGTCGCTTCAAAAGCACAGGTATTTGCAGCTTTGCAGCATGAGCGCCACGTAGAGCTGGCTGCCGAGCAGGTGCGTAACTTTGATATTATCAGATGGCGGAAAAACAAAAAGGCTACCGCAGAGCCTATACCTTATTTTGTAGCAAGCAAGCATGAATTACTGCCACTGCCACAAACAGAAATTGATAATAATCCGAAGATTGATCCTAAAGACCAGAATCCGGGATATTAATGCAAAGCCTGAGAATAGACCGTTGAAAGGCGGTCTATTCTTACCTGATTAATCTGATAGCCGTGTAAACACTTGGGCGATGCTACCCAAAACAATTTTTGCCTGATTTACAATTATTTAAAGTTTTTCCGACTCCGTACAAAAAAGCCCTCTTTAGTGAAATGGTAGTGCTGGCAGATGACCAGGCAAAATTAAAAATGTAAAATTAATTCTTTTTTTTCTACAAAAATTTGGCTGAGCAGTATTAATAAGTATATTTGTGTATAAATGACACATATTCAATCCAGGTAAAAATTACACGTCTGAATCCAGATAATTTCTATTGACTACTATCCATTCTAATGAAAAAAAAACTACTCATTATCCTGTTCATTTTCGGAAAAGGAATAGCATCCGGGCAGGTTCCTTTAAAACTTTGGTATAAGCAGCCATCCGGCAATACCTGGGAAAACGCACTACCTATTGGTAATGGGCGCCAGGGTGCCATGATATACGGCAATGTGGAGAAAGAAATCATTCAGTTGAACGAACATACAGTATGGAGTGGAAGCCCTAACAGAAACGATAACCCACTGGCGCTTGAGAACCTGGCAGAAATAAGAAAGCTGATTTTTGATGGTAAGCACAAGGAAGCAGAGAATCTGGCCAACAAAGCCATTATTACCAAGAAATCGCACGGACAAAAGTTTGAACCCGTAGGCAGCCTCAACCTTTTGTTTGAGGGGCATGAAAAATATACAGATTATAACCGCGAACTAGACATCGAAAAGGCCATTGCCAAAACCAGTTATAAGGTAGGCGAGGTGGTCTATACCCGGGAGGCATTTGCTTCACTGGCCGACAGGGTTATTGTAATGAGAATCTCGGCCAGCAAGGCAGGCCAGTTGTCATTTACGGCCGGGTATTCGTCTCCGCAAAAAAGAAAAACCGTTGCCACCACCACAAACCGCGAACTAACCATAGCAGGTACAACCAATGACCACGAAACCGTAAAAGGACTGGTTAACTTTAAGGGTATTACCCGTATTCAGCCGGAGGGGGGGCATCTGACACAAACCGATAGTACCCTGACCTTGACAGGCGCCAATGCGGCGGTTATCTTTATATCAGTTGCTACTAATTTTAATAATTATCAGGACATCAGCGGTGACCAGAACAGCCGCGCCGCTGAGTATATGAACAAGGCCAGTAGCAAAACCTATGCCGCCCTGCTCAATGCCCACGTAGCGGCATATCAGAAATTCTTCAATCGGGTAAAACTCGATTTGGGTACTACGCCTGCCGCTCAGGCGCCTACTAACGAACGCCTGCGCAACTTCAGAAACGTAAACGACCCCCACCTGGTAACCCTGTATTATCAGTATGGTCGCTACCTCTTGATATCTTCCTCTCAACCCGGTGGGCAGCCGGCTAATCTGCAGGGTATCTGGAACCACCGTGTCAACCCACCCTGGGACAGCAAGTACACTATCAATATCAATGCTGAGATGAATTACTGGCCGGCCGAAAAAACAAACCTTTCAGAGCTGCATGAGCCGTTTCTGACCATGGTTAAAGAACTGGCAGTAACAGGCCGCGAAACAGCCAGAAGCATGTATGGAGCCAGAGGGTGGATGGCCCATCACAATACAGACATCTGGCGGGCCACCGGCGCCATAGACGGGGCTTTCTGGGGTATGTGGACCGCAGGCGGCGGCTGGGTAAGCCAGCATCTGTGGGAGCATTACCTCTACACCGGCGACAAAACCTTTCTGGCGTCGGTATATCCGGTTCTGAAAGATGCCGCTTTGTTTTATGTTGATTTTCTGGTTGAGCACCCCAAATACAAATGGCTGGTGGTGAATCCGGGTAATTCGCCTGAAAACGCTCCGGCTGCCCACGGCGGCTCATCTCTGGATGCCGGCACAACTATGGACAACCAGATAGTAATGGATGTACTCAACAACGCCATCAGGGCAGCCGGTTTGTTAAATAAAGACAAGTCGCTGGCAGATACCCTTTTGCAGGTAAGAAGCAGGCTGGCGCCGATGCAGGTTGGCAGGCATAATCAGTTGCAGGAATGGCTGGACGATGTAGACGACCCCAACGACCATCACCGCCATGTTTCTCATTTGTATGGCTTGTATCCTTCCAACCAGATTTCGGCTTACCGTACACCCGAATTGTTTGCAGCCTCAAAGAACACACTTATACAAAGGGGCGATGTGTCTACCGGTTGGAGCATGGGCTGGAAAGTAAACTGGTGGGCCAAATTGCAGGACGGCAACCATGCCTATTCTCTGATTCAGAATCAACTTACACCTTTGGGAACCAATAAAGACGGTGGCGGCACTTACAATAATCTGTTTGATGCCCACCCGCCTTTTCAGATAGACGGAAACTTTGGCTGTACCTCAGGCATTACCGAAATGCTGATGCAGAGTTCAGACGGTGCCGTTCATGTATTGCCTGCCCTGCCGGATGTATGGCAAACGGGCAGTATTGCAGGCCTGCGAACCAGAGGGGGTTTCGAGATTCTAGAAATGAAATGGGAAAAAGGCAAAATAACCAGGCTAACGGTAAAATCTACCTTAGGTGGCAACCTTCGCTTGCGCCTGCCTAATGATGTGCAATTGGCTGGTGGAAAAAAACTTAAACCGGCAGTTGGTGAAAATCCTAATCCATTCTTCGAGGTGGACGATACCCCAAAAGCTATTATTTCCGGGCAATCGACCATCCAGCCGCTGATTCTGAAAGAGACCAGATTATTTGATATATCCACCCGGAAAGGACAAACCATTGAACTAACCGGATTGTAAACCAAAATTTAAAATCAAAAAAATGAAGACCCTTGTTTCCAGGCTTTTAATGATTACGCTTTTATGCCTGACCATCAGCTTTGCTCAATCACAAACCACCATAAAGAACCCTATTCTTACCGGGTTTTATCCTGACCCGAGTATAGTAAAGGTAGGGCCGGATTATTACATCGTCAATTCAACGTTTTCCTATTTTCCGGGTCTGCCCATTATGCACAGCAAAGACCTGAAAAACTGGAAACAGATAGGAAATGTGATTGACCGCCCGTCTCAACTTGATTTTATGGGCGAACGCATGACCCGTGGCTTGTTTGCACCGGCCATCAGCTATTATAAAGGTACTTTTTATGTTACCTGCACCGACATAGACCATGACGGCAACTTTGTGGTAACGGCCAAAAATCCGGCAGGCCCCTGGAGCAATCCGGTGAAGATTCCGCAAGTGCGCGGCATTGACCCGTCTATCTACTTTGATGAAGAAACCGACAAAGCCTATATCATTTATAACAGCGATGCCCCAGACAGAAAACCCCTGTATTCAGGCCATAGAACAATCAGGATGTATGAATTTGATTATCAGAATCTGAAGGTGGTGGGCGAAGAAAAACAACTGGTAAACGGCGGTGTAGATCTTTCTAAAAAACCTGTCTGGATAGAAGGCCCGCATATTCTTAAACGTAACGGATGGTATTATTTATATGCAGCCGAAGGAGGTACCTCTGTTAATCACTCTGAAGTGGTGCTACGCAGCAAATCAGTATGGGGGCCTTACATACCCTTTGAAGGAAACCCGATTTTAACCCAGAGAGAATTACCTGCCGACAGGCCTTACCCGATCACATCAGCAGGCCATGCACAGTTTGTTGAAGGCCCAGATGGCAAAATGTACAGCATTTTTCTGGCCGTGCGCCCGTATGAGGGAGATTATTACAATACGGGTCGCGAAACCTTCATCGCCCCGGTTACCTGGAAAGACGATTGGCCGATGATTGAACATGGCGAAAAGGCCATTCCGTACAGTTATAAAACAGGCATTAAAGAAATAAAACACAAAGGTGGTTTACCGCAATCGGGTAATTTTCAGTACACCATAACTTTTGACAAAGGACTAGACTACTCATGGCTGTTTATGCGTACGGTTGACAGCAGCGCTTTCAAAACCTCAAAGGCCACCGGTTTAACCCTGAAACTAAAACCAGAAACGATTTCAGAACTCGGTAATCCTGCTTTTGTGGGCAGACGCCAGCAGCACCTGAATAGTACTGCCGAAACACAGTTGAGCTTTACGCCCGGGTCTGATAAAGAAAAAGCAGGGCTGGTGATTTTTCAGGACGAACGCCATTATTACTTCATTGCGCAATCAAAAAATGAAGGCAAAGATGTAATTCAGCTTTATAAAAGCCAGCCGAAAGGAAAATCGACCGATTTAATAACCGAAGTTCCGCTGACCACCAACACAGGCAAAGTGTTTTTCAGAATCACCTCTGCCGGTGCAGACTACGGCTTTTACTACTCAACAGATGCGAAAAACTGGCAATTGCTAAAAGACAAAGTAGATGGTAAATTCCTGAGTACCAAAGAGGCGGGTAGTTTCATTGGCTGTGTGTTTGGCTTGTATGCCACCTCAACAGGTGAAAGCTCAGTGAACAGCGCTTCTTTCAGGTTTTTCAAATACAGTGGTAATGACCCCATGCTGAAATGAAAAGACTAGCACAAATATGGGTAACATGCCTGGCTCTGGGAATACAACCTAGCGTACAGGCACAGGTAAGTAAGGCAAGAAACCCGATTATTTATGCCGATGTGCCAGACATGGCCATGATACGTGTAGGCAAAAATTACTACATGAGCAGCACCACCATGCACATGAGCCCGGGGGTTCCGCTGATGAAGTCCACCGATTTAGTAAATTGGCAAATGATGGGCTATGTATATGACACCCTGGCCAATATTCCGGCTTTGAATCTGACAGATGGCAAAGGTACTTACGGGCGGGGTTCGTGGGCAAGCTGTATCAGGTATCATCAGGGTATCTATTATGTTACCACTTTTGCGCAAACAACCGGCAAAACGCATATTTATAGCACCAGAAATATAGAAAAAGGCCCCTGGAAAGAGGTTTCATTTACGCCAAGTCTGCACGACCACAGCTTGTTTTTTGATGACAACGGCCGGGTGTACATGGTTTACGGAAACGGTAAACTGAGTATCATAGAGCTGAATGCCGATGTATCGGGCCTTAAAAAAGGGGGCATTAACCAGACACTTATTGAAAATGCCAATGCCCCTGCTGGCGATAAAATTATGCTTGGTGCCGAGGGCTCGCAGTTGTTCAAGGTAAACGGTAAGTACTACCTTTTTAATATTGTATGGCCCCGGGGTGGTATGCGTACAGTACTGGTTCACCGGGCTGATACAATTACAGGCCCGTGGGAAGGGCGCGTGGCCTTGCAGGATTTGGGTGTGGCACAGGGCGGCATGATAGATACGCCCGACGGCCGCTGGTTTGCCTACCTGTTCCGTGATTTTGGTGGAGTGGGGCGGATTCCGTATCTGGTGCCTGTCAAATGGGAAGACGGCTGGCCGGTGCTGGGCGAAAACGGCAAAGTATCGGAAACGCTGGACTTACCGGCAGGAAAGGGACTGATTCCCGGAATAGTGCATTCAGATGAGTTTAAACGCAAAAAAGGTGAGCCTGCCTTGCCTTTGGTCTGGCAATGGAACCACAACCCCGATAATACCTTGTGGTCGGTAACTGACCGCAAAGGTTTTTTAAGATTAAAAACAGGTAGACTGGACACTTCTTTTGTTTTAGCACGCAATACACTTACCCAAAGAACCGTAGGGCCTGAGTCATCAGGCTCTACTTTACTTGATGTTTCAAATCTGAAAGAAGGCGATTTCGCCGGTCTGGGCCTATTGCAGAAAAACTATGGGCAGGTGGGTGTAAAAGCTACCTCAGAAGGTAAATTACTTGTGATGATAAGTGCCAATACAGGTAAACCCGTTGAGATTGAACGTATTCCGCTTACCCGAAGTACGGTGTACCTGAAAGCCGAATGTAATTTCAGAGACAGAAAAGATACTGCCCTTTTTTATTACAGCCTTGATGGCAAAACCTGGCAACGAATTGGCGAACCCCTGAAAATGCCTTATACCATACCCCATTTTATGGGATACCGATTCGGGCTTTTTAATTATGCTACTAAGCAGACAGGCGGCTTTGCCGACTTTGATTTTTTCAGGATCACAGATACTATTTCAAGCAATCCATAAACCGTATGGCCTCTTTAAAACTATGAAAAATGTCTTTGTTTACCTGCTGATTTCTGCTTCCCTGCTGGCAGGGCAGGTTTGTGTGGCTCAGAACCCCAACTTTCATATCTACCTCTGCATAGGTCAGTCAAATATGGAAGGTGCCGGGCGCATTGAAGCACAGGATACCCTAACTATTGACCCCCGCTTTAAAATACTGGAAGCCGTAGATTGCCCCCAGATCAACCGCGCAAAAGGGCAGTGGTATACGGCCAAACCGCCATTGTGCCGCTGCAGAACAGGGCTTTCGCCAGCTGATTACTTTGGCCGTGCCATGCTTGAAACCATGCCCAATGAGCAATCGCTCGGGCTCGTACATGTTGCCGTGGCAGGTAGCAAACTTGAAATTTTTGATAAAGTGAATTATAAGGCTTATCTGGATTCATCCGCCAAAGAAAAACCCTGGATGATTAACATGGCCAAAGAATATGGCGGCAACCCGTACGAAAGGCTGATTGAAATGGCCAGAATTGCACAGAAATCGGGCGTTATTAAAGGCATTCTGTTGCATCAGGGAGAGTCAAACACCGGAGACAAAACCTGGCCCGCACAGGTAAAGAAACTGTATGACGATATTCTGGCCGATTTGAACCTGGCTCCAAACTCTATTCCTCTGCTCGCCGGAGAAGTGGTGGGTGCAGACCAGGGCGGTAAATGTGCCAGCATGAACGAAATTATAGCTACGCTGCCTCAAACTCTGCCAAAAGCCGTCGTTGTTTCGTCAAAAGGCCTGCCTGCAGTGCCAGACAAACTGCATTTCAGCAGTGAGGGGGTGCGAGATTTCGGCAAGAGGTACGCTACGGCTCTACTGGTTGCTGAAGGAAGAAAATAAACACAAAAGGCACCGGTTATTTGAATAAAGAATGCATGGTTAATACACTTTGCCAATAGATTAGATGAATTGCTGAAACTTATTTATAATAGTATTATTTTTCTAAAATCAACCTTAAATAAAACTATAATGAAAAGGGTATATCTTATATTCTGCATTTCAGCATTTTTCAATCTTGCCCAAAGTTTGGTTACCATTGCTCAGGAAAAAATAATCTTGTACCCGAATGGCGTTCCGAACGCAAAGCCCGCTGCCGTAAAAGAGACAGGGGCAGAAAACGGCGTTTACAAAGGCATCACCAACCCGACTCTGGAATACTACAAGGCTAATCCGGCACTGTCTACGGGCGCTGCCATGATTGTGGTTGCCGGCGGAGGGTATGGCGTAATTGTCTATAACGGCGAAGGCATAAATACGGCCAAAGCGCTGGCAGAAAAAGGGATAGCCGCCTTTGTGTTAAAGTATCGCCTGCCGAGTGACGAAATAATGACCGATAAGAAAATCGGCCCCTTGCAGGACGCCCAGCAAGCCATAAAGCTTGTGAGAGACAATGCCGCCGGATGGGGCATTGACCCAAATAAAATCGGAATCATGGGTTTTTCGGCCGGAGGGCATCTGGCCAGCACCGCCGCCACGCATTTCGAAAAAGCCTGGGTGAGTAATCCTGAAAAAACAAGCCTTCGGCCAGACTTCCAGATACTGGTTTATCCGGTTATCAGTATGCTAGACAGCCTCGCGCATCATGGCTCAAGAGATAACCTGCTCGGCAAAAATCCATCTACAGAAGACAAACAGTATTTTTCAAACGATTTGCAAATCAAAGCCAATACACCACCAGCGTGGCTTACCCATGCTGCAGATGATAAAGTAGTAGATGTAGACAACAGCATAGCCTACTTTGAGCGGCTCAGAAAACATAAAGTAGACGTAGAAATGCATATTTTCCCGAAGGGTGACCATGGATTTATATTCAGGCATCCGGGCTGGATGAACCCCTTGTTTGATTGGCTAAAACGTTATGGTTGGACCAAATAAATAACTGAAACTAATGAAAAAACAATCTTTATACTTATTAAAACTTTTGCTGGCGTTAGTACCTGTTACCGGTGTAGCCCAACTGGACAAACCTGTAAAAGTGCAGCAGGGTTTGGTGCAGGGAACAATTGAAGGTGGTTTATCTGTCTTTAAAGGTATTCCGTTTGCGGCACCTCCTGTCGGTGAGCTCCGCTGGAAAGCCCCGCAGCCTGCGGCTGACTGGTCGGGCGTAAAAAATACCACACAGTTTGCTCCGGCTCCGTTTCAGGGGGGGAATCCGCCTTCAGGTAAAAGTGAAGACTGTCTGTATCTCAACATCTGGTCGCCGGCCAAAACGCCTAAAGAGAACCTGCCGGTATTGGTCTGGATTTACGGAGGTGGCTTTAGTTTCGGTGCCACTTCAGAGCCTGTTTACACCGGCGAGAACCTCGCCAAAAAAGGAGTAATACTGGTAAGCATCGCTTACCGGGTAGGGCAGATGGGTTTTCTGGCACATCCGGAGTTAAGCGCTGAAAACCCCCAGCGGGTATCAGGTAATTATGGATTGCTCGATATGATTGCCGGTTTGAAATGGGTTCGGCAAAATATCAAAGCCTTTGGTGGTAACCCCGACAAAGTAACCATTTTTGGTGAGTCTGCCGGGGGTATAGCCGTCAGTATGCTTTGTGTTTCACCTTTGGCCAAAGGTTTGTTTCATGGAGCTATTTCTCAGAGTGGCGGTTCTTTTGGTCCTTACCGGAGTACAACGTATCCCGGAGAAAACATGAAACTTCTTTCTTTGGCAGAAAAACAGGGGCTAGAGTTTATGGAGAAAGCCGGCGCTAAAAATCTGGCTGAATTAAGAAGTTTACCTGCCGACAAACTGCCGTCGGGATTTGGCCTGCCCGGTGCCTGGCCTATCATTGACGGCTACGTAGTGCCTGACGACCAGCACTTACTATACGAAAGAAAAAAATATAACGATACCCCCATACTGATTGGCTATAATTCAGACGAAGGCGCCAGTTTCTCTCCACCCAAAACACCTAAAGATTATGTGGATGGTACAAACAAACGCTATGGGAAATTTGCCGATGAACTGATAAAGGCCTACCCGGTTGGTGAAACCAAGGTGCCTAAAACGGCTCGCGACCTGGCGCGTGATGCTGCATTTGGCTGGCATACCTGGAGTTGGGCAAGGCTACAATCACAAACCGGTAAGTCGAAGGTTTACTATTACTACTTCGACCAGCACCCGGAGTTTCCGGCTGATTCACCGCGGCATGGCTATGGTTCGCCTCATGGGCAGGACGTAGGCTTTGTGTTCGGACACATTAATCCGAATAGTCAGGAAAAGACGCCAAGCGATGCCGATGTCTCAGAAACAATTATGACTTACTGGACAAACTTTGCCAAATACGGCGACCCTAACGGCAAAGGTGTGCCTCAGTGGGAGCCATTCAGCATTCAGAAGCCCGGTGTGATGCATTTTCAGCAAAAGGCGCAAATGGGTGGCGTGCCAAGCGCAGAGGCCTTGCAGGTGCTTGATAAATACTTTGAATGGCGCCGCACCTCAGAAGGAAAACAATGGGCCAGGTAAATTCATCTAACTAATTACAATGAAAAAAACGGTACTAAATACCTTAGTTTTAAATCTTATGGTTTTACTGGCTTTTAGCCAGGTTACTCCACCGCAGCCTTACGGGCCTTTGCCCGGCGCTAATCAGCTTCGGTGGCAAAAAATGGAGTATTATGCATTCATTCATTATTCGGTAAACACCTATACCGATATGGCCTGGGGGTTCGGTAATGAACCTTTGGCTTTGTTTAACCCTGAAAAACTCGATTGCAGGCAATGGGCAAGAATATGTAAGCAAGCTGGCATGAAAGGCATCATTTTCACGGCTAAACACCATAGCGGATTTTGTATGTGGCCGTCGAAATATACAGAGTACTCGGTAAAAAACGCACCCTGGAAAAACGGCAAAGGCGACGTGGTAAGAGAGCTGGCTGATGCCTGCAAAGAATATGGCCTCAAATTCGGTGTTTATCTGTCTCCATGGGACAGAAACCATCCTGACTACGGAAAACCGGAGTATATTACCTATTTCAGAAACCAGCTGACCGAACTATTGACAAACTACGGAGATATTTTTGAAGTGTGGTTTGATGGCGCCAATGGCGGTTCGGGCTATTATGGCGGTGCCAACGAAACCCGTAAAATTGATGCCAAAACGTATTATGATTGGCAGGAAACCTATAAGCTGGTGCGTAAGCTGCAACCCAATATTGTGATATGGAATGATGGCGGAGACCGGGCCGATTTGCGATGGGTGGGAACCGAAGCAGGTTATGTGGGTGAAACCAACTGGAGCCTGTTGAATGCCACCGGCGATGTACCCGAAGATATGTTGCGCCATGGTGTTGAAAACGGCAATGCCTGGGTGCCGGGCGAGGTAAACACTTCTATTCGTCCTGAATGGTTTTATCATCAAAGAGAAGATAGAAAAGTAAAAACGCTGCCGCAACTGATGGATACCTACTATCATTCCATCGGGCGAAATGGTACACTTCTACTTAATTTTCCGGTGATGCCCAATGGGTTGATTCACCCGCAGGATGAAAAAGTGGCTATTGAATTTGCCAATGCCGTTAAAGCCGCATTTGCAAAAAATCTTGCTACAGGTGCAAAAGTGAGTGCATCGCAGGTTAGAGGTAACAGCCAGACTTATGGCGCGGCCAAGGCCATAGATGCAGACAAAGACAGCTACTGGGCGGTAAACGATACAAGCAGAAAAGCTTCTCTTACCCTGCAATATACAAAGCCAATATCCTTTAACCGCTTTCTGGTGCAGGAGCCTATCAAGCTGGGGCAGCGGGTAAAAGCCTTTAGTGTAGAGGCATTGGTAAAAGGCCAATGGCAGGAAATTGCCAGAGAAACCACCATTGGCTACAAGCGTATCCTGCGGTTCCCGACTCTGGAAACAACCCGGATAAGATTCAATATTCTGGATGCCAAAAGCACCCCACTTATATCGAATCTGGAAATTTATAATGCCCCGATTATTCTAGCTCCACCGGTTATCATGCGAGACCAGGCCGGTAATGTTCACCTTCAGTCAGGCGATGCTGAGTCGGTACTCTATTATACATTAGATGGAAGTATGCCGGGGCCGAATACGGCCAGGTATACAGTTCCTGTAAAAAGCGGTGAAGGTAAACTGGAAGTAAAAGCCATTGCTTATAACCCGTTTACGAAGCAAAAAAGCGTGATAAGCGAAGAGAGGTTTGATGTGGCACGCAAAAACTGGAAAATACTAAGCACCGGCAAAGAAGGAGCCTATCAGGTACTGGACGGAAACCCAAATACCTCCTGGCATCAGGATAAGGGGTTGAAGATGCCGGTAGATTTAACAATTGACTTAGGTACACAGCAAATGGTGAGGGGTTTCAGATACCTGCCAGACCAGAACTGGTGGGCCGATGCCGGCATCATTACTCATTATCAGTTTGAGGTTTCAACCGATAACAAAACCTGGCAACTGAAAAGTGAAGGCGAGTTTGCCAATATTAAGAACAGCCCATTCTGGCAGGATAAGCTGTTTGAACCGTCGCAGGCCAGATACATCAGGCTGCGGGCCCTTAAAAATGTGCAGGAAGGCGCTGCTCCGGGATATGCCGATATAGATATTATTACCCAATAAAAATCTAAACCGTACTATGCAAAAAAAGCTGATTACAAGCCTCTTACTGATTGGTTTAGGGGTAGTGGCAAAAGCCCAGCCCAACCCCAGGCCAACGGTGGTTTCGCCGGAGGTGCATCCTGATAACACCGTTACCTTCCGCCTCTATGCACCAACAGCCAGAGAAGTAAAACTCAATGCGCAGTTTGAGAAAGCAGCGGTGGGCATGAACAAAGATGAGCGGGGTGTATGGAGCGTGAAAGTGGGCCCGGTAAAACCAGATATGTATCCTTACGCCTTTCAGGTTGATGGTCTTCCGGTAGCCGACCCCGCCAATTCGGTTATTTTTCCGAATGAGGGTTTCCAGAATAGTCTGGTTGAAATAACCGGCAGCACACCATTGGTGCATACCATTCAGCCTGTACCGCATGGTACGGTTGCTTATCGCTATTATACATCGCCCGAACTGGGTACGCGCCCGGTGGTTGTTTACACGCCTGCGGGGTATGAATCCAATACCAAAACCGCGTATCCTGTATTGTATCTGCTGCATGGCACTACCGATACCGAAGAAACCTGGACAAAGGTAGGCCGGGCCAATATTATTCTGGATAATCTGATAGCGCAGGGTAAAGCCAGACCCATGATTATTGTAATGCCTTATGGGCGGGCCTATCCGGTTATCAGCAAATCGTCAGGCAGCCTGCGAAACTGGGATAACCTGCAGGCGTTTAAAAAAGATTTCTTCAATAACCTGATGCCCTTTATTGAACAAAACTACAGAATCATCAAAGACAAAAACAGCAGGGCCATTGCCGGTTTTTCGGGCGGAGGTGGCACTACCCTTTACTTCGGACTGAACAATACCGACAAGTTTGCTTATGTATGCGGTTTTGCTCCGGGAATGCTCAAAAACGAGTTCGACAGAAACAATGAGACAGCCTTTAAAAATCCTGAACTGGTAAATAAAAATCTGAAATTGTTCTGGATTGGGGTGGGCAAAGAAGATGGTTTGTATGGGGTAAATCAGGAATTTATAGAGGTGCTGAACCAGAAGAAAATCAGATACGAAAGCCTGATTTCAGACGGAGGACACACCTGGATGAACTGCAAACTGTATCTGTCAACCATTGCGCCCAAATTATTCCGGTAATTGATTTAAGCTTTAAATAAAAACTATGAAAATGAAAACAATTGTGACTATCCAGCTTTTGACGCTCACCCTGCTGCTGGTTTTCGCAGGCAAGGTAAGCGGCCAGCCTCCCAGAGGGCCTTTGGTGGTTTCGCCACAGGTAAATGCCGACAAATCGGTAACTTTCAGGTATCTGGCACCAGCAGCCAAAGAAGTAAAACTCAGCGGGCAGTTTCTGAAAGCCCCCGTAGACCTCGCCAAAGATGCGCAGGGTATCTGGAGCGTTACCACCGCCCCTGTAAAACCGGATATTTATCCTTACAGTTTTGTGGTTGATGGCGTTACTGTAATGGACCCGGCCAATGTAGCCTTTTTTCCGAATGAACGTTTCAAGGCAAGCCTTGTTGAGATTCCGGATGATGCCCCTTCGGTGTATTCATTAACTAATGTGCCTCATGGTACCATCAGCTATGAGTACTACCCTTCTGTGGAAGGTTCAACCGGAACTTTAGTAGTGTACACACCACCGGGATACACAAAAGATAAAGCCAAAAAATACCCCGTTTTTTATCTGATAAGCGGCACAACCGATACCGAAGAGACCTTTTTTAAAGTAGGAAAAACCAACCTTATACTGGATAACCTGATTGCAGACGGCAAAGCCAAACCCCTGCTAGTGGTAATGCCTTATGGTAATCCGGCGGCACGCATTGCCGAGCAGAAAAGCCAGGCTAAACCAGCCGACATCATGAACCGTGACAGTGAAGATGCCATTAAAAGAGCCAAATTTTTTGAGACCGATTTAATCACCAATATTATTCCCTATATAGAGAAAAACTATCGCACGCTCAATAACCGTGAGAACCGAGCCATAGCGGGTTTTTCAAGGGGTGGCGGGCAAACACTCAGAGCTGCATTTAATAATATGGATAAGTTTGCCTGGGTTTGCAGTTACGCATCGTACATATCACCCGCTGAAATGGACAAGGGGTTCAGCCACATTGGTGGCAATGCCGACAGAACCAACCAACAACTGAAACTGCTATGGTCGGGCATTGGTACTGAAGACTTTCTGTACAAAGGTACTGTTGAGTTTGAAGATTATCTGAAGGCCAGAAAAATCAACTTCAAAAGTTATGTAACGGATGGTGGCCATACCTGGATGAACGTGAAGAAATACATGAACCAAACTCTGCCCTTGTTATTTCAATAAAACTAAAATCATGAAAAAATATATCTCATTCATATTCCTGATGCTAACGGTGGGCGGGGGCGTTTTCGCACAGCAAAGACCGCCCGTTATCAGTTCGCCTGATGTGCAGGCCGACAACAGCGTTACGTTCAGATACTTTTCTAAAAAAGCGCAGAGAGTCTCGCTTTCAGGCGAATTTCTGAAAGCTCCAGTAGCCATGACCAGAGATACCGCCGGAATCTGGTCTGTTACCGTACCGGCTATTAAACCTGATATTTACCCATACAGTTATTATGTAGACAGCGTGCAGATAGCCGACCCTAACAATACTTTTATTTTTGCCAATGAGCGTTTCAAACGCAGTATTGTTGATGTGCCGGGTAAAACACCACTGGTGCATGCTTTGCAGAATGTGCCGCACGGAAAAATTCATTATCAATACTACAACTCAAAAACACTGGGGCGTACAAGAGACCTGCTGGTATATACCCCACCGAATTTTGATGCCAGCGGCAAAACCAAATATCCGGTATTGTATCTGATTCATGGCGGCTCTGATACGCAGGAGACCTGGACAAAAGTAGGCCGGGCCAATTTCATTGCCGACAACCTCATTGCTCAGGGAAAAGCAATACCCATGATTATTGTGATGCCATACGGCAATGTGCGCCCAAGCCCGATGCCAGACTTTACGAAGGAGATAGTTAATGACATTATCCCGTTTATTGAGGCAAACTATCCGGCTAAGACCGACAGTAAAAGCCGGGCAATAGCCGGGTTTTCGGTAGGTGGCGGGCAAACCCTGAATATCGGGTTTACCAATACCGATAAATTCGGTTATATTTTTTCTTATGCCCCGTACACAGCTACTGAAGAATTCAAGAAGAATTTTACCGACTGGAACCCCAATGCCGGTTTGATAAACAAACAGGTGAAGCTCTTTACCATCAGCGTAGGCACAGAAGATTTTCTCTATGAAAGCGTGAAACAAAATATAGCCATGTTTCAGGAAAAGAAAATCAAGGTTGAACCTCTGATTGTGTCTGGCGGGCATACCTGGATGAACTGTAAGCTGTTTCTGGCAAATTCATTACAACAGGCTTTTAAATAATTACATACCTCTCTTACCAAAATCAACCTTAAAACAATGAAAAGCACATTATTACAACTTGCCGCTGTGGCTGCCCTTGCAGGTAGTGCTTTTGTGGCACAGGCCCAACAGGCCAGTATTATTGAAGACTTCAAGCCTTCATCATTAAACCAGCCTGGGCAGGAATACCCAATGGTTAATTCGCAACGTTATGCCCGCTTCAAGATAGTTGCACCCGCCGCCGACAGTGTGCGCGTGAGCCTGGGTTTGGGCGGTGGAAAAGGCACCAAACTGGCTAAAGCAGAAGATGGTACCTGGATGGGCACCACCGAAGGCCCGATGGATGAGGGTTTTCACTACTACAATGTAAGAATTGATGGCGGGAAATTCAACGACCCCGGTGCGCTGAACTATTACGGCTCGGTTCGTTGGGAAAGCGGCATTGAAATACCTGCCCATGATCAGGACTTCTATGCCCTGAAAAACGTACCGCATGGCCATGTACAACAGGTGTTGTTCCCATCGCCCAGCACCAATACATCCAGAAGAGCATTTGTTTATACGCCTCCGGGATACGAAAAAGATACCAAGGCTAAATATCCTGTTTTGTACCTGCAACATGGCTGGGGTGAAGATGAAACCGCCTGGAGCAACCAGGGACACGCCAACCTGATTATGGATAATATGATAGCCGAAGGCAAAATCAAGCCCTTTATTATTGTAATGACCTACGGAATGACCAACGATGTAAAACCGGGTGGAATGCGCAATTTCAAGATTGACCCTTTTCAGACGGTGCTGATCAATGAGCTGATTCCGTATGTAGACGGCCATTTCCGTACCCTGGCCAACCGGGATAACCGCGCGATGGCTGGGTTGTCGATGGGCGGAATGGAAACAAAGACCATTACGCTTAATAACCCGGATGTTTTTGGCTATTATGGTTTGTTAAGTGGTGGCATATATGCCCCGGCTGATATCAAGGATAAGTCGAAAGTGAAATTGATTTTCCTGAGCTGTGGCAGTAAAGAACGCCCTGATGGCGTGAAAAAAGCAGCTGAAGAGCTGAAAAACGCTGGGTTTAACGCCGTTTCTTATGTTTCAGACGGTACCGGGCATGAGTTTCAGACCTGGCGCCGCAGTCTGTATCAGTTAGCACCGCTTCTTTTCAAAAAATAAACCGTTGGTCTGGTGGGTCTTGTGGCCCGCCAGATTCTTGAAAAAATTTCTTACAGCAGGTAGATAAATTCTTACAACAGATGAAAAAAATTGTATCGCTCATCGGTATTTTAGGCATGGTGATTTCATCCTTTGCCCAGTCAATCGAAAAAGAAGCGCCCAAAGGTTTTGATAAAGAACAAACCGGCATAGCCAAAGGCAGGCTGGATTCTATAAAATATGAATCCAAAACCGTAGGCGCCACCCGTAAGGCTCTGGTGTATACGCCACCTGGTTTTGATAAAAAGAAAAAGTATCCGGTTTTGTACCTGTTGCATGGCATTGGCGGTGACGACAAAGAATGGCTGAATGGCGGGAATCCTCCGGTAATTCTGGATAACCTGTACGCCCAAGGCAAGCTGCAACCCATGATAGTGGTGATGCCAAACGGCAGGGCCATGAAAGACGACCGCGCCATTGGCAATATATTTGATCGCGAGAAAGTGGAAGCTTTTGCTACTTTTGAGAAAGATTTATTGAATGACCTGATACCCTTTATTGAAAAGAAATACCCGGTACTGGCTGACCGCGAAAACAGAGCCATTGCGGGGCTGTCAATGGGTGGCGGGCAATCGCTTAATTTTGGTCTGGGCAATCTGGACAAGTTTGCCTGGGTAGGTGGTTTTTCTTCAGCGCCCAATACCAAAAGGCCGGAAGAACTGGTACCAGACCCGGAAGAAGCCAGAAAAAAACTGAAACTTCTGTGGATTTCGTGCGGTGATGCAGACGGACTGATTACTTTCAGTAAACGCACGCATGATTACCTGTACGAGAAAGACGTGCCGCACATTTATTACCTTGAGCCGGGCGTACACGATTTTAAAGTCTGGAAAAACGGCCTGTATATGTTTTCTCAGTTTTTGTTCAAGCCGGTAAGTACCAAAGACTTTACCCGTTACTCAGTGTTGGGTACGCCCGCCGCCACCAATATCAGAAACGGCAAGTACCCGCAGATACTGCCTGATAACCGGGTGATATTTAAGGTAAAAGCACCAGCAGCCCAAAAGGTGCAGATTGACCTGGGCAAAAAGTATGACATGGTAAAAGACACCAGTGGGGTGTGGACGGTAACTACCGACTCGGTGAGCAGAGGGTTTCATTATTACTCATTGCTGATTGACGGCGTGGCCGTGGCCGACCCCGCCAGTGAGAGTTTCTACGGAATGAGCCGAATGGCCAGCGGCATTGAAATACCTTACAAAGAAGGAGGCTTTTATGCGCTGAAAGATGTGCCTCATGGCGATATCCGTATCAAAAAATATTTCTCAAAGGCCTCTAACAGTTGGAGAGAAATGTATATCTATGCACCTCCCGGCTATGATGTGTCTACAGAAAAATATCCGGTATTATACCTGCTGCATGGCGGTGGTGAAGACCAGAGAGGCTGGGCAACACAGGGTAAAACCGATTTGATTCTGGATAACCTCATTGCTGAAAAGAAAGCAAAACCCATGCTGATTGTGATGGTAGACGGTAACGTTGGCATGGGTGGCGGCGTGGCAGGTTTTAATGAAAACGCCCTGAAAGCCTTTGAAAATGAATTGAAGAATGGCGTGATTCCGGTAATTGAAGCGAACTACAGGGTTCTGGCCGATGGCAAAAACCGGGCTTTAGCAGGTTTGTCAATGGGTGGTTTGCAGACCTTGCATGCGGGTGTGCACAACACCGAAATGTTTAATTATCTGGGCGTTTTCAGTTCGGGCTGGTGGGCAAATAATAACAAATTGTCTGACCCACAGTATGAGTACATGAAAACCAACAAAGATAAAATAAACGGCAACCTGAAAGAATTCTGGATATCGCAGGGCGGTAAAGAAGACATTGCCCATGCCAATTGCCAGATAATGATGAAAAAGTTTGACGAATTTGGTGTTAAGTATAAATACAGTGAGTATGCCGGTGGACACACCTGGCCTGTCTGGCGACATGATTTGATGGAGTTCGCTCAGCTACTGTTCAAATAATTAATTGTGGGGGGCATCCTGAGCATTAGCGGTGTGATGTGTTTAGAAAACAATATGAGAAAAATAGTATTCATTGGTCTGGTGTTTTGCTCTTTGTCTGTTCAGGCACAGATGCGGCCTTTTTCATTGCAGGAAGTTAAGCTAAACGATGGCATTTTTAAGAATGCTCAGGATGTTGACCTGAAGTATATACTGGCCCTGAACCCCGATAAACTGCTGACACCTTACCTGCTGGATGCCGGTCTGCCTCCAAAAACCAGCAAGTATGGAAACTGGGAAAGTTCTGGTCTGGATGGGCATATAGGGGGCCATTATCTGTCGGCGCTGGCCATGATGTATGCCAGTACCGGAAACGCCGAAATGAAAACCCGGCTCGATTACATGATTGCTGAGCTGGCTCAATGCCAGGCAAAAAACGGCAATGGTTACGTTGGGGGGATTCCGCAAGGCAAGGTATTCTGGGAAAGAATCCATAAAGGTGATATTGACGGCAGCAGCTTTGGTCTGAACAACACCTGGGTGCCGTTGTATAATATTCATAAATTATTTGCCGGTTTGCGTGACGCCTATGAGTACGCCGGTAATCAGCAGGCAAAACAGGTGCTGATGGGCTTGGGTGACTGGTTTATTGACCTTATACAGCCCCTTTCTGATGCACAGATTCAGCAGATACTGCGCACCGAACACGGGGGTATCAACGAAACCTTCGCCGATTTGTATATGCTTACCCAAGACCGTAAGTATCTCCAGGCCGCCGAAAGGTTGTCTCATCGGGCATTATTAGACCCACTTATAGCCAGGCAGGATAAACTGACCGGCCTGCATGCCAACACGCAGATTCCGAAAGTAATCGGGTTTGAGAAAATAGGGGCTTTAACTAATAACGGCCAGTGGTCGGCAGCGGCCCGGTATTTCTGGCAGAATGTTTCACAAACCAGAAGCGTAGCCTTTGGCGGTAACAGCATGAGAGAACATTTCAATCCGGTTAATGATTTCAGCAAAATGCTGGCAACCAACCAAGGCCCCGAAACCTGCAACTCGTTTAATATGTTGCGCCTGAGCAAGGCCTTATTTCTGGATAGTCAGGATGTGCAATACCTGGATTTTTATGAGCGTACCATGTACAATCATATCTTGTCCAGCCAGCATCCCGAAAAGGGCGGCTTTGTTTATTTTACACCCATCCGCCCCAATCATTACCGGGTGTATTCTCAGCCAGAAACCAGTATGTGGTGCTGCGTAGGTTCTGGCATTGAAAACCATACCAAATATGGCGAACTGATTTACAGCCATACGGCTGATGAAGTATTTGTCAACCTTTTCATTCCGTCAAGTCTGACCTGGAAAGAAAAGGGGATTAGTCTGACGCAGAAAACCGATTTTCCGTATCAAAATCAATCAGAATTGGTGTTTACAACGGTACCTCCCAAACGGTTCGCTGTCAATATCAGGATTCCGAAATGGGCGCAGCATTTTGAAGTTTTAGTGAATGGTAAAAAGCATAACTTTGTGGCGCAGCCTGCCGGTTATGCCGCCCTGAACAGGAAATGGAAAACAGGCGACAGGGTCATTATCCGTTTCAGGACAGCCACCCATCTGGAGAATCTGCCGGATGGCTCTAACTGGGCGGCATTTGTCAATGGCCCCATCGTGCTGGCGGCAGCCACCTCAACCCGCGACCTCACGGGTCAGTTTGCCGACGACAGCCGCATGGGTCATGAAACCAAAGGCCCGCTTTATCCGCTCGACAAGGCATTTGCACTGGTGGACGACTCCGGCCATTTTGTTTCAAAATTAAAACCGCTCGGTAATCTCAGGTTCAGTTTAGATTCGCTTACACTGCAACCCTTTTTTGAGATTCACGAAGCCCGCTATCAAATGTATTTCCCTACTTTTACAGGGAAGGATTATGAGGCGCATCAACAGAAACTGAAGCAGAAAGAAAAAGAACTGCTGGCCATTGAAGCGCGTACGGTTGATAAGGTCAATTGTGGAGAACAGCAATCGGAAGTTGACCACCAGTATAAAGGAGAAAAAAGTATTACCGGCTATGATGACGAGCATTTCTGGCGTTCGACACGTGCGTATTTTGCTTATCTGTTGCAAAACAAAGGGCTGGCTGGCAGACAGCTGGAAATTACCACGCTGGAAAACTTCAATATCGGCAAAGTAAAGATATTGATTAACGGAAAACCGGTTGAACCAATCGTTAAAGCGGATAACTTACTACTAGTTACAGGTATTGATGCCGAATGGGTAGAGGTAAGAATTGAAACAATACAAAACGCTTTATCGCCCAGATTCAATCAGTTCAGGCTTATGAAGGAGTAAAAAAAAGACAAAAATAAAAATTATAATACCGTGAAAAGAACTATTCTATCATTAATTATGGTGTGTGCTGCGTTGGTAAATACACTGGCGCAAACCAAAATTACCCTGAACACCGACCTGGCTAAAACCCAGATCAGCAAGCATATTTACGGCCACTTTGCCGAACACCTGGGCCGCTGTATTTACGGAGGTATTTATGTTGGCGAAGGAAACACCAGAATACCCAACACCGCCGGTGTAAGAAATGATATTATTCAGGCACTGAAAGACCTGAAGGTGCCTAACCTGCGCTGGCCGGGCGGATGCTTTGCCGATACCTACCAATGGAAAGACGGCATAGGGCCCAAGGCTAACCGCCCCAAAATGGTTAATGTATGGTGGGGTGGCGTAACAGAAGACAACAGTTTTGGTACGCACGATTTCCTTGATTTGTGCGAGCGCATCGGCGCTGAGCCGTATCTGGCAGGCAACGTAGGTAGCGGTACCGTTAAAGACCTGACCGATTGGGTAACTTATGTGAATCATCCCGGGGGCAGCCCGATGTCGGAGCTACGTAAACAGAATGGCCGTGAAAAACCCTGGAGCGTGAAGATGTGGGGTGTAGGCAACGAGGCCTGGGGATGCGGCGGAAACATGACGGCCGATTATTATGCCAACATTTATCGCCAGTATGCCACTTTCATGACAGATTGGGACAACTCCTCTAAACTTTATCGTATTGCCTCGGGTGCCAGTGATGGCGACTATGCCTGGACAGAAACCCTGATGAAGAACATTCCGCATAAAATGCTGGCGGCTGTTGCATTACATCATTACTCGGTACTAAGCTGGACAGACAAGGGGCCGTCGGTAGATTTTACCGAAGCGCAGTATTTCAAAACCATGGATGAGGCCTGGCAGATGGAAGAGTTTATTAAAGGCCACAGCACCATTATGGACAAGTATGATCCTCAGAAAAACATAGCTTTAATTGTAGACGAATGGGGTGGCTGGTACAATGTAGAGCCGGGCACGAATCCCGGGTTTTTATATCAGCAGAACACCATGCGCGATGCCATGATAGCCGGTCTTACCCTTAACATCTTCAATAATCATGCAGACCGTGTGCGAGGTGCCAACCTGGCGCAGATAGTTAACGTGCTGCAGTCGGTAATACTGACTAACGAAGAGAAAATGATTCTGACACCCACTTATCATGTCATGAAGATGTATAATGTGCATCAGGATGCCCGACTGGTACCCATCAGTATTGAGTCTCCGGCTTATGAGTACCAGGGCAAAAAGCTGACAGCCGTTTCTGCTTCTGCTTCCAGAAATGAAAATGGCGTTAATATATCATTGACTAATATAGATTACACCAAAGCTCACGAAGTGACTATCAGCCTGAGAGGCGAGGAGTTCTCTAAAGTTTCGGGACAGATTCTGAGTTCAGCAAAAATCAGCGACCACAACACCTTTGAGCAACCGCAAAAAGTTTCGGTAAAAGACTTCAGCGGAGCCAGACTTGAGAAAGGCGTATTGAAACTTACAGTGCCGGCGTACTCGGTTATTGTGTTGAATGTAAGGAAGTAAAATCTTAAATACTTTCAGGCACTTTATACAATTTGAAAATATTGTGTTATATTTACACAATTAGATTTGCATCTACTATTAGTTTATATTAGGTTAAGATTAATTTGATTCGTGAAAATCCTTGATTTTCACGAATTTTATTGATTTTAAGGAGGGTAATACTAAAATTGCGCAAATTTTATGCATCAAATTATATAATGAATAAATACCCGCACTCCACCAGAATATTGGTGGCACTTGATTGTATAGTATTTGGTTTTGATGGTGAAGAGCTTAAGTTACTTCTGATAAAAAGGAATTTTGAGCCTGAAAAAGGAAAATGGTCTTTGATGGGTGGTTTTTTGGAAGCAGAAGAAGACCTGGAAGTGGCAGCGAACCGGATTTTATATGATTTGACCGGCTTGAAAGATATTTATTTTGAAGAAATCAAAACGTTTGGCAAGGTGGGGCGTGACCCCGTAGAACGAACAATTTCAATATGTTTTTTTGCACTGATTAACATTCATGCCCATAATCAGGACCTGGCAAAGGCGCAAAATGCCTATTGGATAAACCTGAAAAACAGACCAGACCTTATTTTTGATCATAACCAGATGGTAGACCTGGCCCTGGAGCAACTCCGTTACAAGGCTGCTTTGCATCCGATTGGTTTTGAGCTGCTGCCAGAGCAATTTACGATTCCACAACTGCAAAGGCTTTATGAAGCGATTTATGATACACCGCTTGACAGACGAAACTTTAGCCGTAAGATACTTTCAACCAAGCTTTTGATTGATACCGGAGAGAAAAATCAAAATTCAACCACAAAAAAGGCTATTCTTTATAAGCTTGACAAAGAAAAATATCAAAGCCAGTTTAATGCCTTTCACTATTTTATTTCAGATGCAATCATCTAAACTCAGATAATTCCGGATTCGCTATGTCTGGGAGTAATTTTATAAAATGAAATGTGTCATTTTAACACATAAATAAATGGAGCAAAAGTTTACAATAGGTGTTGATTTCGGAACCGACTCTGTGCGTGCTTTATTAGTGGATACTTCCAACGGGCAATGTTTAAGCACTGCCGTTGCTTATTATAAGCGCTGGCATGAAGGTTTGTATTGTAACCCTTCTGTTGCGCAGTTCAGACAACACCCGCTGGATTATCTGGAAGGCATTGAAAGTGCCATTCAGACCACGTTAGAGAATATTCCGGAAGCCGTAAAGCAGCAAATAGCCGGTATTTCAATAGATACCACGGGCTCAACGCCCGTAGCGGTAGATACTACCGGAACACCCCTGGCATTGTTGCCCGAGTTTGCCGAAAACCCCAATGGGATGTTTATTCTCTGGAAAGACCATACCGCCAATGCCGAAGCCGAAGAAATCAATAATCTGGCCCATAGATGGGACACCGACTTTACAAAATATGTAGGCGGCATTTATTCTTCTGAGTGGTTCTGGGCTAAAATACTTCATACATTAAGAGTAGACGCAGGCGTGCGAAACAAGGCATTTTCATGGGTTGAACATTGCGACTGGATTTCTGCCGTGCTTACGGGCAATACCCATCCGCTAACCATGAAACGTTCACGCTGTGCGGCCGGGCATAAAGCCATGTGGCATGAAGAATTTGAAGGGCTGCCTTCAGAAGAATTCCTGAGCAGGCTTGACCCCCTTTTAACAGGTGTACGCGACAGGCTTTTCAGAGATACCTTTACATCAGACCAGGCAATGGGCAAAATATCTGCCGAATGGGCCCAAAAACTCGGGCTTTCATCAGAGGTGGTTATTGGTGTTGGCGCATTTGACTGCCACATGGGCGCTGTGGGCGCAGAAATTGAACCCTACGATTTTGTGCGTGTAATGGGTACTTCTACCTGCGACATGCTCATTGCGCCTAACGAAGAAATAGGCCATTTGCTTATCAAAGGTATTTGCGGGCAGGTAGATGGCTCCATTATACCGGGTATGCTGGGTATGGAAGCCGGGCAATCTGCCTATGGTGACTACTACGCCTGGTTTCAGAAAGTAATTACCGAGCCGGTGCGGGCCTTGCTGGGCGAAAAAGCAGCGGATGAACTGGCCGAAAAACTGATTCCTTATTTATCAGAAAAAGCGGCCGCTATACTGGTAACTGAAAAAGACCCGGTAGCTACCGACTGGATTAACGGCCGGCGGACACCCGATGCCAACCATGCCCTGAAAGCAGCTTTTGCCGGTATGAATCTGGGTACCGATGCCGTCAGGCTTTTTAAAATGATTGTAGAGGCAACGGCCTTTGGCTCTAAGGCCATAGTTGACCGTTTTATAGAAGAAGGGGTGCCTATTAAACAGGTAATTGCCATTGGTGGCGTGGCCAAAAAATCTCCGTTCGTGATGCAGACACTGGCAGATGTGCTGAATATGCCCATAAAAGTGGCCTCGTCTGACCAGGCTTGTGCCTTAGGTGCAGCCATGAATGCCGCAGTAGCCGCAGGCATACACCCAGACTTATTTGCCGCACAAAAGGCCATGGGGTCAGGCTTTGATGCCCACTATGTGCCACGGGCTCCGTATGTTGAAGTATATGAACAATTATATAAGAAATATCATCGATTAGGAAAATTTACAGAAAGCAATGTTTAATCTAAAATCATTTGAGGTTTGGTTTGTAACAGGTAGCCAGCATCTTTACGGAGAAGAAACCCTCCGGCAGGTAGATGAACACTCGCAGATCATAGCTGATGCACTCAATAATTCTTCTGCCATACCCGTAAAAATTGTATTTAAACCGGTGGTAAAAACCCCCGACGAGATATGGTCTGTTTGCAAAGCAGCCAATAATACCCCCAACTGCGTGGGTGTTATTACCTGGATGCACACGTTCTCTCCGGCCAAAATGTGGATTCGCGGTTTAAATGCCCTGCAATTACCCATTCTTCATTTGCATACCCAGTTCAACCGTAATATTCCTTTTGATACCATCGATATGGACTTCATGAACCTGAACCAGTCGGCGCATGGCGACAGGGAGTTCGGGCATATCATGACCAAAATGCGCCTGAACCGCAAGGTTGTAGTAGGGCATTGGCAAGATACAGAGGTGCACGATAAAATCAATGCCTGGGCACGTGTGGCCGTAGGCAGGTATCAGATGCAACACCTGAAAGTGGTACGCTTTGGCGATAACATGCGCCAGGTAGCCGTTACTGACGGCGACAAGGTGTCGGCTGAAATGAAGTTCGGTTTTTCAGTGAATACCCACGCGGTAGGAGACCTGGTGCAGGTAATTAACCAGATTACTGATGCGGAAATTGAACGTTTCATACAGGAATACGAAGATACGTATGCCTTGATGCCCTCGCTTTTAAAGAACGGCGAAAGGCGCAGCTCACTGGTTGAGGCCGCACGCATAGAGGCGGGGCTGAAAGCATTTTTAACAGATGGAGGCTACGGTGCCTACACCAATACGTTTGAAGACCTGCATGGTATGCGCCAGTTGCCGGGTATCGGTTCGCAGCGCATGATGGCCGCCGGCTATGGTTATGGCGGTGAAGGCGACTGGAAAACCTCTGCCATGGTGCATGTAATGAAACTGATGGCCAGTGGTATGAAAGGAGGCAACACCTTTATGGAAGACTACACCTACCACTTTGACCCTGAAAACGCCATGGTTCTGGGTTCTCACATGCTTGAAATCTGCCCTTCCATTGCCACCGGTACGGTTAATTGCGAGGTGCATCCTTTGGGCATCGGGGGTAAAGAAGACCCTGTGCGCCTGGTGTTCAATGCTGCCTCAGGCCCGGCTCTGAACGTTTCGCTGGTAGACCTCGGCAACCGCTTCCGCCTTATTGTTAATGAAGTAGAAGCAGTAGAAGTAACTGAGTCTTTTCCTAAACTACCTACTGCCCGGGCCCTATGGAAACCTCAACCCGATATGAAGGTGGGTCTGGAAGCCTGGATACTGGCAGGAGGGGCACACCATACCGTATATAGCCAGAACCTTACGGTTGAGTACCTTGAAAACCTGGCAGAAATGCTGGATATTGAACTGGTAGTGATTGATAAAGCAACCACCATCAGAGGTTTGAAGAATGAACTGAAAATCAACGAAGTATTCTACAAATGAGCGCCTATCAATCATTAAAAGAAGAGTGCTATGAAGCCAATATGATGCTGCCGAAGCTGAAGTTGGTTTTGTTTACTTTTGGCAATGTAAGTGTGGTTGACAGAGAAAAAGCTGTTTTTGCCATAAAGCCCAGCGGTGTGCCTTACGAAACCCTCAAAGTTGAAGATATAGTAATTGTAGATTACGATGCCCTGGTGGTTGAAGGTAATCTGCGGCCGTCTTCAGATACCAAAACGCATGCCCGGCTTTACAAAACCTGGCAGGATATCGGCGGTGTTACGCATACACACAGCACTTATGCGGTTGCCTGGGCACAGGCCGGTATGGACATACCGGTGTTTGGCACTACCCATGCCGACCATACCCACCATGATATTCCGTGTGCACCGGTGCTGACAGACGAGATGATACAGGGAGACTATGAATTTGAAACCGGCAACCAGATATTTGATGTCTTTCAGGCCAGAGGGCTGTCGCACAAAGAAGTGGAAATGGTTCTTTTACAGAACCACGGTCCGTTTACCTGGGGCAAAACCGCTGAAAAGTCTGTCTACAATGCTGCCGTGCTGGAAGAAGTTGCCCGGATGGCGCTGCTTACCTTGCAGATTAACCCTGATACCCCCCGTATTAAAGATACATTACGCATGAAACACTATGAGCGCAAGCACGGTAAAAATGCGTATTACGGACAAGGATGCTAACTGAACCTGATTTTTACATTAAATAATATATTACCAATGAAATTTTTTATTGATACGGCCAATCTGGCCGAAATTAAAGAAGCCAATGACCTGGGCGTGCTGGATGGGGTTACTACCAATCCTTCGCTAATGGCCAAAGAAGGTATTGCCGGCAAAGAGAATATCCTGAACCATTACAAAGCCATTTGCCAGATTGTTGATGGGCCTATTTCGGCAGAGGTAATAGCTACCGACTTCAACGGAATTATTAAAGAAGGAGAAGAACTGGCTGAGATTCACCAGAATATAGTGGTAAAAGTACCAATGGTAAAAGACGGTATCAAGGCCATCAAGTACTTTACAGACAAGGGCATCAGAACCAACTGTACCCTGATATTTTCGGCAGGGCAGGCATTGCTGGCTGCCAAAGCAGGCGCCAGCTATGTGTCGCCGTTTGTTGGCCGGCTGGACGATATTTCAGTGGATGGCCTGGAGTTAATCAGACAAATCCGCCTGATTTTTGATAACTACGGGTATCCGACGGAGATTCTGGCCGCTTCGGTTCGCCATCCCATGCATATTATTAAATGTGCTGAAATCGGTTCTGATGTAATGACCGGCCCCTTGAGCGCTATAACAGCTTTATTGAAGCACCCGCTTACTGACATTGGCCTGGAGAAATTTTTGGCCGATTACAAAAAAGTAAACGGCTGATATACGCCTTTTACCAGACAACCTCATTCAACCTTATTACACCTGTATCTAATGACACTCGGACTCGAAAGCCTGGACTATATCATATTTCTGGTATATTTTGTTATTGTATCTGCTTACGGATACTGGATTTATAAAAACAAAGGGAAGCAGTCGGCCGATAGCAAGGATTTTTTCCTGGCAGAAGGCTCGCTAACCTGGTGGGCCATTGGCGCCTCTATTATTGCCTCAAATATTTCTGCCGAGCAATTTATTGGTATGAGCGGGCAGGCTTTTCAGTTGGGTATCGCTATTTCGGTGTATGAGCTTTTAGGTGGTGTATCTTTATTGATAGTGGCGGTGTATTTTTTGCCCATGTATCTGAACAACAAGATTTTTACAATGCCGCAGTTTCTTGCCAAACGCTACGACGGCCGCCTGGCAACCATCATGGCTGTTTTCTGGTTGTTTCTTTACATTTTTGTCAACCTTACCTCTATCATTTATCTGGGGGGGCTCAGTTTAGAGAAAATGACAGGTTTTAGTTTTATGACCTGCGCCCTATTCCTGACCATTTTTGCTGTGATTATCACCCTGGGTGGTATGAAGGTAATTGGCTATACGGATGTAATTCAGGTAGTTTGCCTGATTTTCGGCGGGCTGGCCACTACTTACCTGGCACTGGAATTGTTATCGAACAAAGTTGGTACCGGCTCTGGTGTCTTGGAAGGCATGAGTCTGATAGCCCAGAAAGCCAATGGCCACCTGCACATGATTTTCAAACCCGGCGAATATCAGGTACATGACGGCAAAGGAGGTTTCATAGATGCCTATCATCAGGTACCGGGCATTATGATGTTCATCATTGGTGGGCAGTGGGTTAACAACCTTAGTTATTTTGGCTGTAACCAGTACATTACACAAAGGGCATTGGGTGCCAATATCACCACCGCTCGCAGGGGCGTGTTGTTTGCGGCCTTTATGAAAATGCTGATGCCTTTTATAGTGGTTTTACCCGGGCTGGCAGCTTATGTGATATTCAAAGAAAACGCCGATAGTTCTATTGTTAATGGCATTACCCAGAACGGCATCGTTAAACCTGATAATGCGTATCCGGTTTTGCTGAATCTGTTGCCGGTGGGTTTAAAAGGCCTGGCTTTTGCAGCGCTTACGGCAGCCATTGTGGCGTCGCTGGCGGGTAAGGCCAACAGTATTTCTACGATTTATATGCTGGATATTCACACCAAGTTTTTCAATAAAAACCTGACTGAAAAGCAAACCGTCTGGACGGGCCGCGTAGCCATTGTCATTGCCTTTATCATTGCCTTGCTGGTAAGCCCGCTTCTGGCTAATTTCGGGCAGGCTTTTGAGTATATTCAGGTTTATACAGGCTATGTTTCTCCGGGTATTCTCAGTATTTTTGTACTGGGCTTTTTCTGGAAAAAAGCTACTGCCAACGGCGCACTGGCAGCTGCCGTGCTCAGTATTGTGTTATCGACCGTAATTGCCAGTGTTTACCCCGAGTTTCCGTTTATGAACCGGATGGGTCTGGTGTTCTGGATTTGCTCGCTGGTGCATATTGTCATCAGTCTTTTGCAGGGTAAAGGTAAAGACCAGTCCAATGCCTTTGAGGTAAAGAAAGAATGGTTTAAGGTAGATACGCCTTTTACCATAGGCGCCTGGGTTGTGGTGGGTATTTTTGTTATAATTTATACAGTTTTTTGGTAAACCTATTCAATCTGATAATTATGAATCTAAAAACACTGGGTGTACTTCTTTGCGGAATGGCCCTGTTTCAGAGCTGTGCCTCTAAAACATCAGAAAATACACAAATGACCGACACTGCCAAAGTGAACACCATTGAAAAAGCAGCTTTCGGCCAATTGCCGGACGGCACAACGGCCGACTTATATACCTTGCGCAATGCCAGTGGCATGCAGGTACAAATTACTAACTACGGCGGCACCATTACAAGCCTGCAGGCGCCTGATAAAAACGGCAGGTTTGCAAACATTACCCTGGCCTGCGATTCTCTGAGCGGGTATCTGAAAGGTGTACCTTACTTTGGCGCCTTAATTGGCCGCTATGGTAACCGCATAGCCAAGGGTAAATTCAGCCTGGATGGGCAACAGTACACCCTTGCGCAAAACAATGGAGTGAACGCCCTGCATGGTGGTAAAAAGGGTTTCGATAAGGTACTATGGACAGCCACAGCAGTTGACGGAGCAGAACCCCAACTGAAACTCAGCTATACTTCGGCAGATGGAGAAGAGGGGTATCCGGGTAAACTGACAGTATCGGTAGTTTATACCCTACAGAAAGATAACGCTATAAAAATAGATTACAAGGCTACTACCGACAAGGCGACGGTTGTGAATCTGACCAATCATACATATTTTAACCTGACGGGTGATGCCACAAAAGATATTCTGGGGCATGAAGTAACCCTGCTGGCAGATAAGTTTTTGCCGGTAGATGAAACCCTTATACCAACCGGAGAGCTGAAAGCCGTAGCCGGAACACCTTTTGATTTTACGACAGCGCATTCAATAGGCGCGCGCATCAATGACCCCAAGGATGTACAGATTAAGTACGGCAAAGGATATGACCATTGCTGGGTATTTACCGAAGCCGGTAATAAATTGAAAAAAGTAGCATCTGTTTATGAACCTACTACCGGCCGTTTGATGGAGGTGTCTACCACAGAGCCGGCCATTCAGTTTTACTCAGGTAATTTTCTGGATGGAACCGTTATCGGAAAAGGCGGTATTCCTGCCCAATTCCGCACAGGTTTTTGTCTGGAAACCCAACATTATCCCGATTCGCCCAATCAACCAAAATTCCCCACTACGGTGCTGAAACCCGGAGAAACCTATCAGACTACTACGGTTTATAGTTTTTCTGCCAGATAAATAAAACAAGAAGGCCCTTACTCATAACAGAATAAGGGCCTCGTTATTTTTACGGTTTCTGGCGGGTTAGTTTCATTTCGCCTCTCTCGTTTTTTACAATAATTTCATTCTCATTAATCAGTTCACCGGTGCTGGCGATGGTCATGTCATTAAACGAAATGCTGTAAGAAAACTTCTTGCCATCTACTTTCCCGTTTTCAAGTTTGGTCTCTCCAAATTGTGTTTTCCAGGTTCCTTTTAGTTCATTTCCTTCTACTTTAAAAGTATAGGTTACTTCAAAGTTACCATTCGGGGTTTCACGAGACCCCTTCCAGTTGCCATCAATGGGGTTTTGTGCAAAAGCTGTCAATGCACCCAGCATCAGCATTAATACAAAAAGCTGTTTCATAGTTGATAAATTTTAATTGAATAATTAAACAAAAAAGATACTTGATATAAAAAAGTTAAACATTCATAAACAGGTTTTCAGGCGGTAATATCATTGTCTGAGGCCTAAAACCTTATAATAGGCCGGTTTGGGTTGATTGTTTCTGTCAAACAATAGCGGGTAGTTGGTTCTGCCCCTGATGGGCCAGTTGTTCAGCCAGCTGTCGCCGTCATTTACACCCCAGAAAGTAACCCTGGTAATCTTGTCTTTATGTTTCAGAAACAATTTAAACAGCGCTTCATAATCATCAGCCAGCTGATTCTGAACCGCCTCGGGTAAACCATCAGGGTAGGGGTTCGACTCCGCGTTGGCTGTCATACGCTGGCCCACATCTGCCCCCTGAAAATTCCTTGGTAAAATCTCTATGTCCAGCTCTGTAAACATCACTTTAACACCCAGGGCAGCATACTGAAGGATACTCTCCTCGATGTCTTTAAGCGGTAACTTACCCAGATGCCAATGCCCCTGAATGCCCACACCGTCTATTCTTACCCCGGCCTGTTGAATTTTCTTTATCAGATTGATGCATCCGGCTCTTTTGGCGGGTTGCTCGTTATTATAATCGTTGTAATAAAGCTCGCTTTTGGGTGATGCCTGCTGCGCCAGCCGGAAAGCCTCTGTAATGTAACCCTCTCCTAATTTTTGCAGAAAAACTGATTTTCGGAGGGTGCCGTCTTCATTGAGCGCCTCATTGACTACATCCCATGAAAACACCTGGCCATCATAACGGCCGGCCACGGTTTTGATGTGGTCGGTAAAGAACATTCGGATGGAGTCGGCGCTCTGGATACGACGGATAAACCCGGGCAGCTGGCTATGCCAAACCAGTGTATGCCCGTTTATTTTAATCTTATGTCTTTTTCCATAAGCTACCAGCTTATCTGCCAAAGTGAAATCGTAGGTGTCCCATTGGGGATGCAACAGGGCAGACTTCATAATGTTTTCGGGTGTGGCACTGTTAAACTGAGCAATGATGAGCTCATTTACGGCAGCGTTACGCTCTTCAATTTGTGCGGTATTCAAGGCGGTACCAATGGCAAAGTCTTTTTTAAATGCCTCTTTCAGGGTCTTGGCTTTTTTGGTGTTGTCCTGAAAGGTGAAGTTGGCAAACAAGACAGCCACCCAGGCAATGATGATGAACAGCTTTATTTTCATGTGGGTATTATTAAAAGTAAAATAACTATGAAATGGGGTTATGACGCTTCTGAATAAAATCTAACGCCTGTAATATACAGACGTTAGACCAACTTGTATGAAACGAAACTACTATTGTTATTGGTACTGTAAACTTTCTAATATGACTGAGGTGTTTCTGCCCGGCGTGAATCAGGCCCATGAATCTGCCACGCCTGAAAGGCGGTGGCGGTATCATGGTTGGTTGCCTGAGCCACGTCTGAACAGCTATTCAGTTAAGGTAAGTGAGTGCAAATTCATTCAGACCTAATCAGTATCCCGGGTTCTGCGGAAACTTAGGGCCTTCCACCGTCCGGTCAATCTGCGATTGCGGAATAGGTCTCAGCATGTGAAAATCCTTCACATAATTGGCGGCCTCGTTGTTCCAGGCCTTTACACGTTTTACCAGCGTTTTGGTACGTACCAGGTCGTGGTATCTCATCCATTCTCCAAACAGCTCCCGGCTTCTTTCGTCCAGAATAAAGTCTACGGTTACGTTTTCCGGTTTAATTAACATGGCTTCGGCTGCGGCAGCATTTTGCGCGGCCGTGTTGGTTTTCCGGTAAGCCGCTCTCTGGCGTATCACGTTCAGCAGTTCGGCAGCTTTGGTTTTGTCTCCGGCTTGCAGATAAGCCTCGGCACCAACCAGATACACCTCTGCAAAGCGGGTAATTACCACCGGCCGGGTAGAAGGGTCATTGAAGTTACTGCCGCGGCTGGGGTCCATAAATTTCTTGATGGCCGGGTATAAGTCGGCCTTCCAAAGGCTGGGTGGAGCAATGATGCCCTTAAATGGTCTGGTGCCATAAAACTGCGGCGCGCCCACAACCTCAAAGTCAGGCAGCCATACGGCAGTATCTATCCCTATCTGGGTAGTATAGCCAATGCCGCGTTTGTTATTGGCAGAAGATGGCGTGTTGGTAACACTGGTATTGGCAATATAAACCGAGTAAAAGGTATTGGCGTACCTGGCGTCTATGTCTCTTCTGACAAAGGCCTGGTCAAGAAAGTAGTTCTTGCCGGTGTATTCGCCGGATGTTTGTTTGACACTGTTTGGACGAATGCGTTGATACGGGCGGCCATAGTAAGAATCACGGATCATGCCCGATGTACCCGAGTTAACCAGAACGCCGGAAGCATTAACGAAAGAGTTAACCCCACTGTTGTTGGGGTAGTTCCAGTTCGTAAACCAGGGCGTAAGGTTTTGTGCACCCCCGGCGCTGGCACCGGCGCCAACTGTGTAATAGCCAAACTTGGCATCGAGCATGTGATCGCTCACAAACATGGTTTCTTTGCCGTAGTCGTTAGCGGGCACGAAGGCATCGCCAAAGTCTTGCCAGAGATCCAGGCCATAAGTGGCTTTGTTGGCAATAATATCGCTTGCAATTTTGGCTGCTTCGGCATAATCTGCCTGCGAGCCTGTCAGCCAGCCACGTGTAAGGTAGGCCTTGGCCAGAAAGAACTGAGCCACCGGCTTGGTAGCAGCTTTGCCCAGAAACGGAGCCGTAGGTTTGTCTGGCAATGCGGCAGCAGCCTCGGTTAAATCTTTTATAATCAGTTTGTAAACTTCAGATGCCGGGTCTCTTTTGGCGCTTTGAGACGGTACGGTAATAAACTCGGTATTCAGCGGCACATCTCCCCAGGTCTGAACCAGATAAAAATACCAGAAACCTCTCAGAAACTTGGCTTGTGCCAGGTATTGTTTTTTGGTGGCTTCGGGCAATGAGATGTCCTGTCCGAATTTCAACACACCATTCAGGGTATTGATACAGGTAAACGAGGTAGCCCAGGCAGAACCGAAGTTGGTGCCGTTCAGGCCGTTAAAAGTGTGTACAGGCCCGCCACCGCTACTGGCACCCTGAATGAATTCGTCGGTACCGGCCTGCATTTCAGAAGAGAAACCTTCGGTGCCCCACTGGTTACGGATTTCGTTGTATACCCCGGCAATACCACCCAGAACCCCTGCAGGGCTGTTAAAAAATGAAGGTACTATCTGCGACTGGGGGTGTTCTTCAAGAATTTTTTCGCAACCCAGGCTAGAAAACAGCGTTGCGATGATGAGTATAACTTTTATTTTTTTCATGTCTTTTCAAAAATTAGAATTTAAGATTTACACCTAACGTAAACTGGCGTACCGGCGGGTTGTTGAGGTTTACTGTTACAAAGCGGTTGAAATTACCACCCTGAATGGTGTTGCCGTATCCGTTGCCTTCCGGGTCTACAGCCAGTTTGGCTTTAACCAACGGAGAGTAAATGATAAACGGATTGGTGGCATTGACATAAACGCGAACGGTAGAGAAACCAATTTTGCTGATTACCTTGCTGTCAAATGAATATCCTAAGTTGATACTTCTCATTTTGATGAACGAGCCGTCCTGGTAGGATGTGGTAGATGTAAAGTTGCGTACCCCACCGCCTGCATCAGGTCTAGGGAATGCATTCGTAGGGTTTTCAGGCGTCCAGTAGTCCATTACCAGTTGATTTGAACGCCCCTGGTTAAGAAACCCAAAGCCTGAGCCACCGCCTGATGTACCAGACAGATAAGGCACTACTACTTTCATACCCATGCGGGCAAAAGTTACTATTGAAAGGTCAAATCCTTTGTAAGACATTCTGCTGGTCAGGCCTCCTTCCCATTTAGGCTGGAAATTGCCGATAATCTTGCGGTCGTTGGCATCTATTACCCCATTTTTATCAACATCTTCTACCCGGATTTCACCCGGAACCTGTACCGGTGAGGTCTGCGCTTTCAGCGTTCCGTTGTCTGCATCGGCCTGCTGCCAGATGCCTATTTTGTTGTAGTCGTAAATTACGGTAAGCGGATGCCCCACAAACCAGAAGTTACCTTTATTGTCTAGCTCGGTTGGGGTGGTTAACTGGGTGATTTTTTCCCGGTTGAAGAAGTAGGTGGCATCCAGGCTCCAGTTGAAACCGTTTTTGTTTCTCAGTACATCAAAGGTTAATGAGGTTTCAAGACCTTTACCCTCTGTTTTGCCAAGGTTTTTTAAGGTTGACCCCGCCCCGTTACTTTCAGGCAGGTTTACCGACAACAGAATGTCTTTGGTTTGTTGTTGGTAGACATCTAATGTACCCACGATCCGGTTATCAAATAATCCGATTTCCACGCCAATATCAGACTGTGAAGTAGATTGCCAGCCCAGGTTAGTAGCTGGAAGGCTTGTTACGGTATAAGCCAGAACCTGCCCTGCGGTAGTGGTTCCGAAATTATAATAACCTGTCGAAAGCGCTCCCAGCGTGGCATAGGCGCCAACGTTACGGTTACCGGAAATCCCCCAGCCCCCTCTCAGTTTTAAATTGCTTAGAAAGGTTAGACCTTTCATGAAGGGTTCGTCAATGATGTTCCAGTTTAAGCCAATAGCCGGATAATTAAAGTACTGGTTTCCCGGCGACAGGGTTGAGGAGCCATCACGGCGGAAGGTAGCCGTAAGGGTGTATCGGTCGTTAAAGGTATAGTTTAAACGAGCCATATAAGAAAGCAGACCGGTTTCGGCAAAACTACCATTACCCGTAGGCTGGCCTGAGGCCAAAGAGAAATTGGCTGTTTTGATGTAATCGGCCGGTACGCCTTTTACGTTAAAGCTGCTGCCCAGGTTATGATTTTTAGTAAGCTCATACAGGGCGGTAAGGCCAATTTTGTGTTTGCTTGCAAATGTTTTGTCGTAGTACAACAGGTGTTGCAGGTTCACGTCCCAATACTCGGTATTGCGGATATCGGCATTTGATACACTTTGTTCAGTACCTGTGTTTACAAAAGTATTGGGTGGCCCATAGCCGTTAAAATGAACCTGGCTGAAGTTTAATCCGGCATTGAAGCGGTATCTGAGGCCGTCAAGGATGTTTACTTCCGCATACAGGCTGTTGAAGGTTCTGATAGACCGCTCGTTTGAAATGATATCGCTGCCGCGGGTAATCAGCGTAAGCGGACTCACCGCCTGTGCTTCAATGGTTCCCTTTTTAGGGTTCAGGTTTATGGTGCCGTCTTCGTTGTAAGGCTTAACCAGTGGCGACAAGCGCACCAGTTCGGTAGGTACGCCACCACCGGCTGGGTCGTTTCTTCTGGTAAGGGTATTGATGGTGTTCAGGCCTATTTTTATGCGCTTGCCTATTTTCTGGTCAATGGTAGCACGGATATTCATCCGGTCGAAATCCTGATTAGGCATGATTCCGGTTTCATTGAAGTAGCCAATACCCAGCCCGTATTGTGTGTTTTCCACACCTCCCTGCAAACCCAGCTGATGGCTGGTATTGAAGCCGGGTTTATAGAGCAAGTCCTGCCAGTCGGTAGATACCCCGGCGGCCAGGTTGGCTTTTTCTTCTTCTGTTAGCGGATAGGCCGTTGTACCGGCACCCTGTGTGTTTAAGGCCGCAGACTGCTCCTTGAATTTGGCATACTGGGCGCCATTCATGACATTGTATTTGCCCATGATACTGGTTACGCCATGGTATCCGTCATATGTAATTACGGGTTTGCCTGTCCGGCCTCTTTTGGTGGTAATCAGTATTACCCCTCCGGCGCCTCTGGAACCGAAAATGGCCGTTGCAGATGCATCTTTTAATATTTCAAGGCTGGAGATGTCGTCCGGGTTAATGTCGTTCAGGCCACCAAAAGGAATACCGTCTACTACCACCAGCGGGCCGTCGAGTCCGTCGCCATTACCTGTAGTGATAGAACGGTTACCTCTGATACGGATAGTTGCCTGGCTGCCCGGAGTAGACCCGTTGCTTACAATAGATACACCGGCGGCCCTGCCCTTGAGTGAGTTTAACAGGTTAGGGGCTGGTACTTCTTTCAGGGTTGATTCTGAGACCGAGACAACCGCACCTGTGATGTCGCGTTTTTTCTGGGTTCCGTAGCCTACCACAATTACTTCTTCCAGGTCTGTGGCGGTATTATTGTCTAGTGTTACACTGATATTTGTCTGGTTGCCAACGGCTATCTCTTTGGTAAGATAGCCTAAAAAACTGAACACAAGGGTTTCGTTGGGTGCAGCGTCAATTTTGAAATTACCCGACACGTCAGTCGAGGTTCCTCTTTTGGTGCCTTTTACGGTAATACTTACACTGGGTAAGCGCTCTTTGGTAGATGCGTCGGTGACTTGTCCGGTTAAGGATTTTGATTGGGCTGCCAGTAGCAGCGGGCACAGCAATAAAACCGAAACCCACATCCAACACGTTAACTGTTGTTTAAGGTTGTAAATTTTAATCATAAAAGAAAATAGGTTTATATGAAAAGTACAATTTCCAATACCTGACATCCAAAATTGTAGTTTTTGAACTTTTCGGTATTGAAACCCTAAACTAGTGCCTGCTATGATAAAGGCAAGTAAATGGTGTCAAATTGACACAAAATATTTTACGCCAACTATCGGTAACGTTGCCGAGCGTAGCGCCGGCATTACTTTTGGCTTCTTACATGGGGTATCAGAAGCCTAAAACAGCAGCAGTGTTTTCGTAAAAAAAACAGCAAAAGTTTTGGTATCTTACTAAATAATCTATAAAAAATACAATACGGTACCAGGCCTGTAATGCTAAATTGTATTATGTTGTGAATAGTTTTAATTATTGGGTTGTCCTGATTTCGGTTATTTTTTGTGTTTCAGATGTTATCAGGGCATCATTTTAATATAATGCCGGGCTGGCTGTCAGCCCTGAAAAGATAGCATCAGCATAAGAGAAAAAGACCGAACCTACGCTGATGCGGTTCTTATTCCACCCAATTTGTGAGCGTACCAATACCATCAATGGAAATATGGATTATGTCTTTGTGTTGCAAAGTAAAGCTGTCTGGCGGCACAATTCCGGTGCCTGTCATCAGAAAACAACCATTGGGGAAACTGCACTCGAATGTCAGGTAGCTGACCAGTTCTTGGAGTCCTCTTTTCATCTGACTCAGGCGGGTAGCGTTTGCAAAAACTACGGTTGCTTCTCTTTCAATAGTTAGTCTGATTTCAGTTTCGCGGTCTATTGGCTGCCCTGTTACCCATATACAGGGGCCGATGGCTGCGCTTTTATCGTATGATTTTGCCTGAGGCAGATACAGGGGGTTTTCGCCTTCTATGTCTCTGGAGCTCATGTCATTGCCAATGGTATATCCGGCAATTTCACCGCCGGAGTTAACAAAAAGCGTTAATTCAGGTTCAGGGACATTCCAGTTGGAATCCCGGCGAATCTTTACGCCCTGCCCGTGGCCTACGGTTCGGGCCGCGGTGGCCTTGAAAAAAATCTCGGGGCGCCCGGCTTCATATACCCTGTCATAAAAATCGCCTCCGCCGGCGTCTTTAGATTCTTCCATTCTGGCGTTTTTGCTGCGCAGGTAGGTAACCCCCGAGGCCCAAACTTCCTGTGAAACAATAGGTGGTAACAGAGCCGGGTTTAAATCAAAATTTTGTGCTGGTTGCCGGGTGGATACGGCCTGAAACAGCCATTGATAAAGACCGGGTTGATTGACGAGGGAATCAAAGCTAAGTTCGGCAAACGAGTAGAATTGGTCTTTATGTGCTACAAAGGGGCCCTGGGTTGTGTTGTATATTTTCATCTGGGTTGGTACGCATTGATTATGTTTTTCAGTAAGATAGGGGTAATTCCGGCACGCCGGAATTACCCTGGATAGTCTGTCAGCAAAGTGTATCGGATAAGTTACTCAAAAAACGGTACGCCGGGTGTGGCATATTTTTTCATGCCTTCTTCGTTGATTTCTACCCCGATGCCGGGTTCGTCTCTTACTCTGATATACCCGTTTTTTTCAACCATGTCACCCTTAAAGGTGACAATTTCTTTAAACATCGGGTCTTTATGAAAGTAAATCTGCCATTCCATAATCATAAAATTGGGTACTGAAGCACACACATGGGCACAGGCCATGGCGCCCAGGTAAGAGGCCACCATGTGCGGGGCAAACGGCACGTAATAAAGGTTGGCCAGATTGGCTATTCGCTGGCCCTCGCCCAGCCCCCCGCATTTTTGCAGGTCGGGCATGATGATATCTACGGCGCCGCTTTCCAGCAAAGGTCTGAAACCGTAGGCCAGGTAATGGTTTTCTCCGGCACAGATAGGGGTAGAGGTAGAGGCCGCTATTTTTTTGTAAGCATCTGTGTTTTCGGCCGGTATGGGTTCTTCCAGCCACATCAGCCCCAGAGGTTCCAGCATTTTGGCGGCCCGCTCGCCGGTGGTGGCGTCGTAGCGGCCGTGCATATCGGCGCATATATCAATTTTGGGGCCTACTTCTTTGCGGGCAGCGGCCATCTGGTCGTACATCCGTTGCAACTCGGCCGGGCTGGCTGTCCAGTTAAAGCGGTCATATTTGTTAGGGTCATTGGCCTGGTCGAGGTCGAACTTAACAGCCGTAAAGCCCATATCTACCGCTTCGCGTGCGGCTTTGGCAAATTCTTCAGGTTTGGGCAACTGGTTCTGATAAAGGGCGGTATCCATGTAAACCCTGACGGTATCTCTGAACTTTCCACCCAGCAGCTGATACACGGGTACACCCAGCGCTTTGCCGGCAATGTCCCAAAGGGCGGTTTCTACCGCTGTCAGTACGGCCACAAACATACCCGACTGGGCGCCTTCAAAAAAGCCTGATTTACGGATAGACTCAAACAGTTTGTGTACATTCAGGGGGTTCTGACCCTGAATACGCCTGCCCATTGATTTGACCAGATGATAGGTGCCGGGTGTGGCATCCACCCCTTCTCCATGCCCGATAATACCCTGATTGGTGTAAATTTTTACAAATAAACTATGGCCGCCGCGTATATAGCCCGCCTTGATGTCGGTGATTTTCAGGTCTGTGGGCGCCGAACTTTTAGGGGCTCTGTCTACGGCCTGAATAAATTCATTACCGAACGTTGAAAATGAAGTGGCAGCCATGGCTGAGCTGATTGCTGCTTTCTGGAAAAAATTTCTTCTGTTCACTTTTTAAATGTGTTTAGCGAGAGGCAAGCTCCCGGGTGGAATATGATTGGTTGGTGCTGGGTTACCAGGTTCTTTGTTTCAGAATCTCCTGAATCTGTGCCGGGTCAACAGGTAGTTTGTTGATGTGTTCGCGCAGCCATTGCGAAAAATCTTTTTCGATGTCGTCTGACCAACGGTTGTCTATCTGCCCCGGTGTATATTTCTGTTCGCGCAGCCGCTGATGGCCAAACATATCCCGTAGCCTTACTACCTCCGAAACCTTTACTACTTCTTCGGCCAGATGCGGTGGTATGAAAACAACGCCGCCTTCGCGACCCAGTACTATGTCGCCCGGCATTACGGTGGCCTTACCGATACGGGTAGGCTGATTGATGCCAACCAGGGTGGTATTTAAAGCCCTTTTGGCATCATTGAGGTGGTGCGATGGATGATAGCTTCTGAAGAAAGAAGTAAATCCGCCTATTTCTTTCAGCCCGTTTAAGTCTCTCAGGGCGCCTTCGTACACAATGCCGTTGCCGGTTTTGGCATAGATAGAGTTGCCGAGGTTGTCGCCAATGGTTGGGCCGTCTTCGTAGGCGTTAAACTGGTCAACCACATATACATCTCCTTTTACCAGCAGGTCAATCGGCCAGGCGTTCTGCGATTTAATCCGGCCGTCTTTTTCATGTCCTTTGTCGTCAATGGCTGTTTGCAGGTCTGGCCTGCCGGGCGTAAAAGTGGCAGTTACCGCCCTGCCTACCAGTACCGAATCGGGGTTGATGGTCTGCCAGTTTCCTTCAAACTGGTACTTGTAATTATGGTTGCGCAATACCGCCCAGGCTTCTTCAAGCGTTACTTTTTTCATTCTTTTCAGCAGGGCGTCATCTACTTTAGGCCTGCCGTCGGCAAATCTTTCACCCTTCCATTCACGTGTCAGGTGTAACAAGTACTCTTTTGATATTTGTTGGGCGTGCAAGGTTTTAGCTCCGAAAAGAAGCAAAATGCCCAGATAAATTTTTAGCATGCTTATGAGAGGTTTAAGGTTTGACAATGGGATTAATGACCTGCGACTGCTGCGTCTGTGTCTTCAGGAGGGCGTTTGCTCCAATAGTTGGCAATGATAGACCCTGAAATATTCATAACCGGCCCGAAGATGGCTGCTGCTATGCCTACTGTGGCAATACGACCCATTTCATTGGCCAATGCTGAGGCCAGCCCTGCATTCTGCATTCCTACTTCCAGTGATATGGCTCTGGCGTCTGCCTCTTTGAACTTCAGCAGGCGCGAGAAAAAATAACCGAGCGCATACCCGAAAATGTTATGAATTATGACTACAACCACTAATAGCAAGCCAACCGTTTTGAGCGAGCTGGCACCACTGGCAGTTACTATAAGAATAATGTAGGCAATGCCCAGCATAGAAAAAATCGGAAGCGCCCGGTTGAACCGGGCCATCAGACGCGGTATAAATTTATGCAGGGCCAGACCTATAACCACCGGTAATATGACCATCTGCGACATATCCCAGAACATATCCCAGAAATTTACGGCTATCAGACCTCCGCCCAGCGATTTCATCAGAAAAGGGGTCATTACCGGAGCCACCAGCGTAGACAGTGTGGTGATGGTAACAGAAAGCGCCACATTGGCTTTGGCCATTAGGGCCATGACATTTGAAGCCAGGCCGCTTGGGCTGCTGCCAATGAGTATAATGCCGGCGGCTATTTCAGGCGGGAAGTCGAAAATCATGGATAACGCCAGCCCTGAAAATGGCATAATGGTAAAGTGGCATACCAGACCAACCAGTACTTTAAGCGGAGATTTGAAGACTTCGGCAAAATCATCAATGGTCATGGTAGCGCCCATGCCCAGCATAATTACCTGTAAAACAGGCTTGATGAAAGTGTTGAGTTTAACACCCCCAATGCTGGTAAAGCTGTGCGGGAAATAGTAGCCTATTATAACAAGGAAAATAATGCCCAGGGTGTACCAGTAATCTTTGAGTTTCATCAGCTTGATTAAATAATGATTTTTGAATGGTGGAAAGGAGGGTTAAGCAGGTGCTTAACCCCATAATAGGCTAGTTACATTCGTATTTTTAATTATTTATCCCAGAAAACCCTGCTGGTCAGTTTGTCGCCGCCAATCCGGCTGGCTGCTTTCTGGTAATTTTCATTATTGGTAGACGACTCGGCATCCGGATACCCAAAACGTCTGGTAAAGCCGCCCTGCAGGTTATTGTTGTAATTGTTCGGGCTTAAGGCCGGGAAGCCGCTTCTTCTGAAATTGGCAAATGATTCGGCGCCATTGCCCAGGCTGGCAATCCAGTATTGGGTGTTGATCAGCTCCAGGGCTTTGGCTTCAGAAAACTTCACGAGCGGGTTTTCAAGATAGCTTGATTTTAAAGCAGCCGGAACGGCAGGGTTAGGGACGTTCGGATAAAGCGAGTACTCGTCCATCGAAGCAATAACCCCGGCCTCATAATACTCTTTGGTAGTGAGCACGTTGCTCAGGCCGGTAAGCCAGCCTCTTTGAGACGCCTCTGCCAGCAGTAACTTGGTCTGGGCATTGGTTACATAAAATATGGGGGCAGTAGCACTGCCGAAAACCGAGTAGTTCAGTTGTGAGTAATTATGGCCTGTTCCCTGCGGGCCGCGGTAAGCCGGGTTTTTTACAATGGTCAGTTGGTCATAGCCTATCGGGTAGCCGAACTGGTTGGCACGGGTGGTGTCCGGGGTAAGTGCCAGCACCTGATTCGGATCAGCATATTTACCCGATATGTATTTCAGGCGTGGGTCGTAGGTTGATTTCAACTGATTGACAAAAGGCTCAGCCAGGTAGTAAAAGTAAGGGTTGGTGCCTCTGGGGCCGGCATTGAGCGGGTTATTGTAAATGGCGTTATAGACAATGTAAGGATTATCGGCATTGGTTTGTATCAGCCCGCCTTTGTAGGCCTCCTGTACAATTGACTTCGCTTTATTCTGGTCAATTTTTGAGTACCGCATTCCTAATCTCAGCAGCAAAGAATTACCCAGCTTTTTCCATTTGTCGATTTGCTCGGCAGCCGCCAGTTTTCCAAAAAACAAATCTTCTTTCACTGCGCCTTTGGACGCATCAAGCGCCGCCACAGCCGACTTTATTTCGTTGTATAATTCTTCATAAATTACTTTGTCTTCATCATATTTCGGGTAAAACAAACCTTCCAGGTTTCCTTTTCCGGCCTGGCTGTAGGGTATGTCGCCGTAAGTATCTACCAGCACAATATAGATGTGCGATTTCCAGATGCGCGCCATCTGGTACAGATTCGCTTTGGTGGCATCTGTTTTGGTAAGGCTAATGATTTGTTCGAGTAATTTCAGCGGGCCCGGGTAGCTGTTATTCCAGCGCGGAATATTGAAGTTGTTGTTGTCTTCATTGAAATTGAAGCCCGCGGTGGCTCCGGTGTTGTAGGCATTCACAAATTGTTGTACGATGGTTTGTTCGCCTTCCCATGAGCCCGCATCGGTATTGCGCTGGGCATTGGTAAATAAAATGGCCGGGTCAATCTTGGTGAGTGCATAAGGGTTGGTGTTAATAACGGCAAACCCTTTGTCGCACGAAGAAACAACCAGAGCGGCAAAAATGGTGGTTATTGTATATATGAACTTCTTCATTTTTCTGGAATTTTAGAATTTAACATTGAGGTTAACACCGTAAGTGCGGGTGGTAGGCAAAGTGGTTTGCTCATAACCTACCCGGAAATCGCCCGATGAAGCGAAAGCCTCAGGGTCAAGGTCGGCCAGGTATTTTTTGATAATCAGCACGTTACGGCAGGAAACAGAAAGCGCAAGCCCTTTAATGAACTTTACCCGGCTGCCAATCAGTCTGGTGGCATCGTAATTGAGTGTGATGTTTCTGAGCTTGATAAAGTCAGATTTGAATAAAAACGGGTCGGCAATCTGGGCATTCCGGTAATCTGTATAAAAAGACTGCGGGTCAACGGCAGTTGTATTTTTTTCGCCGTTGGCATAAACTGCCGGAAATACCACCCCACCATTGCGGCCCACTAATGAGGCCTTGGTATGCCCTTGTCTGAGGCCGTTAAGCGCCGTGGAAGAAAGTATTTTTCCACCTGCTTTGTAGTCTATATGCACCAGCAGGCTCAGATTTTTGTAGCTGAAGGTGTTGTTCCAGCCTCCGGTAAATTTCGGAAGCGCACTTCCAAGCAGCACATCGGCGCCATCGTTAGGAACCAGTCTGCCGCTTGAGTTAACGATGATTTCGCCTTTGTCGTTTCGCTTATACGTTTTGGCTGCCAGTTGGTTCAACGGCTGGCCAACCTCATAAACCAGGCTGCCGATAAACTCATTGCCGCCAAAAGAAGTTACCACCAGACGGTTGGTGTTGGGTGCCAGGGCCAGTACTTTAGTGGTATTGATGGCGGTATTAAATGAGCTTTTCCAGGTAAAGTTTCCGGTTTGTACGGGGGTTACATCAAGCATAAACTCCATCCCCCGGTTTTGTAACGAACCCAGGTTAAGCGGTGTGCCGTCGTAGCCTGAACTATTGGAAACCACAACGGTTAGAATCTGGTCGCGGGTTTGTTTGTCGTAGTAAGATACGTCCAGGTTAACTCTGCTTTTAAACATTCTGAGTTCCAGACCTACCTCGCGTTCGCTGACACTGAAAGGCCTTAACAAGGGGTTGGGGCTGTTGGTATTATTGATTGTACCCAGTGGATAACCATTAAAGGCGTTCTGTAATATGCCGTAGGTAAGCAGGCCACTGAATGCATTGATACCATTGGCGCTACCCACATCAGCAAACGATGCCCTTAGTTTTCCATAACTTAACCAGGGTATCTCTTTCAATAACTCAGAGAAGATGAAGCTACCACTTACTGAAGGGTAAAACGAGCTGTTATTATTGGGGTTGAGTACAGAAAACCAATCGTTACGGCCGGTCAGGTTTAGGTATATCATATCTTTATAACCCAGCTCGGCAAACCCGTATAAAGAGTTTACCTGTTCGGTGTAAACCCCGAATGATTGCGATTTGGTGATACCGTTTTCAATTGAATACAGGTCTCGTACGGTAAAATCGGTTACGCTCTGGTCAAAAGTGCGGCTGCGATTGGTGAAAATATTGCCACCCAGGCTTACATCGGCAGAAAAATTACCAAATTCTTTATTACCTGCCAGCAGGAAGTCCATGTTCATCTGGCGGCCGTTGCTGGTATTAACGCCATAAGAACCGTTATAGCCTGTGCCGGCCTGGTTAAGCGGGGTAGAAGTACCTACACCGGTTGGCAGGTTTTGTTCCAGAAAAGAAACGCCATAGTCCATATTCACCCGGCCCTGCAAATACAACCATTTGAAGATATCGTATTTAACAGTGGCCGTACCCAGAAGGCGGTCGCGTTTGTTTCTGATAAACTGCCTGTCCATAATATAATAGGGGTTCAGGAGCGTGGTCTGAAAGCCAGAAGTTTGCCTTTCAGTGCCGTTATCGGCTACTGCTTTTTCTTTCAGCACATCAAGACCGATAGAGTTAGATAAGCGATACAGGAAATTAGGAGACCCTATACCTTGTACCCCTACCTGTGGCGGGTTATTGTTGATTTCGTTGGTATAATTGATATTGAGGGTGGTGGTGAGCTTATTACCGATTTTCTGGTTGATACCCGCATTGAAAATCTTCTTGTGGTAATCGTTGTTCGGTGAAATCCCCAGGGCATCCTGATTCGAATACGAGGCTCTGAAACTACCCATGCCATTACCACCCGAAAGCGCAATGGTATTGGTAAAGGCGCTTCCTGTTCTGTAAAAGTTTTTGATTCTGTTCTTTTGTGGTAAGTAGGGCCTTTCTACGCCGTCAAACTGTATGGTGGGCTTGCCGTCATATTTGGCTCCCCAGCCAAACTGGCCTGTGGTAATGGCCTGGCCCTGGGTGGTAGGCCTTACACCGCCCTGCCCCTGGCCGTATTCATACTGAAAATCGGTAAAATCCAGTACCTCATCAGCCGCGTAGTTCGATGAGTATTCAAGCCCTATGCCGGTGTTTTTATTGCCACTCTTGGTGGTAATGATAATAGCGCCGTTGGCCGCACGCGAGCCGTAAATGGCAGCTGCCGTAGCGCCTTTCAGAACGGTCATGCTTTCTACATCATCAGGGTTAAACTGCTGCATATTATCGCCCAGGTCTACAGATGCCGTACTGGTGGCAAAGCCATTGGCACCGCGTGCGCCCTGGTCCATAGGCAGGCCATTGATAACAATGAGCGGAGAATTATTGGCACCCGCAAATGCCGACTGGCCACGGAGTCTGATTTTTGTACTGGCACCTGCCCCCGATGATGGCGGAGAGATGTCAAGTCCGGCAATTTTGCCTTCCAGAGAAGCCATCACGTTAACGGTTCTGTTTTGCTGAATCTCGTTTACTTTCACGGTTTCGGCCGCGTAACCCAGCCTTTTTGATTCCTTTTTTATACCCAGGGCGGTAACTACTACTTCTTCAAGTGCCTGTGTGTCTTCTACAAGTGCCACCTCAATAGTTGAGCTGTTGCCTGCTTTTATTTCCTGCGTGAGGTATCCGATAAAGCTGAATACCAGCGTTTCGCCTGGGGCGGCATCAATTTTAAAGTTTCCGGCGGCATCGGTAATGGCGCCTCTCTGGGTTCCTTTTACGGTTATGCCTACACCGGGCATGGGGTCTTTGTTTACACTTCCGATAACACGGCCGGATAGCTGCCTGGTCTGGGCCAGCAAGGCCAGCGGACAGAGGTAGAGCCATAAGACCAGTAGCTTCAGTTTGAAACTGCTGTTTTTTGCAGGGTAAAAATGTTTCATTTTTCTGTAGAGTTTTATTCGATTAGTACAATTTTATATGATTCAAATGCTAAAAATTGTGATGCTTTTTTGAAATATTATTATCGAAACTATCGGCAAAATTTTGATTTGCAAGCGGAAAGTGTCAATTTGACACCAACTTGCAAACACGAACTATCAGAAACGTTTGTGATGCGTGTTTTGGGCGTTTTTTTGAATGTAAAAAACTGATAAATAGATATTTAAAGCCGATTTTGGGTCTTGGAGAGGAATTTTTGATTAATTTGATTATTAAAAAGCAATCTTAAAATAATACAATATCAAACATGCAGAGGTGTATTAAATGTAACACGGTAGACGGAGTAATCAAGTCAGGTTTTCTGAGAGGCAGGCAACGATTTTACTGTAAGTCATGTAACCTCAATTTTGTGCTGGAAATCGAAGAATCTGCTCCGCTAAAAAAGAACAACCAGATTACCATTGTTGATCTGGCCAGGTATCTGGGTATTTCGGCTTCAACTGTTTCAAGAGCCTTGAATGGTAAGACCGATATCAGCCCATGCACGCGTGAGGCCGTTGTGAAGGCAGCGGTTGACCTGGATTACAGGCCCAACCTGCTGGCACAAAGCCTGAATCGCGGGAAGACCAACACCATAGGGGTGGTGATACCAAATGTAGAGTTGCCTTTTTTTGCCACGGCACTGGCCAGTATGCAAAAGGTGGCTATTGAAACGGGCTACCGCATTATGGTGTGCCACTCAAGTGAGTCAGAAGAAATTGAGATACTCAATACAGATACCCTGATTGCCTGCAGGGTTGATGGATTGCTGATTAGCCATTCGAAAGAGACTACTACTTTTGAGCACATCAGACGTGTGCTGGCGAAGGATATCCCGATTGTACACTTTGACCGCGTATGCCATGAAGTAGCCACCACCAAGGTAGTACACCAGGATTTTAAAGGTAGTTTTGACCTCGTGGAGCATTTAATTATGCAGGGTTGCAGGAAAATTGCTGTCATGCTGGGCCCTGAAAAGTTTTATATTTCTCAAATCAGGCTTGAGGGGTACAAAGCAGCCTTGCAGAAGCATGGCATAGCAGTGGTTGATGAGTACATTTATTATTCTGAAATGAATAAACATGATGGCACCAAAGCCTTTGAGTATTTTATTAATCTGCCACAGCCGCCTGAAGGAATTTTTGCGATGTTGTCAAGAAACGCCATTGAAATGATGGTAGCAGCCAAGAAAAAGCACATCAGAATACCGGACGATATGGCTTTTGTGAGTTTTGGCGACGAAACTCTGTGCGAACTTTTTGAACCATCGCTTACGGTTTTTAATCATTATCCTACCAAAGTGGGCGAAGCAGCCATTCAACTGCTTATTGAAAACATCAAAAACAAAAACAATCAGGAAGCCCCGGTTACTCATGCTATTCAGGGCAAACTGGTGGTCAGAAACTCATCACGCAGAGTGAAAGAATATTGTTTATAAAATCATCTGCCCTGCTTACCGGCCCGGTTTATGGCCGGTAGGCCATCTGTTTTTTCTTCACAACCGCCATTGGCGGCATACAATCAACAGTATCCTGATACAAACCTGGGCCGAAGTAAACTTCAGATAGCAGAGCTGAATGATCTGATAAACGAGGTAAATGAATATACCACAGACTTGACTGCAATAGGGGATATGCCTTCTGTTTATTTCATTTTTAATAGTTCCTTAAGCTTTTTAGACTGCGTGTGGCTGGGTTAAAATACCCTGGCACTGAAAGAAAAAAACAAAAAAAGAGCTTTTATACTATTTTTTGTGATTAAAACGTTTTATCTTTCGTCTGATTAAGCCATTAATCAAAACCCCGGATATCTGAATGAACTTTGTTTCTTAGATTTTCCAGGGTCTTACATAACCTGATTTTTTATTAGAATTCTATCCTTTTTTTTACAACTGCACAAATATTTCATGCAGGTTTAACAGGTCTAACCTACCCGGATTTTAAAGAAAAAATCGTCATCATTACTACTGCTTTATACCTTCTTTGTCTGTGAAAACTTTTAAATAAAAACTGCAAAACTCATATTAATTTTTGTTAACAATTTAGATTTTTCTTTGAAAAGTATAGTGAAATTGTTATATTAATAGGCTGAATGGTTTAGTAAATTTTCAAGATTAGGTAATAATAAATTCATATCTGAGTTTCAAAAAACAGATGCCCGCAGCTATACTTTTTAAAGTAAAAGAATTCAGACAAACACCCTTGCAATACGTTAATACAGATGCGATTTACTTCTAATTAATTTTGTTTTTGTGGTATAATTTAGAATATTTTTTGCGCTTTAAATTGTAAGGTTAGTTTATTACCAAAAAAAGTAATAGTTGTATTTTACTAAGAAGTTTAACCAAATAATAGATTTATCTTGATATTGTGTTTTTTAATTGTTTACCTTTGAATAACAAGTTTATAAAACAGCTCTTAAAGCTGTGTTTTAGGTGAAGTCAATCTGCTAAGTTTTATATTAAAAAAATGAGTTTTTCATTAATTAACCGCTACTCAGTTATTTTACCTAAGTCTGACAGTTTTTCAGACAGCTGTAACAATCCATACTCATCTAAATTAGTAAAAGAATATTAACAGATTTATTACCTGCGTAGTAACAAAAGGCTGAACCCAAGTAATAATAAGTAAAGAATAATACCTTTCAAAATTAGTAAAAGAATATTAACAGATATTTTACCTGCGTAGTAGCAAAAGGCTGAGTCCAAGTAATAATAAGTAAAAAATAATACCTTCAGAATATTGTGATTTAAAAAAGATTAATTGTTAAACAGGGATTACACTAGAATTATCATCAAACTGAGTGTGATTTAAATCACAGGTTTCTGACCAACCAGAGCATTGCGTTTTACCAGCCGTGAAACGAAGCTTCTTAAAAGCTCTGATTGTAAATTGAATTTTTGCAGACAACCAAATAAGTTAACTTTAAAAAGTAAAAAAAATGCTTACCGATTTCATTGTACTAATTGTGATTCTGCTTGCAGTTTTATTCATTAACGCTGAGCGTCGTAGAGAGTCAATTGAAGATTAATCTAAAAATTAACAACAAAACACTTAAATACGGATGAATAGTAATGATTTGAACCTTTGGGAAAAGGAAGAGGATTTTGATATACGCGTATTTTTCATGAAGTACTTGCGATATTGGTACTGGTTTTTTATCTCATTGGCCATTACTGGTATCTGGGCTTTTCTTTACCTAAGGTACACCACTCCTATTTATCAGGTTAATTCGATTTTGTTGATTAAAGACGAGAAGAAGGGGGGAATGGCCGGAAACGATGTGCTCAAAGACCTTGAGCTGTTTTCGGGTAATAAGATTGTGGAGAATGAAATGGAGGTTTTGAAGTCCAGATCCCTGATGGAGAAGGTTGTAAATGAACTGAACCTTACCGTTTCCTATTTTCAGGAAGGAGCCATTAGAGACTACGACGAGATAGCCTTTGGCTCTTCGCCAATTTGGGTTCAGCACGGAAAACTTACGCCTGTTGCTTATGAAGAGCCTCTTTTTGTTAAAATTTTAAATAGACAAAAATATGAGCTGTTGAATGAGTACGGCCAATCTAAGGGAGTTTTCCAATACAGCCAGAACATCAAAAGCGAGTTTGGTATGTTCAGGGTATTTCTTCATGACTCTTTGTACCGTAAAGATAATGACCTTATCAAGGTAACATTTGCGCCTAAAGAAGGCCTTGTTCAGATGTATCAGGGTAGTTTGCAGGTAGAGTTACTGAATCAGAAAAGTTCAGTGCTTAAGCTGACTATTGAAGATGCAGTGCCGTCTAAAGGGAAAGCCTTCCTTAGCAAATTGCTTGAGGCCTACACTTTTTCTGCCTTGAGCGATAAAAACAGAGAGGCTTCTAACACCATTCAGTTTATTGACGAGCGCCTGAAGCTCATTACCAACGAACTGGGCGACGTTGAAAAAGATGTGGAGGTTTATAAAAGTAGCCAGGGTATTACTGACCTGAGTGTTGAGGCTAATTTGTTTCTGGAAAAAGTAAAAGACAACGATTCAAAACTAAATGAAGTTGATATTCAGTTAAAAGTTTTAGATGGTGTTGAGTCATATCTTAGAAGCAGCCAGACCGGCGTAGCCCCTGCTACACTGATGGTGAGTGACCCTGTTCTGACCGGGCTGTTGGGCAAATTAAATGAGCTTGATATCCAGAAAGAAAAATATGCACGCACTACACAAGCAGGCAACCCATTGCTTGAAACCGTTAATACGCAGATAGCCAATATTAAAGGGGCCATCAGAGAGAATATAGCTAACCAGAAACAAGGGTTGGTTGTGACAAGAAACAGTTTAAAGAACCTGAATAACAGGTTTGAGTCTTCTATCAGAACTATTCCTAAAAAGGAAAGAGAGTTTGTTAACATCAAGCGCCAACAGGGTATAAAAGAGAGCTTGTATCTATTGCTTTTGCAAAAACGTGAAGAAACAGCTATTTCTTACGCCTCAACAGTTACTGATAGCCGCGTAGTAGATGATCCTTACACGGTTTCAAACCCTGTAAAACCTAAAAGAAGCGTTATTTATGCCATTGCCCTGCTTGTAGGTCTGATTATTCCGGCAGCTGTTATTAACGGTAAAGATCTGATTTATAACAAAATTCAGTCGCGCAAGGAAATTGAAGCGGTAAATGGTATAACGGTGTTTGGAGAAATCGCCAAAAAACCTAAGGAGGTACAGGATAATATTCTTGACCTTACCAGCAAAAGTTTTATTTCTGAGCAATTCAGAATTCTCCGTACTAATCTACAGTACATTGGTACAACCCATGAAAAAAGCAAAACTATCTTGCTAACCTCATCTATTAGTGGTGAAGGGAAAAGCTTTGTGAGTATTAACCTTGCAGCCAGTATTGCTTTGCTTGATAAAAAAGTTGTAATTCTTGAACTTGACTTACGTAAACCTAAAGTATCTAAATATCTGGGTATTGCTGAAGACAAGGGAATTTCAAATTATCTGATTGGGCAGGCAACCGAAGAAGAACTTGTTAAGCGCAGCAGTATAAGCGATAACCTGTTCGTAATTCCTTGCGGACCTGTGCCACCGAATCCGGCTGAGTTACTTTCTAATGGCCGTTTCGAAAAGTTAATGAGCTTCCTGAAGAGCGAGTACGATTATATCATTTTGGATACCCCGCCAGTAGGATTGGTAACAGATGCTGTTATTTTAAGTCAGTATACCGATATTTGTTTCTATTTAGTAAGGCACGAATTTACACCGAAGAGCTACATTAATTTATTGGCTGACCTTAAGAAATCAGGTAAGTTTAAATCGCTTAACGTGATATTCAATGGTGTTGATTACAGCAATAGCAGTTATGGATATGGCTACGGGTATGGATATGGCTACGGATACGGTTATACTTATGCCTATGGAGAAGAGAAGAAAAAGAAAAAGTGGTGGAATGTCCTTGGGTAAACTGATTGATAAAATTGAAAATTAGTTGTTGATGAATCAAGCAAAAAGGGTAGTTTTTAATACAGGAATAACATACGCCAAAGCAGCCGTTACTGTATTTATCTCATTATATACAACTAGGTTAGTGCTTAATGCGCTCGGAGCAGAAGATTTTGGTTTATATAATGTGATTGGAGGTCTTATAGCCATGCTGGCTTTTCTGAACTCAGTAATGACTACCTCTACCCAGCGATACATCTCTCTTAGCTTAGGCGGAGGCGATATTGGTAACATCAAAAGAATTTTCGCCAATAGTATTATCGCCCATTTAATTATCGGAGTAGTAATACTAATCGGAATTGAAGTAACAGGAATGTACTTTATCTATAATAAGTTGCAGATTAATCACACAAGAATCTCAACTGCTGTATATATTTTACATTTCGTCTCTGTTTCAACCTTTCTGACGGTTATTTCGGTTCCTTATGATGCGGTAGTGAATGCACATGAAAACATGACATTTCTGGCCATTATAGGGGTATTTGAAACCATTTTGAGATTTCTGGCCGCAATTGTTATATTTTACTTTGGTGAAGATAAACTGCTGCTTTATGGGTTACTAATGCTGGTGGTAAGTTTTGTTATAAGGGTAATAAAGCAGATTTATTGTACCAGAAAATACCCGGAGTGTACGGTCAGTTTAAAAGCCGAGTATAGCAAAAAGCAGATTGTAGAGTTAGGTTCATTTGCTGGTTGGCAGTTATTCGGTAATCTGGCCGCTATTGCTCGAAATCAAGGGGTTGCAGTAGTATTGAATTTGTTTTATACAACAGTAGTAAATGCGGCTTATGGTGTGGCAAACCAGATTAATACACAGCTGATGTTTTTTTCAGAAACGATGCTGAGTGCTGTTCGTCCACAAATAATGAAAAGCGAAGGAGCCAATGACAGAGCGCGTATGATCAGGCTGGCTCTTACTGCAAACCGGTTTGCGTTTTATCTTTTTACCTTTTTTGCGGTTCCGTTTTATTTTGAATTGCCGTTTATTTTGAAATTATGGTTATCTAACGTTCCGGATTATTCAGTAGAGTTTTGTCGCGCCATTATTTTATTAACAATGGCCAGCCAGATTAACCAGGGATTGATAACAGCTGTGCAGGCAATAGGAAAGATAAAGGTTTATCAGATGGTCGCAGGTGGAATTTTGCTTTTAACATTACCCGTTGGATACGTTTTTCTTAAACTTGGGTATCCGCCACAATATATAATACTGGTAGGGTTTGGATTAGAATGTATTTCTACGGTATTCAGGATATTTTACTTCAATTACCTGACCGGCTACTCAGTCAAAGAGTATTTTAAAGGAGTTATTTTTGATAGCTTCGCCAGTCTTTTACCAACAGTATTAATTGTTTGGTTTGTACAGCAGCATTTACACGGCGAGTGGTTCAAGTTTATTATTACATGCCTGGTTTCAGGAGTTACATACATTGGCTTTATTTACCTGTTAGGGTTGAAAGATGCCGAAAAAACGATGATTGCGCAGTTAATTCAGACGGCAAAGAAAAAGGTTTTTAAGAGCTAGTGATTACACACATTTTAAATTGAGGTGCTTTTTTTATTATGAAAATCGGGATATTAACTCATCATTACCCTGAAAATAGAAATTACGGAGCAATGCTTCAGCTTTTTGCTACGTATACTACTCTAAGCAAGTTGGGCCACACCCCTGTAGTAATCAATTATAAGTTTTTAAAAGAGAGTGGTGGTGGGTTAAAGGCTTCTATTAGAAATTATATCCTGAATTCTCTGGGCACCAAGCCTTTTAGTGAATTTTCGGCAAAATATTTACCAAACAAAACCAAAGAAGTTACATCTGAATCGGCAGCTGATTTAAACGCATCAATTGATTTATTTCTTGTAGGTAGCGATCAGGTTTGGAGGTATTCTTACGTTCCTGATATTGAAAACTTCTTTTTTTCTTTCGTTGATGATAACCACAAGAAGATTTCTTATGCAGCAAGCTTTGGACTTGACCGTCTTGAAGTACCAGCCAAAGAAGTTGACAGAATAAAGGCATTGATTAATAGATTCAGCTCTGTTTCTGTTCGGGAAGTTTCAGGAGTTAAAATATGTGAAGACTTAGGTGTAAATGCACAATTGGTGCTTGACCCGGTTTTTTTACTGGATGAGAAAGACTACACAGATTTAATAAAAAAAGAAGGAATATCTGATGAGAAAAACGAAGGATATATAGCACAGATGCTCCTTGATGTTGAACCAAGCCACATTAATTTTATTAACAATTTAGCAAATAAAATTAATACGAAGGTCCTTAATCTGAAGGGTAAAAAGTATCCGGTGCTAGGTAGAATAACAAATAAGTTATATACGATTCCGCAATGGTTGAACTTCATAAAGAATAGTGAGATTACAATTACCGATTCTTTTCATTGTGTTGCGTTCTGTCTTATTTTCAAGAAGCCTTTCATTTGTATTGGTAACCCTGTAAGAGGTATGGCGAGGCTGGAAAGCCTTCTTGGGCTGGTAGGTTTGAAGCACCTTCTTATAACAGAGGCGGATTTCCATAAAATTGATAAAATACCAGAAATAGATTACCGGGCAGTTTATCAAAAATTGAATGCTGTTAGGAATGAATCTTTTGAGTTTCTTAAAAAAAGTTTGAACTAAAGTAATGGACAAACATCTATCTAAAAGACTGATTTATGTAGGTTTTGTGTTCAGGCATCACAAAGGGACTCACGCAGGTTATGATAAGATTAAGAATTACCTGAAGTACGATTTAGAAGTAGATAGTCAGGCAGAGCACGAATGGTTGAGTTATTCATTAAGCAACATTGGGTCTAAGATAATCAGAAAGCTTTATATGATTGTTTTTGGCAGTACCTATTTGTTAACCCTGATTAAGTGTTTTTATTTGATTTTATTCAGGAAGAACCAGGTATTTCATTTTGTTTATGGAGAAAATAATTATAAGTGGCTGCATCGTTTTAAAGGCGAAACAAATGAAATAGTTTGTACATATCACCAGCCATTAGAGTTCTTTGTTGATAAGCCGGCGTTGATTAATACAATAAAGTGTCTTGACAAAATTATTCTGATGAGTGAAAAGGAGGTTAGTGCGTTTAAGGAATGGACTGGCAGAGATAATGTTTTTTTTATACCTCATGGCATAGACATAGACTTTTATAGCCCTGATTACAGTTTAAAAAGAGAAAAGACCATTCTGATGGTGGGCAACTGGCTGAGAGATTTTAAACTGGCAAATGAGGTGTTTAATATCTTGCTTGAAAAAGTACCCGACCTGAATGTGATAGTAGTTACATCAAAGGATAATCATTACCATTTTAATAATAGTAAGATTCAGCTATTATCGGGTATAACAGATGAAGAACTACGGAACCTCTATAGAACAGTTAATTGCATGTTTTTGCCATTACTGTCGTTTACAGCCAACAATGCTGTTTTAGAAGCGGCATCAGCGGGGTGTCCGATTTTAATCGCGACCAATAATTTTAATAACTCATATTTTGAAACTGAGCAAATAGAGTTGATGCCACTAGAAACTGGCAAAATTGTTGAGAGGCTGATAAACAGTATTGATACACCCTATGACCAGTCTAAAGCCTCAAAAATAAGAGAGTTTGTATCAGACAAATACTCGTGGAACAAAATAGCAAATGAAACCAAGGCTTTATTGATTGCAGATTAATAATTGTGCTGAGTACCCAATTTTATGACAGGCAAAATGAGAGGTTGTCAGACCGCGAGTAAAGATTAGAAGAAAGAAGAAAAGCGAACAGTATGAAGCGAATAAGTTTTAAATTTACGTCCTTTGAATGGATACTTATCGGCCTGATTATTCATGCCATAGGGAGGATATTTTTCCTAACTTCTAAGCCAATTTCTTATTCGCTTTGTGGTCTGGCGCTTGTGTTCATTTTTTATAACGCCATTTTTAGATTAAAACATCAGGTGCCATTCAATGGAATAGTACGTTTTTTTTTCTTTTTTTATTTGTTTTGGAACGTAGGAATTATTTTACGCCCCTTTATAACAGGAGAGAATTTTAATAAAGATGGATACTCACCTATTAATCAATATGCATGGCTTTCGTATTTGGTTCCATGTATTTGTTTTATTAATTCCAGACAAATATCTATACCTAGTGTTTTCAGGGTCTCCTATTTGCATAGTTTTATAGGAATTATTCTTATAACGATTTTTTTTCGTGATATTTTTTCAGCTAGGCAGTTTTTTGATGATGAGAGTTATCAGGAATACATAGGTACTACCAGCATACCTTCCTCTTTTTTAGGAGTTGCATCATATGCGCTCTTATGGTTTTCATTTGTATCTAAACCTTATAGAATTATGTCAATAATTGCTTGGGGCTTAGGCGTATTTACATCTGCTTTTGCCGCCAGGCGAGGAGGCGTTTTTACTTATTTGATAATATTAGCATTCTTTATTTTTCAGTTTATTTCGTCCTCTAAAAGTAAAGGGATAAAGATTATACTGATTACTTTAATTATTACAATCTTAGGCACAAGTGCATTGACTTATCTCAATTCAACTTTTTCATTGCTTTTTTCAAGATTGGGTGAAGATACCCGATCGGGCGTCGAAGATTACTTTTTTAAAAGTTTTGAAGGTAAGTTAGTAGATTGGATATTCGGCCGAGGAATCAATGGTACTTATTATTGTCCTATTTTTAAAGATTTATACCGTAATGTAATTGAAACAGGATATTTAAATATGATTTTAAAAGGAGGCATTATACATTTAATTGGGTTTGTTTTTTTTCTAGTTCATTCAAGTTACTTAGGCCTTTTTAAATCTAAAAATACACTAAGCCGAGCTATGTCGTTATATTTAGTTATGCATTTAATAGCCTTAGTTCCTTTTGGAATACCTTCCTTTAGTTTCCAGTATGTTGTTCTTTGGATTTTTATAGCGTGTTGCCAATCAATTAAGTTCAGGTCTTTGGATAACTTAAGCTTAATAAAGTATATTTTGAACAGTTCTTCAAGTAAACTTCGCCCATTATGAAAGTACTTTGGTTTACCAACACACCGTCATTGTATAAGTTTAATAAATCAAGCGATAAGGGGTACAATGGAGGTGGTTGGATTTCATCATTAGAGAGTATGATGAGAACTCAAACACAAATCGAATTAGCAGTTAGTTTTTTAGATTCGGATTCTAATTTTAAAGTAAAAACGGATTCAACCACATACTATCCTATACCATTAAAGAAAAGAGGAGGACTATTAAAGCTTATTCATAATTGGTCATGTAATTTAGATACTGATATTTACGTAAAATACTGTTTAGAAATTATCAATGATTTTAAACCCGATGTTATCCATATTTTTGGAACAGAAGGAGTTTTTTCATCTATTATCCCATTAGTTAATTTGCCTGTAGTAATTCATTTACAAGGTCTCTTGAACCCTTACTTGAATTCATATTATCCTAATGATTTTAATGATTATGATGTACTATTTAATAAGGGTTATTTCAAAAATAATTTATTGGGTAACAGCATTCTATTTAACAAATGGAGATTTCAAAAAAGTGCTAAAAGAGAAATGTCTTATTTTAAAGCGGCAACTAATTTAATGGGAAGAACTGATTGGGACAAGAAAATATCTCAATTATTAGCGCCTAATGCTGACTATTTTCATATTGATGAAGTACTGAGAACACCTTTTTATGATAGCCATTCTTGGGAGTTCAAAGAGAACAATAAACTAACTATTATTTCAACGATTTCTAATACAATTTATAAGGGTTTAGATTTAATTCTAAAAACTGCTAAAATTTTGAAGGAGAATAGTGGGGTTATTTTTAGGTGGCAGGTAGTTGGCCTAAATTCAAACGATAAATTCGTAAACTTTATTGAGAAAAAGGTAAATATAAAAGCTAAAGACTTTTGTATTGAATTTAACGGAGTAATGGATTCAGATAAACTGATTAACGCTATTTTGAATTCTGATGTTTTTGTCCATCCTTCTTACATTGATAATAGCCCTAATAGCGTCTGTGAAGCACAGCTTTTAGGAATACCCATAATTGCCTGCAATGTTGGTGGTTTATCTACTTTAATTCACCATAATATCTCAGGCATTTTAGTTCCGGCAAATGCGCCTTATGAAATGGCTTTTGAAATTTTGTCCTTATTCAAAGACTCTAATAAAGCACAAAAAATTGGAAGTGATGGAAGAAGTAAAGCTACAGCCCGACATGACAGAGAAAAAATCTTAAGTGATACTTTGTCTATTTATGATAAAATAGTCAATAAAAGAGAGTAAAAAAACTTAATTATTTTTCAGAGTCAATTAGTTTTTATTACTGATAGTCTTTAATTAAACAAATATCTAAATAATTAACTGTTATTTAATTTACGTGTTTTATTATTAAATAAGATGGATAATTTTTATTTGCAATTTTGTGCATTTTCACTTTTTAACCATTTTACTTAAAAACAAAGTGAATATATTAAATCGGCATTTTCTAAAGTAAAATTATGAATAAAATTTTTTCTAAATTCAACCCACCAGATCCAAAGCTTTATTTTGGTACAGTTATAGATGTTGAACATAGAATTATTTGTTTAAATTCTTATGATCACTTATATAGTTTGTCAAAATTATTATCTAGGAGTTGTAAAGAGCGGATAGATATAATTTGTGGTTTATGGTATTCACATGAGAGCTTTAAAGAAGTATTTAAACTTGTAATAAGTATAATAAGGAACAAACTGCAGTTTCCTAATATTACTGTTCACATCTTGTGCAATACACAAAAGGAGTATAATATTCTTAGCATGATTGGTATTAAATGTACATATTGTAATCACAATGCTTTCATAGATGAAACTATATTTAGGATAATTCCTAATCAAGTGAAAAAATACCAAGCTGTTTATAACGCCGTTTTGTCTGAATTTAAAAGACATTTCTTATGCGAAAAAGTTGAGAACCTGGCTTTGGTAACTTATAACTTTAAAAATAGTGAGTATAAAAAATATCTTGATAGTATATTAATAGATGCTCACTGGCTAAATTATGTTGGCAGTACAGATAACCCTATTTTCTTAAATAATCTTCAATTATGTGAAATTTATAATCAATCCAATGTAGGTTTAGCACTATCAGAAATTGAGGGTGCAATGTATTCAAGCGCCGAATATTTACTATGTGGGATACCTGTTGTTTCTACCGAGTCTAAAGGAGGAAGAGATGTTTTTTTTACAAATGAAAACTCTGTAATTACAAAAGCCACAACTGAAGATGTTGTGAATGCCATTAAATTGGCCATAGAGAAGAAAAGTGGTCAATCTGAACTAATTAGAAGCCAAATGATAAATATGATGGAAGAGCATAGAGATAGGTTTATTAAGTATGTAAACACCATGTATAAAAATATGGGTTTAGAGAAAGATTTAAAAGACACATGGGAAGAGTGGTTTACTAATAAATTAAGAAATGAATATAGTCCTGAGGAAATTGTAGGTATTTTATCCAAAGGATAATAAGAAATCCGATGAATTGAAGCTTTCTTGAAGAGTTTCGTTTGATTTTAATTGAAGTTAATATTTTAGTAAGAAAATAAATGAAGAAGTTGATCATTCTAGTTTTTCGTGTTATTAGGTTTATAATTCGTAGAATTCTTAAATTTATTAACAATATAGTTACGTATATATATTTATATTGTAATAACGTAAGTTTCTCTTCTTTTTCAACAAATGGTGTACCACATATTATTGTAAATCAAAATTCAAAGTGCATTATAGGTGAAAATTTTCAAATGAATAATACCCTTGCCTCAAATCCCATAGGGCGCCCTCAAAAATGTTGTATTTCAGTTAATAACAGTGGATTTTTAAAAATTGGATCAAATGTTGGGATGAGTTCTGCTGCAATTACTTGCATGAAAGAGATTATTATTGGCGATAATGTGACAATTGGTGGAGGAGTATGTATTTATGATAGTGACTTTCATCCTTTAAATCCTACTCTGCGAATACTTAATGAAAATCAATACACTCAGCATAAAAGTGTTACTATTGAAGATAATGTTTTCATTGGGGCGCATTCAACGATTTTAAAAGGAGTTAGAATTGGTAAAAATTCAATAGTTGGAGCCTGTTCTGTTGTATCAAAATCAATTCCTGAAAACGAAATTTGGGCTGGTAATCCAGCCAAATTTATAAAAAAGATACAGATTCCCTAGATTAAAGGAATTAGATTGTCTTATATATCCAGACTTGATCATACATATTTTAATTATGAGAATTTGAGTAGATTTTGTAAATAAAATGGATAGAGCTAAGGATAGATTATTGATTTATGAATTCATTTCTTTTGAAATTCATTAATTCTTAAATTTTACCGCTGAATAATGAAATTGTGATTTAGTCGGTTGAAGTTATTATCTATTCACCCAAATTGCCTTTAGCCGAATAATTCTTGAAAATAGTGATTTTTGTGTCTAAGGATATTATTTACATGTGTTTTAGGGCTTTAAAGTAAATTAGTCTCATTTTTGCTTTACCAATTAAATGAGGCCAATGTAAGTTTTCACTCTCAATCATGTTTTTGATTAAAATACAATATTGTAAAAATTAAATGAATCAAATAGCTGTTTTAATTACTTGTCATAACCGAAAAGGTAAAACTTTATCATGCTTAAGAGCCTTAAGTGCTTGCAATATGTTGAAAGGCTATTCCATTGATATATTTTTAGTTGATGATGGTTCAACTGACGGCACTAGTAATGCAGTTAAAGAGGAGTTTCCTTACGTCAATATTATTTTTGGGGATGGGAACTTATATTGGAATAGGGGAATGGTATTAGCATGGGAGCATGCTTCAAAAAATGTTTATGATTTTTATTTATGGTTAAACGATGATACTATTCTTTTTGAGGATGGAATAATCCTGTTGTTAGAAGCCTCTTTTAGTAAAGATAACAAATCAATAATTGTTGGTAGTACAATATCTGAGAGTGCCCAAATTATAACTTATGGAGGAAGGACCAAAAACTCAGAAATTATCGAACCCAACGGTTTAATAAAAGACTGTCATCATTTTAATGGAAATATAGTATTAATACCAAAACATGTATTTGATATTGCAGGAAAACTGGATCCAACATTTCATCATGCCATAGGAGATTTTGACTATGGTTTAAGAGCGAAAAAAATGGGTATAGATTCATTTATTGCATCTGAATTTGTTGGGAAATGTGAGGGTCATAGTAATTTTCCGAATTGGTGCAATCCTAGTACACCTTTGTTTAAAAGAATTAGAAGTTTATATCGAACTTCATGTGAATGTCATCCGAAACAGTTTTTCTTTTTTGAAAAAAGACATTACGGTTCCCTAACTGCAATTAATCATTTTTTTAGCATCCATTTTAGAGTGCTTTTACCGCGGTTATGGTCAAACCGTTCCAAGCATTAATTAAGTTTTATTTTTGTACTTCAATAATTGTTCACTTCAATTTTTAAGAAAATTGAATATATGTGAAGTAAGAAAAATATTATTACCAATTCAATTTACATATAATAATACAACATGAATCTAGCCCCATTAGTATTGTTTACCTTTAAGAGAATAGATACTTTAAAAGAATGTATAAAATCGCTTAAATCTTGCAATTTAAGTGACGAGTCCGAACTGATTATTTTTTCAGATGCTCCAAGAAATGAAGCAGATATTGAAAAAGTAAATCTTGTTAGAACCTTTGTAGAATCAATTAATGGTTTTAAGAAAATTGAATTGAATTTTAGAGAGAAAAATTACGGAGTCGATTACAATATTATTGAAGGGATTACTGAAATTTCTAGTAGGTTTGATCAATTCATTATCCTTGAAGATGACCTTGTTTTTGATAAAAATTTTATATATTTTATGAATTTGACTCTCAATTATTATAAAGATTATAAAGATGTAATTTCTATTTCAGCATTTTCATATTTAAACAATATTCCAAAAGATTATAAATATGACGTTTATTTTACTAAACGTTCATGGAGTTGGGGATGGGGTTCTTGGTCAGATAAAATTAGGAGTGTAGATTGGGAAATTAAAGATTCTAAAGAGTTCCTATCTAACTTTAAGACTCAATATAAATTTAATGAGTGGGGAAGTGATTTATCACATATGCTTAAAAATACACTTTCAGGTAAAACACGGGCATGGGATATTAGACTCTTTTACTACCAATTTAAACATAATCTTTATACAATTTATCCGACAAGTTCTCTTGTATTAAATACTGGATTTGGAGAGAATGCGTCCAATACTTTTGGATTTAATCGTTACCAAGGAAGAATAGGTTTAAACAATGAGGATAAACCAATTTATACTTTACCTGAAGAAATTATTATTGACCCAGTTATCAAGAGAAGCTATATTTTTAGAAATTCGATTCCAATGAGGGCAATGACTAAAATCATGGATTTTCTTAAAAGATTAAAAGTACTAAATTAATATTCTGAGAATGGAGCAATGATTCAATTTATCAAAAAATTTAGAAATTTAATTTTGGCAAAAATTATTTGGAGAAATTATAATATCGGAAGTAATTTTCACGCAGGCATTCGTGTAAGACTCTGGGCTAAAAATTATATTAGAATAGGAGACAATTTCTATATTGGCAGAGACTCTCAAATTGAATGTGATGCTGAAATAGGAAATAATGTAATTTTTGGTAACCGTGTAGCTTTGGTAGGGAAATATGACCATCATTATCAACAAACTGGAGTTCCAACAAGGTTAGCCGCACAGATTAGAGACGGTAACTATAATTGGAAAGGAATTGAAAGTAAAGTGGTTATAGAAGATGACGTTTGGGTAGGATATGGTGTGATTATTATGAGTGGTGTCAAAATTGGTATGGGGAGTATTATTGCGGCTGGAGCAATAGTAACTAAAGATGTTGCCCCATTCTCTATCTATGCTGGTGTACCAGCTAAAAGGATATCTGATAGATTTGACTCTATTGAGGAACTTAATCTTCATAAAAAGATTCTAGGTATTGATATCCTTTAACTTTATCCTTACAATAGGTAGTTAATTTTTTTTATTATGATTTTTTTCGAAAAACTCATTAGTATTAACATTTCGCTTGGTAAATATCAGGAGTTTGTTGATAATATACTTGGTTTGGGCAAGAACCATACGTCTTCTTATGTTTGTGTTTCAAATGTGCATGTTTGTATAGAAGCGTTTCGCTTTAAAGATTTTTCAGAGGTAGTTAATAATGCAGATATTGTTACGCCTGACGGAATGCCGCTCGTAAAAGGGTTAAAGTGGTTGTATGGTATACAGCAGGATAAGGTTTCTGGTCCTGATCTGATGCCTTCCCTGCTAAAAGAAATGGAAAGGCAAGACCTGGCTGCGTTTTTTTACGGGTCTACCCCTGGGGTTTTAGAAAAACTGAACGGGTGGTGCAAAGATAACTTTCCTGGGCTTACTATTGCCGGCTCTGTTTCTCCTCCATTCAGGAAATTATCTGATGAGGAAATCGAGCGAGATGTCCAAATAATTAATCAATCAGGTGCGCATGTAGTTTTTGTGGCACTGGGCTGCCCGAAACAGGAACGCTGGATGGCAGCTATGAAAGGCAGAATAAATGCAGTCATGATTGGAGTAGGGGGGGCGTTCCCGATGTTAGTGGGAGAGGAGAAAAGAGCTCCGCTCTGGATGCAGAAAAATATGCTGGAGTGGCTGTATCGCCTAATGCAAGACCCCAAGCGTTTATTTAAAAGGTATTTTGTAACCAACAGTTACTATATCTTCTTGCTAACCAAAGAAAAATTAAAGCTGACCTTTAAAATTTAAATTCTATAACTGATTAAATGCACAAGGATTCCAAAATATACGTCGCTGGTCACCGGGGAATGGTTGGCTCGGCAATTTTAAGGAAGTTACAAAAGGATGGTTATACCAATTTTGTACTTCGCACGTCAAAAGAATTAGACTTAAGAAACCAACAGGCGGTAGAAGACTTTTTTCAGACCGAAAAACCTGAATATGTATTTCTGGCTGCTGCCAAAGTGGGTGGTATTGTTGCCAATAATACCTACCGTGCAGATTTTTTGTATGAAAATCTGGCAATTCAGAATAATATAATTCATAGTTCATATAAAACAGGTGTTAAAAAATTACTGTTTTTAGGTTCTTCATGTATCTATCCAAAACTGGCGCCTCAGCCTCTTAAGGAAGAATATCTTTTGAGCGGCTATCTTGAACCTACCAATGAGCCATACGCTATTGCGAAAATTGCGGGCATTAAGATGTGCGAGGCTTACAGAAGCCAATATGGTTGTGACTTTATATCGGCCATGCCAACTAATTTGTATGGGCCTAATGATAATTATGATTTACAGAATTCTCACGTTTTACCGGCCATGATTCGGAAGTTTCATGAGGCTAAAACCAATCATGTGGCCACGGTAACCTTATGGGGTACGGGGTCTCCGATGAGAGAGTTTTTGCATGCCGATGATCTGGCAGCAGCCTGTCTTTATTTAATGGAGCAATACAGCGAGCCTGAATTAATCAATGTAGGAACCGGAGTAGATGTTACCATTAAGGAGTTGGCAGAAACAGTAAAGAAAATTGTTGGTTTTGAGGGTGAGTTAATCTGGGACACAAGTAAACCGGATGGAACACCAAGAAAACTGATGGATGTTTCAAAACTGCATAATTGTGGCTGGAAACATACCATAGAACTGGAAGAAGGAATAGGGCTGGCCTATCAGGATTTCCTGGAGCATCATGACACGCTCCGTCTGGGTACAAATTAAGACAGTTTGGTAACATTCTTGAAAAACCCGGAAAGTAAAACTTATATTTTAGTTGACATATTCAATATCATTATACACTTATTATAAACCAAAGATTGTTACTCAATGAAAAAAGCACTGATAACAGGTATCACAGGTCAAGACGGAGCCTACTTGGCAGATTTTTTATTAAATAAAGGCTACGAAGTTCATGGTATTAAGCGCAGAAGTTCGTTAATCAATACTCAAAGGGTAGACCATTTGTATGAAGACCTGCACGAAAGAGGTGTTAAATTTATAATGCACTATGGTGACTTGTCTGACTCTACCAATATCATCAGAATTATTCAGGAAGTTCAACCAGACGAAATCTATAACCTGGGTGCAATGTCTCACGTGAAAGTTTCTTTTGACGAGCCTGAATATACTGCACAGGTAGATGGTATCGGTACGCTTAGAGTTCTGGAAGCTGTTCGGCTTTTAGGATTAATCGAGAAAACTAAAATTTATCAGGCCTCAACTTCTGAGCTATATGGTTTGGTACAGGCAGTGCCTCAATCAGAAACTACGCCTTTCTATCCGCGTTCTCCTTATGCAGTTGCCAAATTGTATGGCTACTGGATTACAGTCAACTACAGAGAGGCCTACAATATGTTTGCCGTAAACGGTATTTTGTTTAACCATGAGTCGCCACTACGTGGAGAAACATTTGTTACCAGAAAAATTACCCGTGCAGTGTCTCAGATTGCATTAGGCCAACAAGACGCTTTGTATCTGGGTAATCTGGATGCGCAACGCGACTGGGGTCATGCCAAAGACTACGTAGAAGCCATGTGGTTAATTCTACAACAAGATGTACCGGAAGATTACGTAATTGCAACGGGAATCACTACCCGTGTAAGAGAGTTTGTAAGAATGTCTTTTGCTGAAGTGGGTATCTCGGTAGAATTTAAAGGTGAAGGCGTAGATGAAATCGGATTTGTAACAGCATGTAGCAATCCAGATTATCAATTGCCAATCGGTAAAGAAGTTGTTTTTGTAGATCCAAGATATTTCAGACCAACAGAGGTTGAATTGTTGATAGGAGACCCAACAAAATCTAAAACCAAATTGGGTTGGGTGCCTAAATACGACCTACCGGCATTGGTAAAAGATATGATGCAGGCAGATGTGGCTTTGTTTAGCAAAGGCAAGTAAGAAGCATTTTATAACTGATTAATAATTAGGTATATGAGGCCATGTGCGCCAAATTATACCTAATTATTGGTCAGACCATTTTGGATTTACTTTGCATAGAATTGTCTTTAACAAAGAAAATATGCTTTTTTAGAGGTAATATGGCAAAAAGTTTGAATATTATTTGGCAATAATTGCATTTACCAATATTTTAGAGTTGTTGTTCCGGTTAAGTTGTTACATCAGAGGTTTATTATCTTAATTCGCCTCATACAGATTTTCTGTCTTTTGTAAGTTTGCTATTGTTGAGCTCGTTTAATTTGTTTCTGAGCTGCCCTTCGTTTTACATCTTTTTTACTGCAACACTAAAAGTTCGCCACTACCTTAAAGGATAATTTGTCAGGAATCACAAGATTTCTTCATGTTTTACAGGCAATTTGAATTGATTTAGTACAATTCAAGGTCTTAAAACAAGAAATCTTGGTTTTTTTAGCAGCGTAATTAAGTAAATCCCCAATACAATTTTTCTTATTAATTTAAATTATCATGAAAACTGGAAGAAAATTTAAGTTTGCCAGCCTGAGTTTGGTTATGGCGTTGGCAGTTAGTATGTACAACTGTAAGTCGAAAGACGCAGAGCCTGAGATTCCTAAATTTGAGGAAAAGTACAAAGATGTAAAACTGCCAGATGTAAAGCCAACTACACCAGCAGCCGTAACCACTACGCAGGGTTCAGTAACTGCATCAGCCACAACAACGGCGGTGACCACTGCTCTGGCCACCGGAACAGTTACCTCTGATGTTACCACAGCTGCTGCCAACGTGGAGAAGGTGATTGCGCCCTCGGAAGCAGGTAAAATCTCCGCTGCTTTCACTCCGGCGGTGGTCAGTAATCTGGTGTCTACAGGTACTTTACCGGCAGATTTGAAAGCGTCAGTACAAGCAATTGCTTTGAATCCTGCGCTGGCTGCCTATTTGCCAAAGATTACCCTGCCATCGGTTAACGGTACGGTTGTAACGGGTTTTGTAAAAGAGTCTTCCTTTACAAAAAATGAGTCATTAATCAAGTTTCCTGATTATGCCGTGGCCGCAGTAAACAGCGCCTGTACCGACTCGGCTCAGCTGGCATTTAATCGTGCCAAAGCAACCATAGATGCAGCCAGAGCAACCCAGGAACAAACTGTAAATGCCACTTATGCTAACCGGGTAGCGGCAGCCAACAGTGCGGCATGTATTGCCACCGCAGGTACATCGTTTAGTACCAGAAACACAACTGCCAACAATTTGCTTCAGGCAGGCCTTACTGCTTTGGCTTCTGTAAAAGATACGCTAGGCGAAGCAAATTATAATTTGCTAACTGTACTTTTATATGTTAATTTTGTTCAGACTATTGAGTTGTCGGGTAATTTATATGCAGCAGAAGTAAATGCTTGTAATTTAACTACCACTGCCACCATAGCCGCTGCAGCTTCAGCGCGAGATACTGACCTCGCCGCTATTGCTAACGCTTATAATACCACCATTACTAATATGCAGGCCACCCTGACGGCGTCTTTCCAGACTTGTCATGACCAGGGCCAGGGTTAATTTTAATTCAAACGCCTCTTAAAAATATGAAAATCAAAAAAGCGCTATCGTTTATTTCTTTTAAATGGAGATTTAAGGGTAGCTCTTTTTTGATTTTTCGCTCCACCGTAGCAACCTGCCTTTTTGTTTTTGCTTCGCAATCCGTTTGGGCACAGGTGAATCTATCTGGCAAATCGGGTCTGATGTATATCCCTAATGCAACTGCTTACGAAGACGCCAGCCTCAGCTTCGGCTACAACTACAATCCGCTTAAATATTCGTTAAGAAGTAAGCAAAGAAATGCCGAGCGTGTTTTATTTGCCAATCTTACCTTACTGCCGCGCCTTACCATTACCTTAAGCCTGCTTCAACCGGTTACAACCGATACAAAAATACGTGAGGGTCTGGGAGACAGGCAACTGGATATAAGCTATCTTCTGGTAAAAGAAAAACCCAGGTTTCCTTCAGTGGCTGTTATTATTTCTTCGCCGTTTATGATTGAAACAGCCATGCTGACCAATGTTTTAGTGGCTACCAAGCACTTCAATCTGAACAAAGACCTGAACCTGGAAACAACAGCCGGGTATGGTAGCCCGTATATTCTTTCAAGAGAAGGTGATTTTAAACTGAATCTTGCGAATTCGAATATTTTTTCAAATTTAAAGTTTCAGAAGAAAAGTGATTTCATCTTCAACAACGGTTACCTTGTAGGTCCTTTTGCGGGTATCAAGTTAGGATACCGGAATAAAGCCGGACTGATGACCGAGTGGGACTCGCAACATCTGAATGTTGGAGCCTATTTAACGCTCTGGAAGAAATGGACGGTTCAGGGAGGATTACTTAACGGAGACAGGTTCATATTCGGTTCTTCAATTCATTTTCAACTGCTTAAACCAAAGAAAAGCATTGCCAAGCTGGATGAAACACTTAATTAATAGTTTACTATGCTTTTTGTGTATAACCGGTATGGGTTATGCGCAGTCTGGTAAGAAGGGGAAGACACTTCTTACCTATGAGCGTGTAAATAAAGACAGCCTCGGGGTTAGTTATGAACAACGCATTTACCGGAATCCGTTTAACGGGTTTGTTGAGTTGCGCTACTCCCTTTCAGACACCAGTAGCCAGAGGTATATTCCGTTGTTTCAGGGAGTGCCTATCGCATCCTATCAGAAAATAGGTTCGGGTATTTATTCTAAACCGCTTTCTGCATCAGCTTCCCGGCAAGTCGGGGTTAACAAATGGTTTCCGCTGAAAGATTATAAGCTTGACTTTTCTTTACTTCCCCTCTTTACAGCTAAGTTCGGTAACTTTGATAACCCTGTTGAGGCCAAGTTTAGTGTAGCTCTTAATACCCAGCTTATTTTAGGCCGAGGCCTTGCTATTACAACCGGTCTTACTATACCGATTGTCAATGATTTAGACCAGCAATCGCTGAGGTTACGTCTGGCTCCTACCTTTATTAATAAATTTCTGACTTTTAGAAAATTTAACTTTATGAGCCTTTCTGCCGGATTGTTTTATAAAGACCAGTACGGCCTCAATGCACAGTATAGGTATTTTGATGTGAACAGTCCTTGGTCGTTCGGGTTGGAGGGTTCTTTCAGCGGCTATTACAGAATATCAGGCGATTATTTTGAATACCAGTCCCTCAGGCATCTCATGGTGTTAGGTGATGTGAGCTACCGTATTTTTAAGAATGATATAACCTTAAAACTTTCGGGTGGGCAATACCTTTATAACGATAGAGGCGTAAGATTTGATTTTATACGCCAGTTCTCAAATGTAGAGATCGGGTTCTATGCATTAAAAACTACCAATGGCACATCAGTAGGTTTCAATTTTGCTATACCAATTCCGCCTGGTGTTATCCTGCAGGGCAAGCGTGTCAGGCTTAGAACAGCAGATGAGTTCAGGTGGGAATACTTATATGTAAAAGGATATCAGATTGCCGAGCGATACAGAACAGGTTACCAACTGGATGAAAAGTTAAGGACTTATCATAGCAGTTACTGGGATAATCAGCTAAAAAGAGGCTTGTAAAAATTGCGACTTAGGTACGTATTCTATAGTATATATACGTATAGTGTGTAACGCTGATGCCAGAAGTAAAAAATTAACTGTATTTATATAAACTTAAAAAGGACTTCTTGCATTTTTCACCCCCTCCGCTATAATAAGTAAATTATATTTTCTAAGTTTGTATCAGGAAACACTGCTGTTAAAACATGATTACAATAATTGTAAATTTAATTGAAGGTTTACACAACGATTATTGCTAATGATAGGGTGGAAATTTACTTTTGCGTAGGTTGTTTTTTATTTTGTTTGCTGCAAAATATAATGTTGAGTTATTGCCAGTTATCTCTCTTTTAAGCACAGTACTAAACTGTCAATAGGCTTTAAGTTAGCATAAGCGTGTCACGAAGAAATTATACCCAAAAAGTAGTTGCTTCAAATTCGATATTCAAACATAGCATATAATTACAGTTCTAGTTTTTAAATTATATGGTCTCAAATCTAAAAAAAGTATATCATATAAGATTATTGACAGATTCACTCTGTTTAATATTTTGCTATAGTATAGCACAGATATTAAGTGGCCGGGTTTTTCGCAATAGTGATATATTTTTAATTTTTCTTCTATTGGTAATCTGGTACTTTACCAGCCGTTATACTGAATTATACGACGAGTTTCGTACGGTAAAGTATGTAGATGAGTTTCTTGTGCTCATTCCCAATATAATTGCCCAGGGGGTAGCCTTAATGGTATATCTTTTTCTATCTAACGATAGCTTCTATTCAAGAACGCTGGTGCTGCTCAACATCATTTTTGTTTTTGTTGTGATGACAATACAGAAGTATCTGTTCAAGAAGATAAGTCTGTTGTTATATGAAAGAGGATACAAAATAAAGAATATTCTAATAGTAGGTACAGGAGACAGCGCTATGTCTTTTTATAAAATATTTAGCGATACACCGCAGTTTGGATATAAAGTAGCAGGTTTTATTGATGAATCGAAGCCTCAATATCTGAATGGCCAGTATAAGGGTAATCTGGCCAATCTTGAGAGTGTCATCAAAAAAAGCCGTATTGAAGAAGTAATTGTTGCCTTGCCTTCTTTTGACAAGGAGTATGTTGAGAAGATTATTCAGGTAACTGAAAAAGAGGGAATAAAAACCCGAATTATACCTGAGTACTCGCAATATGGGTTAAAACAATATAAACTTGAACTCTTTGGCGGTAACCCTATTCTTACTTTGCGGAAAAATCCGTTAGAAGAATGGCATTTTAGAGTTCTTAAACGTGCTTTTGATATAGTTTTCAGCCTTTTGGTTATAGTTTTGGTGTTTTCATGGTTGATACCTATTCTGGCATTAATTATCAGAATTGATTCAAAAGGGCCTATTTTCTTCCTTCAGGAGCGTTGGGGTAAAAACAATAAGAAAATTGTGTGTTTTAAATTCAGGTCCATGTATTCAGACAGTTCTACCCGCAAAAAAGACGGAGGTTTCTGGCAAACTGAAAAAGATGACCCAAGAATTACCAAAGTCGGAAGGTTTTTGCGTAAAACTAACCTGGATGAGTTGCCACAGTTTTTCAATGTATTGTTTGGCGATATGTCAGTTGTAGGGCCAAGACCTCACGCTGTGCAGCACAACATAGAAAGTAAAGAGCAGATTGATAATTATCTGATCAGGCACTGGGTTAAACCGGGTATTACAGGTTGGGCTCAGGTAAATGGATACAGAGGAGAGACCAAGGACATTTCATTGATGAAAAAACGTGTGAAATTTGATATCTGGTATATCAGCCACTGGAGTATCTGGCTGGATATTAAAATAATAGTTGCTACAGTTTATAATATGGTGAAAGGCGAAAAAATGGCCTATTAATCCACATACACCTGGAGCAAATCAAAAGAATTTCTACTAAAGCATTTCGTTAAGAAATGCTTTATTTTTTAATAGCTTCATCAACTTCGAATCCTTCGTTAATAGCTGGATATCGGCCAGATGCCTTTCATGGTGCAGGTCGGTTCCAACAAAATCTATGATACCGGATTCCAGCAATTTGGTTGCTACTTGTTTAGTCTTTTTACCGTAGTAGCCTGCTAACGACAACAAGTTAAGCTGAAGCAGGCACCCTACCTGTTTTAAATCAGCTATTTTATCAAGACTTTCCCACCAATAAGGATAGCGCTCAGGGTGTGCCATAACAGGCGAATAACCACTGGTTTTTAGTTTAAATATAAGCTGAGATAAGTTGGGTGGCGGAGAAATGAACGACATTTCAATGAGCAGGTAACGCTTTGTACCGAAGCTTAATAACTCATTTCTTTGCAAAATGCTTTCAAACTCTTCATCCAGCAGATATTCAGCAGCGGCTTCAATTTCTATATCAAGGTTACGCGGCTTTATCGCTTCTCTTACTTCATTGAGCGCATTGTTAATGATGGCTGGTGTATTAGGAAAAATGCCTGCCTTAACATGAGGTGTTGTAATAAACTTTTTATAACCTATTTTATGAAGCTCTTCAATATAGTTAATGGTTCGTTCCATATCCGTTGAGCCGTCGTCTATTCCCGGAAGCAGATGAGAATGAATATCGGTTTTTAAGAATGAAAGTGGATCAGCAGCAGGTTTTTTCCAATTAAAAATTGAGAGCATAAGAATTGTGTTTTAACTTATTGTTTTTCTTGAAGCATTATACCTTTTTAGTAAATGCCATTCAATTTAGATTATGACTAGCGTGTACGTTACAGAATTTAAACAAAATTACGACAGAATCTCGTAATCTCATATTTTACCTGTTAAAGATTAAAAAACGTGCAGTCGGGTAATGATTAGTTAAACAACAAAGCCTCTCCGGTATGGGTTTCAAATTTTATGTTCATTGGGTCAGGCACTACAAATGGTAAACAGGCCTTCAATATTTTATTAATCTGGTTCAGAGGGTTACTGGCATCAAATGATTTTTTATTGTATTTCTAAATACTTTTATATGAAGATTCTATAAAAAACTAAAAAATACGGTTTGGCATCAAAATATACTGTTTAAATTCTAAAACTTTCTTTTATTTTTGTAAGGCACAATTTTAAGAAAAAAGTTTTTCCGTTTTCGGGGTCTTAAATATTTGTTCTATTCTTTAAAATTGAATGCTTCGCTTGAGTTTAATTTAAATTGAGATTAATTGAAAGTTTGAAGTGCCTGATGTAAGTATAGCTTTGATTGAAAACAGAATTTAAATTATTACGTACTTTTACTAGCTTAGTTTTTCCTTGTTTCGGTTAAAGTTTGGCATGATATTAAAATTGTATTTTTTGAGTAGCAAACAACGAAAATGAACAGCCCTTTACCTGTCTACCGTGTGCACAAATCCAATCAATATTTTCAGGTCTTATTTTAAGAATACACACAGCAGTTCTGCGTATGTTAATTTTTTGAGTATTGCTGGTTGATTAATTAAATGAGAACTTAAGAAGAGTGATAAGAACCGGAGAAGGATAATACAGTGAATTAACACAAGAAATATAACAATTGAATACTTGTCTGACATTTATTGAAGTTCTATTAACTAGCCATAACTATCAGCAATTTTTATCTATTATTTTATGTTTAACAACAGCCCCAAAAAGTTAATGAAATTATTCAGAGCTTTGCTTTGTTTATCTGGTATCGTGTTTGTTGCGTCCTCGTGTGTGCGGGTAAATACAAAAGATATTACCTATTTTCAAGGCACAGATTCGGTGTCCAATCAGGTACTCCCCCCCAACCTTCCAACTGTAACCCGCATTCAGGCAGATGACATTCTGGCCGTAACCGTGAGCAGCTTAAGTGAAGAATCTAACGTTATTTTTAATTTCCCTAACGTTAATGCCCTTACAACTACTAACTTTCCGGGTTCAACGGGTGGAGGTATGGCAAGAAATCAACCACTTGGTTATTTGGTAAATCCGCAAGGCAATATTGATATGCCATTGGTTGGAAGTGTAAAATTGGAGGGCCTAACCTTGAAAGAGGCCGGTGATAGTATAAAGGCAAAACTCCTTACATTTTTAAAAGAGCCTACTGTAAATGTCCGTTTTCTGAACCATAAGTTTACAATTATTGGCGAGGTGAACAGACCGTCTGTTTTCAATCTTCTGGACGACCATACAACCTTGCCAGACGCAATTGGTATGGCTGGTGATTTAACAATTTACGGTTTGCGTAAGAATGTAATGTTGATTAGAACAACGGGAGATAAACGCGAGATAGTTAAGTTGGATCTAACCAAAAGAGACTTTTTTAATTCGCCTTATTATTACATTAAAAACAATGATGTAATTTATATTGACATCAGTAAAGGTAAAGTTACTTATACCGATCAGAGAATACAGACCATTCAGTTGATTCCAATATTTACTGGTATAGTAACTACGCTTGTACTTATTTTAAATGTCATTAAATAAGGTCTGGCCATTGGTGGTCTGATTAGTATTAAAATTCAGGAGGTATTTCAATTGGTTTGAAAATCTCTATGAAAACACAAGCCAACCCCTACAGTAATGTGCTGTGGGGGTTGGCTTTTTTTTAGAATACAGCTCTGCCTGTAAACGTATATAATGCATGAGTCAGTTAAACCTGATGGGCATTCCCAATTTATTAAATGTTAGCTTGTAGCTCAGGCTTTATCAATTCTATTTAAGGTTTCAAATCGGAAAATTGACTTGCCGTGCTGATTTAAGGGGTTGAAGTAAGTAAATGATTGTGCCACTGACATCAAATACACAAGATGTGTTTTTAATCTTAAATCTTTCTTATAAAATAACTTTGCATAGTATGCTTATACGCCATTTATGCTTAAAAATTGCGTTTTATTGTCAAAAAATCAAATTTTAAATTATCGTGGCAGTAATTCTACATGAGTAGAATTATTTACTATATATTCAAATTATATGGGAAAATTTTCCCATACAATTTTAGCATTTTCTTTTATTAATTAAGCACTATTATGAAATAGCTTAGAATTTCAGGAAGATGCAGATGTGGCATTGGTTTTTAGTTTTTTATATGAACTACTTACCAAAAAGCGATGGTCCAATATCTACGTATAGTTTTTGAAGCAGTATTTTTAATTGGATTACTTTATGTAATTTTTTTAAGATTAAGGGTACTAAATGCATTAAGAAGCCTGGGGGCATTTAAACTGGGTATTTTTATGTTATTTTTTGGATTCTGGATGTTTGTACAGCTTATTGACCGCTGGCAATATCAATTCCCTGATAAGAAGGTTGAGTTTTTCCCGATTGCGAGATTCGCTATGTTTGAAGGAGGGGGCAGAATACAAACCGTTCAAACCTACGAATTTGCCGGCAGGTTTTCAGATGGCAAAACAGAATACTATGCACCTTCAGATATTCTTAGAGGAGCAGGCACACCAACATTGTCAACGAAAATGAACAATGTAATTATATCCGCGCTAAAATCTGATAATGCCGAAAAAATATCCTGGGCAAAAGCAGAGATAAGTAAGTATGGCAGATCAATTTATAATGTGCTTCAATTTCAGGGGAAAGATTTACCAGACAGCTTAGATTTTCAAATTGTGAATATAGACTTAACTAAAACTACAAAAGACGCAGTATCTAAAGATTATCAAATGTCTGTTAAAAATCCCTTTAAGAAATGAAAATAACTTTACACAACGGCGCAAATGCAGATACGCTTTCTTTTGCAAGAATTTGGATATTTTTTATCTGGTTTATATGGGTTTCTACAGATAGCAGCTATCTGGTTGCCAATGCAGAACACAGCATTTTCTTTAAGCATGGCCTGATGAATATTTTAAGTGATGATTTTCTGAGGGCTATATCTCCGGGTGTAATGCTCACAGTTAAATGCGTAACCCTGTATTTTATAGTTGCAGTTATTTTTGGAATTGGAAGGTCTAAATGGAACATTTTTATTGCAGCTGTATTGCTGACATTTTATATGGGCTATATTCGCGGATGGGGCAATCATGTCAATCACCGGGAGCTTACCTTGCTATATTGTACTTATTTATTGTTGCTTTTACCATGTTATGATACCGCAAATAGCAAAAGCGACAAGCCTCAGTCGGTTTACCAGGCTGGAATGCTCGCTTTGGGAATTATAATCACTTTTGATTACGCGGTTATCGGAATTGCCAGAGTTGCCAAGGGCTTCCCAATCACGTTTCATCCTGATATTATGCGCCAATGGATAGTTTTTCATGCCTATAACCCTAGCGAATGGGGATTTGAATATGGTAAAATGGTATTAGATTATCCATGGCTGAATTATTTAGTTGCGCCAATGCTGCCGGTTTCAACTGTTCTTGAAATCATTGCTCCTTTTGCTTTATTTACAAGTAAAAAGCTACGACTTGGGCTTGTAGTCTTACTTTTCCTGTTTCATTTAGGTATATATCTGCTAATGAATATTCTTTTTCTTGAAAACATGCTTTTACTTTTTGTATTATTGGATTATACCTCAATGATAGAGAATATTAAAAGTAAAGTAGCAGGAGCAAAATCAGGTTTTGAAAATTTAATAAACAGGATTTCGCAAAATGGGTAATCCGGATGTTGTTGTAATCGGGTCTGGGCCGAACGGTCTGGCGGCCGCTATTGAATTACAAAAAAGTGGTTTGCAGGTTGTAATAGTTGAGGGGGCTGATACCATTGGAGGTGGAACCCGAACATCTGAACTTACCTTACCAGGTTTTAATCATGATCATTGTTCGGCGGTTCATCCGATGGGCTTTCTTTCACCTTTTTTTCAGAGTCTGTCATTGCAGGAACATGGCCTTGAGTGGGTATTTCCGAAGGCTTCAATTGCGCATCCGCTTGATAATGAACCTGCAGTGATTCAATATCGGTCAATTGAAGATACAAAGCTTTCAATTGGGGGTAAAGATGGAATTAAGTGGGAGAAAACATTAACACCTTTTGTAAAAAAGGCAGATGTACTTTTTAAAGATATTCTGGGGCCTTTGGGTTGGCCTGATGCGCCATTCACCTTAGCAAATTTTGGCCTAAAAGGAATGCTTCCTGCCAGTTCTCTTGCCAATAGTTTGTTTAGCCAGACCAGGGCAAAGGCTTTATTTGCAGGTTGCTCAACGCACAGCATATTGCCTTTAGACATGAGCTTCTCGTCGGCAGTAGGTCTGGTATTTGCCATTTCCGGCCATGTGGTTGATTGGCCCGTTGCAAAAGGAGGCTCAATAGCCATAGCCAATGCATTGGCTTCTTATTTTATTAAGGCTGGGGGTAAAATTATTACTAACTGCTTTATAAGCAGCATGGAAGATTTACCCAAGGCAGATTACTACTTTTTTGATACCGACCCACTTCAGCTTTCAAATATTGCAGAAAAGCAATTGCCGGCCAACTACATAAATAGGTTAAGGAAATTCAATTTTGGCCCTGGGGTATTTAAAATTGATTGGGCATTACGTTCATCCATCCCCTGGAAAGATGCCAACTGCTTAAAAGCATCGACAGTACATGTTGGCGGAACATTACCGGAAATTGCGCAAAGTGAAAAAGATGCCTGGAATGGCAGGCATAGCGAGTCGCCATTTGTTATGGTATGCCAGCAAAGTGAGTTTGATTTCAGCCGGGCCCCGTCAGGTATGCAAACCGGATATGCTTATTGCCATGTGCCTAACGGAAGCACAAAAGACATGACACTTGCTATAGAAAAACAGATTGAAAGATTTGCCCCGGGTTTCAAAGACACTATTCTGGAAAGAAAAACTACCAATACTTCTCAGTTTTATAATTATAACAGGAATTTTTTCGGTGGTACTATTGCCGGAGGGGCAGCAGACCTAACACAATTATTTACAAGGCCGGTAGCAAGGCTAAATCCTTATTCAACGCCGAATCCAAAGATTTATATATGCAGCGGTTCTACTCCGCCCGGGGGTGGTGTGCACGGTATGTGCGGTTACAGAGCAGCCCGATCGTTCATAAAAAGCTTACGCTAATGTCTAAGAAAGGCTTAGCTATTTCATGCCTGTGTATCTTGACTTCAAGCGTAAATATATTGGTAATTGTATAGATAGAACCAGATACTTTACCAGCTGTTTGAGTCTCAATCTTTAGTGGAAATTGTTTTTCAAAGGTTGAAAGTATTACCAAGAGACATCCAATAATACTTTAACTTAAATAGATTAAAGACTAACAGCTCGTGAATAAAAAAAAGGTAGTATAGGGCCATCTGGCAGATGCCTATACTACCTTAATCATTTCTAATAAACGTTATTCCTGCGCAGCTTCCACATTAATGGTTGCTTCTGCCAGTTCGGTCAGCTTTTTATCGGTCGCACCTTCTTCGTCCAGAATCTCCTGTAATAAACCTGCTGCCTCTTCGTATCCTAAAGTCTGGGCAAGGCTTCTCAACCCACCGTAAGAACCTATCTCATAGTGTTCTACTTTCTGGGCTGCCAGAATTAAACCGCAGTCACGAACGAAAGTGCCCTTTTCAGTTGATTCAATTATTTCTTCCCCTTCTTTAATAAGTCCTTCCATGGCCGGGCAGTGCTTGGCTTTGGCTTTTTCGCCAATCATTTCAAACACCTGCTCAACTTTGGCAATCTGGCCTTCTGTTTCTGTTAAATGCGTTTCAAAGGCCATTTTCAACTCTTCAGAAGTGGCGGCTTTAGCCATTTTACCCAGAGCCTTTGTCAGATGTTTCTCTGCCCAGTAAATATCTTTCAGGCCATCTGTAAAAAGCTCTTTCAGCTTTTCACTTTCCTTTTCAGAAACATCAACACTACGTTTTGATTTTGAATTTTTCATTGTGTAAAAGATTTAGTTGATAATACTGAATAGTATAAGCAAATAACCATTCCATAGGTAGAAAGGGCAGGGGAGTACTTTTAAGCTGGCAAAAGATTTCATTAATTGTTCAACTGACGGGTAAGAAAATCACCACAAAACAGATAAGCAATCGTTAGGGTAAATTATTGGATATAAAGCGCAGAATAACCCACATGAAAACCTGAGGTTTAATCAATTATTCAAAACGAAAGGAAGTAGCAGTAAACGTCAATGCGTTTCCATAAATCTGATTCAGAAACAGATTATGAAAAGCCTATGCACCAACGGGGAAACCTGTTTCAGAATCTTCATCCACTCAATTCAATGAGGCGTCAACAGTAAGCAAGTGCTCAGGCATTTGCTGCCCGAGCCATAAACAAGGCTGATACTCTAAGCTGGTACCAGAAATATAAACAAAATGCTATGTGATTCAGGCTCTTTGAAGCGAGCGTTCTGATAGAAAATACAATTCTCTTTTAGGGGTTATGTATTCTTTCCAATCAATTTTCAGCACCTTATCAACCATTTTAAGAAGGTTGCTTACCTCATTGGGTTTAAGCAGGTAAAGGTTGGCGCCGGCGCAATAGGTTTCTTCAATCTCTGCTCCTGAAGAGGAGGTGCTGAGAATGACGCAGGGAATGGTTTTGTATAAATTGTTGGTTTTTATCATTTTCAGGCACTCTTTGCCACTCATTTTGGGCATGTTAAGGTCCAGGAAAATGATGTCTGGTTGGCTTTCGGGGCATTTTAATTTTTCAACGGCAGCCATACCATTATTCACTATTGTGAGTTCTGTGGCAAAAGGTAGTTCAGACAACACATTGGAAAAAAAGAATTGGTCGTCTTCATCGTCCTCTGCCAAAAGAACCTTAATTGGATTTTGCTGGTCAGTTAAAAGGTTTCTCATCATAGGAAGGCCGTTCATTTTCAGGATTCAGGGAAAATTATTTCATTACCGATATATGCATTTATATCAGCAAAGGGGCCATTTGTAACTCTATAGCACTGAAAAAGAGATTTCTTAATACAGTTCAGATGCCTGGCGGCAGGCAGAAAACTATTGCCACCAGCCGGTTGACAGGGGGATGGTTTGATCTCAATGCATCCGGTACTGAGTAGGAGTTACACCTGTTTTTTGTTTGAAAAAACGGGTAAAGTGCTGCGGATACCTGAACCCCAGCTCATAAGAAATTTCACTGAGCGATTTGCCGTGGTCAAGTATTCGTTCTTTGGCTACTTCAAGCAGGCGCAACTGAATAAATTCAAGCGCTGTTTTTCCGGTTTCTTTTTTTACCAGGTCTCCAAAGTAATTAGGCGAAAGATGGAGCAATTCTGCAAAATGGGCTACAGAAGGCAAGCCTTTGGTTTTCAGTTTTTCGCCTGTCAGGTAGTCGGTCAGTAGCTGCTCAAATTTACCGATAAGGCCACGATTTACATTTTCACGGGTAATAAACTGCCGGTCATAAAACCTTGCACAATATTTCAGTAGTAATTCAATATTGGCAACGATAAGGGTTCGGCTGTGTTTATCAAGATTCTGGCTTATCTCAGCCGCTATATTAGCCAGGCAGCCATCTATTAAGGTTCTTTCTTTTTCTGAGACGTGTAATGCCTCGTTTGTTTGATAGCTAAAAAACGAGTACTGATGCAGGTGCTTTACCAGTGAAGTGCCTCTGATTAAATCCGGATGAAAAATAAGCGCTGTGCCATAAGGCTGGTGCATTTCCCCTTCTGGGTCATGGGTAATTACCTGACCCGGGCCAAAAAACACAATGGTTCCGTTGTCATAATCGTAGTACTGATTACCATACCTGATATCGCCGCATCTGGTTTCTTTGATGATAACGGCATAAAAAGCTAACATAAATCTGGTTTTGGGCAGTAGGGGCGACTTGCTTAGATCAACCACATTAATTAGCGGATGCAATATCGGGTTGTTGAACATCCCACTGTATTTCCTGATGGTGTCGTAGATGAGCATTGGCTGGTCATGTTTTACTAATCAAAAATACCCTGAAATTTCTAAAAATATATCGCTGCCGTTGAAATTGGTAAGCAATACCGTAAAATGTATAAGATTTGTCTTACACAGGTGTATTAGTTTTGCGATGCCGGCACGTCTGGCTAAATGCAATACGAATGATGCGTACTTTCAGACCTGTCCGTGCTTGCCTGTATGGCTGGTTCGGCTTCCTATACAAAAGACGTATCTGTTTATCAGGACGTAAAACCTGATAAAATTTATAACTCAACTATAGCCATGAAAACCCAAATAATTATAAAAGCAGGAGGCAGAACTTTCGGTGGCACCTTGGCCGACAGCCCAACAGCGGGGGCATTCAGAGCCATGCTGCCACTTGAAATAAGTATGACAGAACTGAACGCCAATGAAAAGTTTTACAGGTTGTCAAAGAATCTGCCGGTTAATCCGGCAGTTCCTCCGATAATCCAAAACGGAGACCTCATGTTGTTCGGGTCAAATACGCTTGTATTATTTTACAAGACATTTTCAACAACATACAGTTATACCCGGATAGGGCGAATCAATGATGCTTCAGGACTTGCGGAGGTTTTAGGTTCTGATAACAAAACCATCAGGTTTGAACTCCCATAAGGGTATTATTATCCACAGGGCTTATCACAAAGGCTTGATGCTTATTGGTGGCCTGTGTTCTTTTCATGCCGCCTGTGTCTTGCAGGCGGCCACACCTGTACACGAAAAATACGGTCGCCATTTATCATCTACTTCTGCATTCAAGCGGCATTCAGGCACATAAAAGCCCACAATTGTTGTTTAGTCAGCGTATCTCGGTCTTGTCTATACGTGTTGGCAGGTGCATAGTTGAAATCTATGTTTTCAGCAGGTAATCAGCCTTTCCCCGAATGGCATTTGTTGCAAATTGCCCAAATAATATTTACATTAAGCCAGTTTTCTTATCAGGCGTATGAATTTAGCAACTTATCTCAGGTCTCAGTCAATTGAGACAGACTCCATAACCGATTGGCTGAATAACAGCACAAAAACCAAGGTTTACCCCAAAGGCCATACGCTGGTAACAGAAGGTGAACATTCTTACCGGGTATTTTATGTAGAAACCGGCCTGATCAGGTCTTATTACATGAAAGATGATAAAGATGTAACTGAAGATTTCTTTCCGGAACAAAGCGTAACGGCCACGATAGAAAGCGCTCTTTTCGGACGGCCGTCGCGCTACAGCATTGAAGTGCTTGAAACAAGTACCATTACGACCTGTAATTTTAATGATTTTGCCCGGCTCAGTAGTCAAAACACTGAAATCAATCAGCTTGAAAAACTGGTGTTGTATAATGTGGTAAAGAAATTATCTGACAACAATTATTATCTGAAGTTTCATTCGGCCAAAGAGCGTTACGAACGAATGATTAAACAATACCCGAACATTTTATTACGTGCGCCTTTGGGTCATGTGGCCTCTTATCTGGGTATTACCCAACAGACACTAAGCGTAATAAGAGCGCAGCTCTGAGCGTACGTTGTTCTTAGTGCTGTTCAATTGGTTTGTTTTTTCTTTGCCGTGATAAACTAACGCCGCAGCGTTGCCAGCTTCTCAACCTTCCGCACCCGGTTTCATAATTTACCCAAGTATCTAAGCTATATAGTTTGAATGGGTTTTTAAATGCTTTTATTCTTTACTGATGCCTGCATTTTTTAATCTATCTTAAAAATACACAAAAACATACCCTCTACTTTTGTGCCATATTAATACATCAAAATAATGGAAACAAATGGCACACATTGGGTAATAGTGGCAGACAATGCCGGAATAGCTTCTGTTTTTCCGAATCTGAAAGATATGTTTCATGAAGAAGCTATCTCGTTTATTACGCTGGTTTATTACTCCTGGAACAATGAATTTAGTTTCAGTAAAGAGATTGAAATTTTAAAGTATCATTATCCGGGTAAGTTTATAGCATTTTATGAGGTTGGATTAGCCGCCAGCGATTTTGAGTTTGACACTACCATCATCGAAAACGTGATTAATGCCAATACCAGCCGTGAAATCAGGTTTTTGGTTTCAGGCTGCGAAGAGTTTAACCTGGTGATAGAAGAAACCCTGCAATTTCTGGATATCAAAGAAATAGTCTTCCAAGAACAATTTTTTAAAAATAACTAATTCTAAAATGAAAAAATCGGGCATTTATATTCTGCTGACGCTGCTTGTAGGTCTGGCAGGATGCAATACAAAAAGTACGGAGGCCACCACCGCCACTACCACAGCCGTACCTGTAAGTGTTGAAGAAATATCAACCACGGCCATCAGCAATGATGTTTCTGTAAGTGGGAATATTGAGGGTAACACTACTGTAAGGCTGGGTTTTATGGTAGGGGGTAAGGTTAATCTGATAACCGCCCGCGAAGGGCAGACCATCAGGAAGGGTCAGCTACTGGCCAGCCTGGACCCCACCAGTTATACCATAGCCAGACAATTGGCAGAGGTACAGGTAAATGCCGTAACTGATGAATACAACCGTTTGAAAGCCCTCCATGAGCGTGGAAGCGTAACCGATAGCGATTTTTCGAAAGTTAGTTTTTCATTACAACAGGCCAGGTTACAACTGCAGCTTCAGCAAAAAAATGAGGCAGACTGCAAACTATACACGCCAATTGGCGGGGTATTGCTCAAGAAAATGAGTGAAACCGGCGAAATGGTGGGTGTTGGTATGCCCGCATTTGTGGTGTCTGATATCAGCAAAGTAAAAGTGCTGGCGTATATACCCGAAGGTGAACTGCATTATATCAGAATTGGCCAGCCTGCCAGTATTACCATTTCTGCGCTTGCCAAAACCTTCAGCGGTAAAGTAATAGAGGTAGGGTCGGCAGCTGACCCGTCGACCAGAGCTTTTACCATTAAAATTGAAGTAAACAACCCGGGGCTTGTTATCAGGCCGGGTATGATAGCCGAGGCTAAAATTGATGCTGATACCACCACAGAGGCCATTGTGTTAAGCGCTGAGGCCATCAATCATGACATCAATAACCAAACCTATGTATATGTGGTAGATAAAGCCCGAAACAAGGCGTACAGACGAGAAGTAAATATTGGCAAAATGATTGAAAACAAAATTGAAATCATCAACGGGCTGAACAAAGGAGACCTGGTGGTTGTGGCCGGTCAGAATAAAATAACCGATGGCACTGCTGTCATTTATAAATAATTACCGACATGAACATTATTCAGGCATCATTAAAATATAAGCAAATAACGTTATCGGTATTGTTAATGCTATTTGCAGTGGGTATTCAGTCGCTTCTGAATATGCCACGTCGCGAAGATCCCAAAATTGTGGTCCGCACGGGTCTTGTAATAGCCTATTATCCCGGCGCTAATTCTGTTCAGGTAGAAGACCAGCTCACCAAAAAACTGGAGCAGTATCTGTTTCAATATGAAGAGGTAAACAAAGCCAAAACTTTTTCGACCACCAAAGACGGCGTAGTGGTAATTAATGTAGAACTGACAGAGTCAGTAAAACAGCCGGATATATTCTGGAGCAAGCTGCGGAACCAGTTATTGGTGGCCAGGCAGATAGATTTGCCTGAAGGCGTAATGGGGCCGATAGTGAATTCAGATTTTGGCGATACGGAGGCTATGGTAATTGCGCTTGAAAGCGAGACCGCCTCACCAACCGAGCTTAAAAATTACGCGCAGAAGCTGGAAGATTATTTACGTGCCATACCGGCTACCTCAAAAGTTAAGCGCATCGGTGAGCAGAAAGAAGAAATTGTGGTTTCGTCCAGCTCAGAAAAGTTATCGCAGTATGGTATCAGCATGCAGCAGGTTGTAAAGGTGCTGCAGTCACAAAATGCCATTAACCCAACCGGCGACATTAAAACAGCCAACAGCGAAGCGCCACTATACACCAACGGGTACTATAACACAGAAAAAGACCTGGCTAACCAGATTGTAGGTACGTCGTCTACGGGTTCAGTAATTAAGCTGGGCGATATTGCCACTCTTAAACGTGAGTATGCCGAACCCCAAAGTATAATTACCGTAAACAGCCACCCTGCTATTCTGCTTGCCATACAAATGCATGAGGGTAATAATATTGTTCATTTTGGTGACGCAATTGAGCAAAAAATTGAGCAGGCAAGAGGGGTTATTCCCAGTAATGTCAAAATTACTACCGTTGTTAACCAGCCACACCTGGTGCAGGAAAACATCTCGCATTTTATCAAAGAGTTTTTTCTGGCAATTGTTTCGGTAATTATAGTAGTTATCTTATTGCTTCCTTTTCGCATTGCTGCCGTGGCAGCTACGGCCATTCCGGTTACGGTGGCAGTTACCTTTGCTACCATGCACACCCTGGGTATAGAGTTACATCAGGTTTCACTGGCCGCTTTGATTCTGGTTCTGGGAATGGTGGTAGATGATGCCATTGTGATAGCAGATAATTATGTAGAGCTACTGGATGAAGGTGTTGACCGATGGACGGCCGCATGGAGAAGTGCCAGCGACCTGGTTATGCCTGTGCTGGTGGCCACCGTAACCATTATTGCCTCTTTTATGCCCATGGTATTGTTAGATGGCAGCATAGGCGAGTTTATCTTTGCCCTGCCTATTACTGTGGCAATAGCCTTATTGTCGTCTTTTGTGGTAGCCATGCTGCTTACGCCTATGCTGTGTTACACTTTTATTAAGAAAGGGCTGCACCAGGCTGAAGCAGAAGAAAACAAGGGTAAAAAGCGTAAATCGTTGCTCGACTACATGCAGACGGGCTATAACCGATTGCTTGAAGTTTGTGTAAAATATCCGAAGACCACCATATTGGCCAGTTTGATTCCTATTGCACTGGCAGGGCTATTGTTGACGAAGGGTGTTCGACAATTGTTTTTTCCTACTGCAGAAAGAAACCAGTTTGTAATTGAGGTATGGTTACCAACAGGCACCAAACTTGAGAAAACCAGACTGGCGATTCAGAAGGCTGAAAACCTGGTGAAGAGTGATGAGCGTGTGAGCTCTTATGCTACATTTACCGGTACCGCTGCGCCCAGATTTTATTATAACTTTTCGCCTGAATTTCCAACTACTAATTACGCACAGATTCTGGTGAATACAACCACCGACAAAACTGCCGAAGAACTTGCTGAAGAACTGAGCCGGAAAGTAGACGCAGCAATACCCGAAGGCACCACTTTTGTGAAACTGATGCAGCAGGGCTCGCCGTTGAAAGCGCCGGTTGAAGTAAGAATAGTTGGTGATGACATTGTGAAACTGAAAGACATTGGCAATAAGGTAGCCGGCATAATTAGAAATACAAAAGGCAGCAGGTATGTGCGCAGCGATTTTGCCGAAGACTACTACGGCATAGGTATTAACCTGAAACCCGAAGCCGGCAGATTAGGCTTTACTACCACCAGTATTTCGCAAACGGTTTATACCGGTTTTACCGGAGCATCAATTTCTACCATGTACGAAGGCAACAACCAGATTGGTATAGTGTTGAGGCTGGACGATGTAAAACGACAAAATACAGACGACCTCCAAAAAGTCTACCTGAAGTCGCCGGTTACAGGTGTCAACGTGCCATTAAGACAAATTGCCGATATTATTCCGCAATGGCAGACAGGTAAAATTATGCATAGAAATGGCGTTCGCACCTTAACGGTTCAATCTGATTTATCAGATAATATGCTACCTGCTGAACTGCTTGAACAGGTGCAACCCACCATTGATAAACTGGCTTTGCCGAATGGGTACCATATAGAATATGGTGGCGAACATGGAAACAAGGAAGAAACCCTGAGTGAAATGGTAACGGCTATGGTGGTTAGTCTGGTACTTATTTTCTTTATTCTGCTGTTTCAGTTTAAAAACCTGAAAGAAACGACCATTGTTATGCTAACCATCCCCTTGAGTTTGTTTGGCGCAATTCTGGGCTTATTTGTAACCGGCAATAACTTTAGCTTCACGGCTTTTATCGGGTTCATTGCTTTGTCGGGTATTGTGGTCAGAAACGCCATTATATTAGTAGACCACACCAACGAACTGTTGAAACATGGGATGGATATCAGAACGGCCGCTATTGAGAGTGGAAAGAGACGTCTGCGCCCGATTTTCCTGACTGCCATGGCAGCCGCCATAGGTGTACTGCCCATGATTATCTCAGGGTCGCCCATGTGGGCGCCATTGGCAAGTGTGCTGGCTTTCGGGGTGGTCTGGAGCATGATTATGGCCTTACTGACAGTGCCGATTCTCTACATCGGCTGGATTAAACCAGACGATAAAAAAGATGTGTTAACGAAAAAATAAAGCCCTGAAATATGAAAACTTTCAAAATATCAATAAGTGTGTTTATAGGCTTTTTAGTAGGTATTCAGTTGGTTTCAGCACAAAACGTGAAAACTTACTCTATTCAGCAGTTGACTGATGCCGCCTTAAAGAATAACCATATACTGGCCATTAAGCAATGGCAGGTAGAGGAGAAGAAAGCTAAAATTAAAGAAGACGAGATAAAACGTCTGCCTGTTGTGAGCCTGAGCGGAACGTATCAGTATAACCTGAATCTGGCCGATATAACTATCCCGGCAGGAACAATAGGTGTAATACCCTTAAGCGCCACCAATCAGGTGCTTTTACCTAACGAAGACCGGACATTTAAAGTAGGCGAAAAAAGTACGTATAATGCCGGCGCCACTGTTTATCAGCCGATTTCTCAGCAGGCAAAAATTAAAACAGGCATTGAGTTAAGTAAGCTGGATGTGAGTGTATCAGAAAAAGAAAAACAAAAGATAGCTTTGCAGATAAAGCATGGCATTGAGCAACTGTATTTTGGCATATTGATAAGCCAGAAACAGATGGAAGAGGCGCAGGCTAAACTGGCATTGGCACAGGCAAGGCTGGCAGATGTTGAAAATGCCCTGCTAAGCGGAAAAACCATTGATGTAAACAAGGCAGGCCTGATGGCCGGTATTGCTGATGAAGAGCAGAATATGCTGAAACTGGACTTTCAGATTCAGAATTACAAGGCCGATATGGCAAAGCTGACCGGTATAAAGGCGGAAGATTTTAATGTTGACGGCATTTCGGATACTTTACCCGACCTGCCTAGTATGGATTCTTTTGCAAGCGAGATACCCAATAACCCCGACTTGCAACTGACAGAACTTACCAGAGCCAGAACCGAGCTGGGTATTAAAGCAGCCAAACAAAGCAACAGACCGGATGTGGGTTTGGTGGCAGGGTATGTGGTACAGGGTGGAAACCCCATTATGCCTATGAATAACCCCTTTGTAGGCTTAAGCCTGAAATGGAATATTCAGGATCTGTATGCCAACAAGCAGGTGCTACAACAAAGAACATATCAATTAAAGCAGGCAGAAGAAAACATAATGAACACCCGGCAACAGCTTGCCTATGATATAGAAAAAGCCTACCGGAAGGCGAGCCAAAGTAAGGCATTGGTAAATGTAGCAGAGAAAGCGCTTCAATACCGCAGAGAAGAACTGAAACTACAAAACGACAGGCTGGCTGCCGGCATGAATTTAAAAACAGATGTACTAAACACCCGTGCATTGGCAGCCAAAGCAGAAGCCCATGTGTATTCAGCCAGACTGGCTTACATTCTGGCCATTTCAGATATCAATGCGCTGATAGGTAAGTAAGTATGAGACCAAAAATTAAACTGTGTTTAAGTAAAGTTATAAATTTGCTGAAACTTTTACTTGACACAGTTTAGTTTACAGTCTCGTTTGGTTTTGTTTATGATTTTAGATAAAACTAAACAATTTAAAGTTATGTGAATCAATTCACCAAATGGAGTGTCTTGCGATTATCTTTATAATCAAAGTATATTCACATTCTAATAAATAAAATTTCTAAATTTCATTTATTTAAGCTCATAGGTACGGATTGTCTTAATAGGCGTTTCATTACTATTAAAATATCTGACCTCCAACTTAGATTCTTTTAAAAAGCCCTTTTCATAGATAAAGTACCTTGAGGCACTTCCATTCTCAAAAATGTAGATTTCCTCTTTTAAATATCCTTCATCTATATATAAACTAACATTACAAAGGATTTTCTCATAAAAATAAGACTGCAAAACCTCTGGCAAATCAAGAAATAGTGAATTTAATCTTAAATATTTAATTCTTATTCCATTCAAACTCTTAGTTACTACTGCTTTTGTTGATGCATCAGTCCCATCTGACAAAACAGAATTCGCAATATAACAGAGATTCGCAATTGAGTCCTCAATTAAAATTCTATGATTTATAGTTTTATATAGATTGCATGTACTATCAATATTGTAAATTTCTGTGTAATAATCTTTTACTAAAAGTAAATCATTAATAGAATAGCTTCCATTATCATAGACATAAGCAGTAACATTCAAATATTCATTAAAGATTATAGAATCCCTAGGCGTTTTCTCATCTTTTTCGTAAGTAATTATACTTGTTGGTGTACCTTTTGGACTAAGATACCTCTTTTCAACTAAAACTCCATTTTGTCTAATTAAACAAGTTTTCTGTAAACTACCTTTCGAATTATGAACATTACAAGATAGAAAACCAATCGCTAATAATAATAATAATCTTATTTTCATTTTTCTTTCCAAAATATACTAAGTCCATACTGAGCTGTTGAGAATAAACGTATCTTACCAGTATTTTTCATACCACTATAATCATGAGTTGCAACTCTTGTTTGTGCTACTGTAAATTTGCCAGTACCAAATTTGTTCTCTATTGCTGATTTCCAAGACTTATAATGACTATCTTCCATCTTCCAGCTCATTACATTCATTTTGTACATAAAAGAACCATTGGAAGGTTTTCCCATGTCTTTTTGGGGGACCATAGTCTGTTCGCTTCCGTCCCACTGTTTTGCACCATTGCTAAAATCAGGTCCACCCGTCAACGTATTAATAATTGCTGCATTTGCTGTTTCCATTGCACTTGTTTGCTCTTCCAAAGAAGTCTTTAAGAATTTCTTTGCTAATGGCGCATTCGCTCCATACGCAATTGTGTTTCCATATATTAACACACTGGCTATTGCATACATTTCCTCTTTACTTTCAATACCATATCCTATTGAACTTTCAGCGTAAACTGTTGCTGCTCGATTTCTAAATTTGTCGTGGTCTATAGGTAACTCTTTGGCATTTTCAAACCAAGATTTTGCATCCTTGTTATCAGTCACTATTTTCCTAGTGGCAACATAAACTTTTTTATCTTTCTCGCCATCGCTTCCTAAATTAGCTCCATTCTTATCATAATAATCCCTATCCAGTTCTCCATTAATTTCAATACGGTTAATAGGATTATTCTGAACATAGTTATATAAAGTTAGCCATTCTCTTTGCTCCGTCAAAGGACCCACTACTCCCCATCTACCAATACTCGGGTCATACATCCGGGCGCAGTAGTCTAAGTAATTCAAATTGCCCTGCAATTCTTTGCCATTGTAAGTAAAGCGGTCTCGCATTTCAAATTTCGGTAGCTTGCTGGTATCAGCTACTACTTCTTGCTCAATGCCTACGCCCCAAGGGTAGTAGTGGTTTTCTTGTGTTACTAGCGTAGGGTAGGCCTGGGTCATTGCCGTTGCATTTGGTTTTTCTACGCAGCGGCAACTGCTGCGGAGGGTGTTCTTTTACCTTATATGTTTCAAATGAGCGTTCAGAGAACGCTAAACACACCGACTAAATGTAGAACATTTAGCCGAACGGGGCGTAAACATATGGAGATGAGAACGGTATTTATCAGCTAATGGGTCAATTTAACTAAACCCCATTAGTATTAGCTTCTTAATCGGTTGGCACTCCATTGTAATAAATAGTACCATTTTTACATTCAAAGCTAAAAACCTCTACAGAATCTTTACTGTCATTTTTATAAAGTGTAATGCTTATAGTATTTTTCTTTTTAACTATCCTATCACCTTTGTTAGTCTTACGATACAATTCATAGACACCGTCATCCATAAATCTTTTTTTCTCTTTTGCATTTTCAAATACCCACATCCTATTTGGACCATCTTGCCATAGGGAATCAATCTTAATGTTAAATTCCTGGGCTTTTAAAGTAGAATTGTATTCAGAGCAATTATTCCCAATTCTACAACTGGTTAATGCAATTAAGAAAACTACAGTTATCTTTTTCATATTATTTTAGTTGGTCTCTTTCTATAATCAAAAGTTTTATAAAGGAGGGTATTTGAACCTGAAGTAAACATCCCTCCAAGTGGAATTGGTCCTTTCCCAAAAGATTTACTTCCAAATTCAAAACCAAGGCCATATGACCTTATGCCTAATGGAGCAGCTTGTAGAGCTCTCTTAGAATCGTACTTGCCTGACTCAGAAATTGAGACACTTAGTGGGCCTAAATAAGCTCCATTAGTTTTAGAGTTTCCATAAAAAGCAATAATATTGCCAATATAGGTATTATAATATTCACTCAAATACCCCATACTAAATTCATACCCTCCGTAAGTAGTAACACCATAATCATCAAAATATAAGCCGCCGTAACCAGAAAAATTCATACCTGCACCACCTAAAGAGACGCCTCCTTGTAACCCAAAACCATGAGGCCGCCAAGCTCCGTAGTCTCTATCATCATGAGGATTATATTGGAAACTATGGACAAACTGATAAGCTACTTCGTCTTCTCTAGTCCAGCACTTTGCTGTAACTGAAGCACTTCCTTCTCCATTATAAACTATACCTGTTGGACTATCGTAAGTAAATAAACTTTTATTATCCCTATAAATATCATATTCTTTACTATTAGGACAAGTAGGGCAAGTCCCGATATAAGCATAATGACCATTTATTTCAGGAGGAGATATGGATTCTCCGTCTTTACCACAACCTTTGCAAGACATGCCTGTTGGATCAGTATTCCTTACAGGATTACCACCCACATAATTGTATGATGTGAGGTTACTAAATTTCTCCGCCAGCGGATCCACTACCCCCCATCTACCAATACTCGGGTCATACATCCGCGCGCCGTAGTCTAAATAATTTAAAGTACCCTGCAATTCTTTACCATTGTAAGTAAAGCGGTCTCTCAATTCAAATTTCGGCAGCTTGCTGGTATCAGAAACAACTTCTCGCTCAATGCCTACACCCCATGGGTCATAGTGGTTTTCTTGTGTCACCAGCGTAGGGTAGGCCTGGTTAATTGCCGTGGCATTTGGTTTTTCTACACATCGGCAACTGGTGCGGAGGGTGTTCTTTTACCTTATATGTCTCAAAAATGCGTTCAGAGAACGCTAAACACACCGACTAAATGTAGAACATTTAGCCGAACGGGGCGTAAACATATGGAGATGAGAACGGTAATTTATCAGCCAACGGATCCACCTAACTAAACCCCATTAGTATTAGCTTCTTAATCGGTTGGCACTCCATTGTAATAAATAGTACTATTTTTACATTCAAAGCTAAAAACCTCTACTGAATCTTTACTGTCATTTTTATAAAGTGTAATGCTTAAAGTATTTTTCTTTTTAACTATCCTATCACCTTTGTTAGTCTTACGATACAATTCATAGACACCGCCATCCATAAATCTTTTTTTCTCTTTTGCATTTTCAAATACCCACTTCCTATTTGGACCATCTTGCCATAGGGAATCAATCTTAATGTTAAATTCCTGGGCTTTTAAAGTAGAATTGTATTCAGAGCAATTAATCCCAATTCTACAACTGGTTAATGCAATTAAGAAAACTACAGTTATCTTTTTCATATTATTTTAGTTGGTCTCTTTCTATAATCAAAAGTTTTATAAAGGAAGGTATTTGAACCTGAAGTAAACATCCCTCCAAGTGGAATTGGTCCTTTCCCAAAAGATTTACTTCCAAATTCAAAACCAAGGCCATATGACTTTACGCCTGATTTAGCAGCTTGTAGAGCTCCCTTAGAATCGTACTCGCCTGACTCAGAATTGAGACACTCAGTGGGCCTAAATAAGCTCCATTAGTTTTAGAGTTTCCATAAAAAGCACCAATATTGCCAATATAGGTATTATAATATTCACTCAAATACCCCATACTACTAACTGATATTCCTGGAACTAATGGGCCATTCCCCATACTAAATTCATACCCTCCGTAAGTAGTAACACCATAATCATCAAAATATAAGCCGCCGTAACCAGAAAAATTCATACCTGCACCACCTAAAGAGACGCCTCCTTGTAACCCAAAACCATGAGGCAGCCAAGCTCCGTAGTCTCTATCATCATGAGGATTATATTGGAAACTATGGACAAACTGATAAGCTACTTCGTCTTCTCTAGTCCAGCGCTTTGCTGTAATTGAAGCACTTCCTTCTCCATTATAAACTATACCTGTTGGACTATCGTAAGTAAATAAACTTTTATTATCCCTATAAATATCATATTCTTTACTATTAGGACAAGTAGGGCAAGTCCCGATATAAGCATAATGACCATTTATTTCAGGAGGGGTTATATCTTCTCCATCTTTACCACAACCCTTACAAGACATTCCTGTTGGGTCTGTATTCTTAACAGGATTACCACCCACATAATTGTATGATGTGAGGTTACTAAATTTCTCCGCCAGCGGATCCATCACTCCCCATCTACCAATACTCGGGTCATACATCCGGGTGCCGTAGTCTAAGTAATTCAAATTGCCCTGCAATTCTTTGCCATTGTAAGTAAAGCGGTCTTTCAATTCAAATTTCGGTAGCTTGCTGGTATCAGCAACAACTTCTCGCTCAATGCCTACACCCCATGGGTCATAGTGGTTTTCCTGCGTTACCAGCGTAGGGTAGGCCTGGTTCATTGCCGTTGCATTTGGTTTTTCTACACATCGGCAACTGGTGCGGAGGGTGTTTTTTTACCTTATATGTTTCAAATGAGCGTTCAGAGAACGCTAAACACATTGGCTAAATTAAGAAAATTTAGCCGAACAGGGGTAGAGAATATCCCATTCTTCTTTTACAAACTTACGAAAATCTATGCTTAAATTAATTCACCCCACAGGTTTTATGCTTGATCCCCAAAATTTTTGGCCTATGTTTGGCATGAAAAAATTGGACATGAAAAAAGGGAGCCACATTTTCATGTAACTCCCTGATTATCAAGTACCGGGGACGGGAATCGAACCCGTACGAGCGTTTCGGCTCACAGGATTTTAAGTCCTGCGTGTCTACCAGTTCCACCACCCCGGCGGATGGTCATTCTTGGATGGTGACGTATCCTAAGAAAAAAAAAGCACCTTTTGATGGGTGCTGAAATTTCCGAGCGGAAGACGAGTCTCGAACTCGCGACCTTAACCTTGGCAAGGTTACGCTCTACCAACTGAGCTACTTCCGCTTAACATTCCTTGGTGTTGGATGGGACTGCAAAGATAGGGGGTCTTTTGATATTTGTCAAGTCTGTAATCAAAAAAAATCTACTTTTTTTTGATACATTTTTGTAAATAGCTGATTATGAGTGTATTTGAAATGAATATTTTTTTAAATTTTTTTTGCCGTTCCTGGCTTCTTCATAATGTCCATAAATTTTCGGTATGATATAGGTATAAGTTTTTTTAACATCTGTACTTTTGTAGAAAATAATTGAAGGAATGGATAATAATTTAGATTTTGATAAATCTCCTGACGGCCTGGTGCCGGCTATCATACAAGATTACCAGACCGGTAAAGTACTGATGCTGGGTTATATGAATGCCGAGGCGTATGCAAAAACAATTCAGGACAACATTGTAACCTTTTATAGCAGAAGCAAGCAACGGTTATGGACAAAGGGGGAAACTTCCGGTAATTTTTTGCATGTAAAGAATGTCCTGATTGATTGTGACGGTGATACCATTCTTATTCATGCCCTGCCTGACGGCCCCACCTGCCACACCGGAGCCGATACCTGTTTTAATGAGCTAAACAGTGCCGACTACAAGAAGATTCTGTTTGTGAATCATCTCCGTGAAGTGATAAAAGGGCGTAAGCAAAACCCGACTGACGAATCTTATACCAGCCATTTATTCAGAAAAGGAATTAACAAGGTGGCGCAGAAAGTAGGAGAGGAGGCCGTTGAACTGGTTATTGAAGCCAAAGACGATAACAAAGAATTATTTTTGGGAGAGGCCGCTGATTTATTTTATCATTATTTAGTACTTTTAGAACAGAAAAACTACGAGTTCGACGAAGTACTCGATGTTTTAATAAAAAGGCATACCCCGCGCTCTTGATTGCCACCCAAAGGGGATATGTGAGTTCAAACCTAAAACCATTGCTCCTGTGGGTAAGGAGGAATCTTTGCTATGCTAAACTACATTGTACGTTTAATATGCTGCGGAGCCGCGGTGTATTATATGCCTAATTTTCTAAGCAAAATACACGTAGAAGACTATACTACGGCAGTAATTGTTGCTTTTGTGATGAGTATTCTTAATGCCTTTGTTAAACCTGTGCTGCAGTTACTTTCATTACCACTTACCATTCTTACATTAGGTATTTTTTATCTGGTTGTAAATGTGGTGGTAGTGTATTTGTGTGCCTCTCTGGTTTCAGGTTTTAAAGTGGATGGGTTCTTACAACCACTTATTTTTGGTTTCATTTTGTCGGTTGTAAATAGCATCGTGGGAGGATTCCAGGATTAATTACAAGCAGCCCTCTGCGCAAATCTTTATACGCACAGAGGGCTGTTATTGCAATAGCCAATTTCTTACAGACTTTCTAAGGTGGCTTTAATTGCGGCAAAGTCAGGTATGTCTCCGGCTTTTTCCAAAACCTCTGCATAGCGTATTATGCCATCTTTGTCTAACACAAAAGCTGCCCGTTTAGATACACCTTTCATATCAAACACAAAAGTGTCATAAAGTGAATCATAAGCCAGCGACACCTCCTTGTTGAAGTCTGACAAAAGCGGGAAAGGAAGTTTTTGCTCTTCTTTAAACTTACCCAAAGTAAAAATTGAATCAACAGAAATAGCCAGTACATCTGTATTTAATGCCGAATAAAAAGCAATGTCATCTCTGGTCTGGCAAAGTTCAGCCGTGCAAACGCTGGTAAAAGCTAATGGGAAGAATAATATAACCACGTTTTTTCCGCGGTATCCGGCAAGCGTTACCTCCTGTTTTTCGCTGTTGTATAGTTTAAAATCCGGTGCCGGGTCGCCTACTTGTAAAGCCATATTAGATGAGGTTTAGATAAAAGATATTTTCAGAACAGATAACTGAACAGCCGTTCGTAATGTTCAGTATTACAAACCCAAATTTATCATCTTCTTTAGTATCTTCATCAGGCTATGGGTAATTTTTTTCTGGTGCGGCTTGTTGGTGTTCTGTTATTTTAATGGTCGCGATAAGGTAAGATTTATCGAAAATGTGTACTTTGCACCCTATAGATGCAGTTATTAAACGTGCAAATCTCTGTAAATTCAATTATTTATGGATTTCCCTGAACCATTAAATTGCGGCAATGTATCTTCATTTTAGTTTTGCAATTCATAACCCGTAATACATAATTAGATGAAAACTTTTTTTAGGATTTTTACTTTACTTATCGGCTTTTCTCTGGTATCTGCGTCCGTGAGTTTGGCTCAAACCAAAACGCATAAATTGCTGATAGACTTAAACAGTGCCGATACCACTGACCAGGCTGCTGTATTAAGGCAAATCAGAAACCTGTGGCGTGAGCTGCCCGATACAAAGGTTGAAGTGCTGATTCATGGTCAGGCCATATCTGCTATCAGAAAAGAGACCTCGCCCTTTGCCGTACAGATTGAAAAACTACAAAAAGAAGGCGTTACATTTGCCGTGTGCCGCAACACCATGAAGCGCTATAAATTAGCCGAGGCTGATATGTTGTCTTCAGCCTCCTTTGTGCCCTCAGCAATTGCTGAAACAGTTCTGAAACAGGAAGAGGGCTGGAGTTACCAGAAAGCAGGGCATTAACTTCTAAATGCTTTAGTTATGCTCAATTCATATCCGAAAGCGTACCTTTACCGGAGAATCGTACAGGCCAAGCTGTTTATAGACAGGCATTATCACGAACCAATAGACCTGGCTTCTATTGCTGATGAAGCTTTTTTCTCCAAGTTTCACTTCATCAGACAGTTTAAATTAACCTATACCAAAACACCTCACCAGTATCTTACGCATGTGAGACTAGACAAGGCAAAGGGTTTATTAAAAACAAAAGTGTCTGTTTCAGAAGTGTGTTATAGTGTTGGTTTTGAAAGTGTAACTTCATTTACCGGCTTGTTTAAGAAATACGTGGGTAAGGCCCCTTCAGTGTATCAGCAGGAGCAACTAAAGCGGCAATCGGCTATCAATTCAACACCTCTCCATTACATACCCGGTTGTTTTGCGCAAGCAAAAGAATGGAAGCAAAAAAGCAATTTTGAAGAGGTGAGTTTCTGAAATATTGCCGAAGTTTATGTTGTTATTTATTTAAACAACCAGTGCTATGATTTCCAGAATTTCGCATGTAAGCATTTATGTTCTTAATCAGGACAGCGCCTACGACTTCTACGTAAACAAATTGGGTTTTAATGTAGCCACTGATGCTCCAATGGGGCCGGGTATGAGATGGCTTACGGTAACGCCTCCCGACCAGCCTGATGTGGAAATTACCCTGATGTCGGTTTCGGCAGGAATGGTGTTTGATGAAGAATCAGCTGAGCAAATGCGCAACCTGGTAAAAAAGGGAACATTTGGTTTTGGGGTATTTGAATGTAAAGATATTTATGCCACTTTTGAAGAATTAAAAGCCAAAGGCGTTGAATTTACCAAAGCCCCAACAGAAGAATTTTACGGTATAGAAGCTTTGTTTAAAGATGATTCTGGCAACTGGTTCAGCCTGAGTCAAAAATCATAAGAAAATGGATGCCAGCGCTATTTTTAAAAAACTACGGCTGAATACAGCCGATACATTGCTGATTATGAATGCACCGACTGATTTTCTGGCCTTACTGGAGGGAACTTCTTTCGACAATCAGCCACAGGCAGGCAAAGTATATGACTTCGTACAGGTGTTTGCCACCCGGCAGGCAGAGCTGGAGCAACTTTGTTCGTCAGTAAAAAATGCAGGTAAATACGATTGTTTGTTCTGGGCTTGTTACCCTAAAGGAACAGGGAAGATCAAAAGTGATATAAAACGGGAAACCGTGTGGCTGGCATTGGAGCTGGCAGGTGTTCAGGCTGTTTCGCAGATAGCCATTGACGAAACCTGGAGTGCGCTGCGCGCTCGGCCAACTGAAATGATAGGCAAATAGGGTAGAAGTTTGGTGGTTTACTGGAAATGGTGTTACATTCGTGGCAGAATTTACTTCATCTTCAATAAAATGCTAAAGGAAGCAATATCGACTTCTGTATTTGACCTGTTTAAAATAGGCCCCGGGCCATCTAGTTCGCATACCATCGGGCCTATGAAAGCCGCCTTCGATTTCCTGCAAAGAGCCCTGGCTTTGCCCGATTCGCTGCTGGCATGCCCGCTTCAGATAAAAATACATTTATATGGTTCATTAAGTGCCACCGGAAAGGGGCATGGTACCGACCGTGCCGTTATTGCCGGTCTTCTGGGCTGGCTGCCCGACAACTGCGAGCCGACTGCTTTTACCGCATTGCTGAAAAATGCTGATGATACTTACTCCATCTTTATCAACCAAAGCCCGGTTGTTTTAAGTGCCGGCAGCATCATCTTTCAGAAAGGGCGTTATGATTCTCCGCATCCCAACACACTTGTTTTTCAGCTGCTTGCTCCTGAGGGTGTCATGCTGCAGGAAGAATACTATTCAGTAGGCGGGGGCTTTATTCAGCGTAAAGGAGAAGAGGCCCAGGCGGCTTCAGCCAAAACGCCGGCCTATCCGTTTTCTACCATGAAAGAACTGAAGGAGCATCTGGCTAAAGAAAAGATATCACTTACCGACCTGATGATAGCCAATGAAATGGCCCTGACCGGAGCCAGCCGGAAAGAGATATACCAAAAGATAGATGATATTCTGGAGACCATGCATAAGGCCGTGAAAAGAGGTTTACGTCATAAAGGCCTTTTACCGGGTAGTATCAAGCTAAGGCGGAAAGCCCCGGTATTGTATGCCCAGGCTAAAAGCCATGCCTCTGCCACCGATAGCTTCATGGTTTTTCTGAACGCCTATTGCATGGCGGCATCTGAAGAAAACGCTGCCGGAAATATTGTCGTAACTGCTCCTACCTCGGGTGCATCGGGTGTAATACCGGGCATAACCTACCTGCTGCGTAATCATTACCACTACGATAAACAAAAACTGCGGGAAGGCATGCTGGCCGCGGCCGCCGTGGGCTTCCTGATTAAGCATAATGCCAGTATATCAGGTGCCGAAATGGGCTGCATGGGTGAGATTGGCTCTGCCTCAGCTATGGCAGCAGCTATGTTGGCTTATTGCGCCGGCCGGCCGGTAGATACGGTTGAGGCCGCAGCAGAAATAGCAATTGAGCATCATCTGGGCATGACCTGCGACCCAATAGGAGGCTATGTGCAGATACCCTGCATAGAGCGCAATGCCATGGGGGCTATCAAGGCTTATAACGCTTATCTGCTGGCATCATCCGGCAATACGGGATACCAGAAAATATCGCTCGACAGCGTAATAAAAGTAATGCGTGCTACGGGCAAAGATATGTCTAAAAAATATAAAGAGACCTCGCAGGCAGGCCTCGCACTAAGTGCTACTGAGTGTTAGATAAGGGTATGAGAACCACTGATTATCAAGTATATGCTGTATACCGGTAGTTTCCTTCACAGCCGGATTGCGAATTAAAATTACTTTCGTAAATTGTTGAATATATTCAACCGGGCCATGTACCAATCATACAGGCCCCATCTAAACTATATATTTAACTATGAAAAGAATTCTTTATGTGGCATCTATTATGCTGGTGCTTACGCACGCTGTTTCTGCCCAAAAAGCAAAAAAAGGCTGGTACTCTTTGTTTGACGGCAAATCGTTAGAGGGCTGGAAAGTGGGAGATAACGCCAGTACGTTCAGCATTGAAAATGGTACTATTGCGGTAAATGGCCCGGTAGCGCATTTATTTTATGTAGGGCCGGTTAATAATCATGATTTCAAAAACTTTGAGTTTAAGGCAAGGGTAATGACCACGCCAGGTTCAAACTCAGGTATTTATTTTCATACCCAATATCAGCAAGCCAGCTGGCCCGATAAAGGCTATGAAGTACAGGTTAATAACTCGCATACCGATTGGCGCCGTACCGGAAGCCTCTACGGTATACAAGACGTGAAAGACACCCTGGTAAAAGATAACGTATGGTATACCGAGCATATCATAGTAAAAGACAAGCACGTTACCATAAAGATTAACGATAAGACAGTAGTTGAATATGACGAACCTGCCGAATTACCTAAAGGAAGAGAAGGCAGACGAATAAGCAGCGGAACCTTTGCCTTACAGGGCCATGACCCCAAAAGCAAAGTATATTATAAAGAGATAATGGTAAAACCCCTGCCCTGAGACGTTATCAAAACAAAAGCCTCTTAACATTTGCTAGGAGGCTTTTTTATTGCATAATGCCGGCCTGTATATTAAATAGAAAAGCAGGCACACCATTAAATGGAAGCTAATTTGAATGATATCTTGGGATATCCGCTCAGGAATATCAATAACGGCGTCCGCCACCATTATCACCACCACGGCCGTAGCCACCGCCACCACCACGGTTGAAACCACCACCGCCACCGGCAGGTCTTTCTCTTCTTTCTTCAGCCTGATTAACAACTGCAGTACGGCCACCGATATCAGAACCATTCAACTGGCTGATTGCTTTCAAAGCGGCTGCATCGTCTGGCATTTCAACAAAGGCAAAGCCTTTGCTTCTTCCGGTTACTTTGTCAATAATAATTTTAACAGAACTTACTTCACCAAATTCTTCAAAATATTGTTTTAATTCACTTTCTTCGATTCTAAACGGAAGACTTCCAACAAAAATGTTCATGATACCAGTAGGATTTTAATTGATAAATTTTTGTAAATTATATTATTTAATCTTTTTGAAAAAATCAGTTGTTTATGGGCATGCTTTAAAACCTACCGCTCTTTAATAAATTACTATCACTTAATCTTTGCCTGTCAAAAAATAAAAAAGTGTGAAGCACATTATCGTTCCTTTCACACTTTTCATGATTTTGTTGTATAATCGATTAATAATGGCAAATGCTTTATCGCTTCAAATATAAAGAATTAATTTGCCATTTCCGACAAGAATTTTATTCTCATCAATCTTAATTCTTCTTCAGTTATATCGTCGCCTTCAAAAGTCTTGAGTGCAGCACGGATATTATCGGTTTCTGCGGCCATAAAATACTCATAAATCTCGTCCTGATGTTCCTCATCTATTACCTGATTGATGTAGTAGTCCAGATTCAGCCTTGTACCAGAATAGCAGATGTGTTCAATTTCTTCAATCAGTTCAGGCATTGTCAGGTCTTTCGACTCTGCAATTTCGTCCAGATCAATCTTGCGGTCAATCTGCTGAATGATATAAATCTTTATTTTTGATTTATTGACAGCCGATTTTACAACCAGGTCCTGCGTGGTTTCAATTTCGTTTTCTTCTACGTATTTTGAAATCAGCTCAAGAAAAGGCTTCCCAAACTTTTGCACTTTGCCAAGGCCAACCCCGTTTATCTGGGCCAGGTCTTGTCCGGTGGTTGGGTAGGTGGTTGCCATTTCTTCCAGTGAGGGGTCCTGGAAAACCACATACGGCGGCACGTTCTTTTCTTTGGCAATTTTTTTACGAAGCGCTTTCAGCAACTCAAACAACGCTGAGTCAAACGCACCACCTCCGCCAGACGGCCCGCCGTTCATCTGTACGTCGTCGTCGTCACTGCTTTCGGTATTTTCGTAGTTATGGTCTTCTGATATCGTAATAGGGTAAGAGTCGGCAATAAAGCTTTTGCCTTTTTCCGACAATTTTACTACCCCATAAGCGTTTTCAATATCTTTTTCAATAAAGCCAAGCACCATCATCTGACGAAGGATAGACACCCAGTAATCGTTAGGGGTCTTTTTGTTGTCAGATTTTTTTGTGGGTTTTTCGGCTTTTTTAGGTGAGTGAGACGGACTTTTGGTAGCAACAGGGGCGTTGTCTTCCTCTTCGTCCATATCGTCATCATTAGCCAATTCTAATTCTTCTTCTTCGTCGTCTTCGTCATCCTCATCCTCTGCTTCAACAAACATGCTTTTCCCTTTACCATAAACGGCCAGCTTGTCGTGTTCATAGCTACGGATGTAAGCATTGGCTGTATTGGCTGTAAGAACATCAGCAATGTGCTGAATATCAAACCTTTCTCCCACCTGCTGAATGGCTTTTAAGGCCAGCACGGCTTCATCTTCAATTTTAAATTTCTTGGTGGGTTTCAGGCAGTTATCGCAAAAACCACAGTCTTTTTCAGAGTATTCGCCAAAATAACTTAGTAGCTGACGGCGGCGGCAGATACCCAGGTTAGAGTAAGCAACCATTTCCATCAGCAAAGCCTTGGCGTTGTCTCTTTCAGTAACGGTCTTATCTTTATTGAACTTCTCCAGTTTTAAAATGTCGTCAAAGCTGTAGAACATCAGGCAGTTTCCTTCCAGTCCGTCGCGGCCGGCTCTTCCTGTTTCCTGATAGTAGCCTTCCAGCGACTTGGGCGCATCATAGTGAATCACAAAGCGCACATCGGGTTTGTCAATGCCCATCCCGAAGGCAATTGTTGCCACAATTACATCAGCTTCTTCATTCAGAAACGCGTCCTGATTTTTCATCCGGGTGTCGGCATCCAGTCCGGCATGGTAATGCAGGGCCTTAATACCGTTTACGCTCAGCAGGTTGGCAATTTCTTCAACTTTTTTACGGCTGAGGCAGTAAATTATGCCCGACTTACCTTTATTGTTAAGAATATACCTTATTAATTGCTTCTTCGAATCTACTTTCGGACGAATCTCATAGTACAAGTTCTTGCGGTTAAACGACGACTTGAACACGGGGGCCTCGTCCATTATCAGGTTTTTCTTGATATCCTGCTGTACTTTTGGCGTCGCGGTTGCCGTCAATGCAATAATTGGCAGATTGGGATTGATATCGTCAATGATTCCTCTGATTCTACGATACTCAGGTCTGAAATCATGGCCCCATTCAGATATACAGTGGGCTTCATCTACTGCTACAAAAGAAAGTTTGGCTTTTTGTAAGAAAGACAGGTTATCTTCTTTTGTGAGAGATTCCGGAGCTATATAAAGTAAACGGCATTCACCGCTTAAAACATCGTTCTTCACTTTGGTCATCTCAGCCTTATTCAGTGTTGAATTTAAAAACTGAGCATTGATACCAAAGGCTGTCATTTGGTCAACCTGATTTTTCATCAGGGCAATAAGCGGGGAAATTACAATAGCAGTGCCCTCAAGTACCATAGCGGGCAACTGATAACATAGAGATTTCCCAGCGCCGGTAGGCATAATAACAAAAGTATTTTTTCCTGCTACAATGTTATTGATAATTGCTTCCTGTTCGCCACGAAAAGCATCAAAGCCGAAAATTTCTTTGAGTTTCTCCTTTAATGATTGTTTAATAATTGGTTCTACCATAAACGCAAAATTGCTATCCGGAAAATTTACAATATTTTAAAAATAGGTCAGTATCTGAGCAATTTTATGTTGATTGTCCTGATGAGCCAGTCATCAGAAAAAATGCCATTAGTAAAGATTTGCTGTAGTAATAATTGCTGTGGTTGTGAGGCGGTTCAGGCCATGCCGGGTATGAGCATCAACAACAGCGATATAATTCGTAATACTTACAAAACAGTTTGCTTAAGGTATGTTTAGCCTGGCAAAAGGTACTATAAAGTTTGAATTAGTTCAGAATAATTACTTTAGCCTTTGCTAAGATACTATTTTTTTAATTGAGTATTACAAATTTCCGGCGTGGTTTTTTTTAACCTGATTCATTTAATGATTTAAACTAGTTTTGTTGTAATTGTTATTCTACAGCAGGCAATGTGTTCTTATTGCACTAATCTTTTGATACAAGCCCTACAAGCATTACTTTTGCCTGTAAATACCCCCTCTGAAAAGTGAAGACGAAGTTAGAAAAAAATTTACAAAGCGTAGCGAAAAAAGTTTTGCAACATGAAGCAGACGCAATACTTTCTTTGAAAAGTTATATTAATGATGATTTTGAATTATGTGCGAAGGCTATTTTAGCCTGTAAAGGCCGTCTTGTGGTAACCGGGATAGGGAAAAGTGCAATTATTGGGCAGAAAATAGTGGCTACCATGAATTCTACAGGTACCCCCGCTCTTTTTATGCATGCGGCCGATGCGATACACGGTGACCTGGGGATGATTCAGAAAGATGACCTGGTGATGTGTATTTCTAAAAGCGGCGATACCCCCGAAATAAAGGTACTTGTGCCGCTGCTGAAAATGCACGGCAACCAGATGATTGCCCTGGTAAGCAATACCCAAAGCTACCTGGCCAGCCATGCAAATTATGTTCTGAATGCCTATGTGGAGCGCGAGGCATGCCCGCTTAATCTGGCGCCTACTACTTCAACCACAGCCGCACTGGCGTTGGGAGACGCCCTGGCCATTTGCCTGCTGGAAATGCGGGGTTTCACCAGCAGCGATTTTGCACGCTACCATCCGGGGGGCAGCCTGGGTAAAAAAATGTACCTGAAAGTAAGAGACGTGTACCCCAACAATGCAGTGCCAAGCGTTTCTCCGGATGCTGATTTACATACGGTTATTCTTGAGATGACATCAAAACTATTGGGGGCTACTGCCGTTATTGATGCATCCAGCCAGTTACTGGGCATAATAACTGATGGTGATTTACGCAGAATGCTGAATAAAAAGCAGGATTTTACAAGCCTGAAAGCAACTGATATTATGACTGCCACCCCCAAAACCACCAGCCCGGACGAATATGCAGTCAATGCACTGGCACTAATGCAGGAGAAAAGCATTACGCAATTGGTGGTGGTTGAAGAAGGTAAACTTCTGGGCTTTGTGCACCTGCACGATTTACTAAAGGAAGGTCTTTTATAAAACTACGCCGGCTCTGAACAACATGCAATATACCGCTACTTATTATGATGGACAAACCTCCAGGCCGCATCAGGTGCAGGTTGAGGTTTGGGGTAACTCCTTGCGCATAAATGATGCAAACATCAATATTGTATGGGCAATAACTGAAATAGAGTTCAGCGCATTTATGGGCAAGGGTAAAACCATGCTTCAGTACGGGGCATTCCCGCATCAACATCTTGAGTTCCCGTCAGACTCCCCACTGGCAATTGCTTTAAAAGCGTATCTGCCCGGGCTTAGCGGTAAGCCCACAAAAGAGGTAAGGCAGTATGAGGCTTTTCTAAAAGCAGCACTTATCATGGCAGGCGTGGCAGCGGGCCTTCTGCTGGCGCTGTATTATTGGTTGCTGCCGGTGGTGGTTTCTTTTGTTGTCAGCAAAATACCGGTATCGGCAGAAGTAGCCATAGGTGAAAAATTCTATCAGGGTTTGATGGGCAACGCCCGGGTTGATAAAAAAGCCACGGCCGCTCTTACCGGTTTTGCCGGTTGTATTGATTTTGAAACCAAATATCCGCTCAGGTTTACAGTTGTTGAAAACAAAGATGTAAATGCCTTTGCCTTGCCGGGTGGCCATGTAGTGGTTTACAGCGGCATTATCGATAAACTTAAAACCCCTGAAGAGCTGGCAGCATTGCTGGCACATGAGGTAACGCATATAAAGGAAAGGCATTCTTTGAACGCACTAACCCGAAGCATGGCTGGCTCGGTGCTTCTATCTTTTGTTTTTGGTGATGACGGCACCCTGGCTAATCTATTGTTAAGCAAAGCCGACGAAATACATCAGCTGGGTTTTTCGAGAAGTATGGAAAAAGAAGCAGATCTGAAAGGGCTACAGCTAATGGCAAACAACCACCTGGATACCCAGGGGATGCTCCGCCTGATGCAAAGACTGCAAGCCCAAGAAAATGAAAATCGTAGCAAAGGTGTACCAGCCTACCTTAGCTCACATCCACTTACTGAAGAAAGAATAACTTATATAACGGAACAGCCTATACCCGCAAGCCAAACCCGGAACAAGGCCATTGAAGAGGCCTGGCGCCTGCTTAAATGATGTAAAATCGGGGCGTTTCTTCCCCGAAAACTCAACAAAGATTTTTGAAATTTAGAACAATTTCAGATTGTATTTTTTTTTTGAAATTAATGTTTGCTTTTTGAATTTTTATTCTACATTTGCTCATAGACACTATGTCTGAGACCTCATACAAAAGTAACCCTGCGAATTGATTCTTTTAGCTGTGCCATGGAAACCAATTGATGCACCAAGTAAAAAATAATGCAAGAGAATGGTGTTTAAAAAACCGAATTCAATTGCATTCAGACAACCCAAAAAGTAAAAACTGAGTAACGATGTAGCGACGGCTTCTGTATAGGAAGTTTCTGTTTTCTATGCGTGCAGGCCAGAATGACATCAAGCCTTTTTTTAGTTGTCAAATTTTAATTGGTCTGAGATGAGGGTACTTACGTTGCTATTAGGAGTGAGGAATGCCACACATGCAAGAGTGTCTTTTGTTTTGGTAGTTATTTTAACCTGTCTTTCCAACAACTTAAAAGCGCAGAGTAGAATAACCTTCGGCAAAGGTAATATTCAGAATGTAACTGTTTCTTCGTCTTCTGCAGTGGGTAGCCAGGATGGCATCACCACTTTGTTAAGTTCGGGCTTTTTGCCCAATAAAACTGCTGCAGCCAGATTATTATCTCAGGCTACGCTTGGCGCAACCTACGACGAAATTGAGAACGTGGCCGCCATTGGTGTAGAATCCTGGGTTAACAAGCAATTGAATATGCCCAATTCGTTCAGGATTGAGGCCTATCTGCAAAACCTGCATCAGTCTATTGTGGATTCGCTCAGACGAACCGATCCTTCAAAAACAATATCTAATACCTATGTAACCGACAGACATTTTGATATCTGCTGGTTTCAGGGATTCATGACTGCCCCCGATGTATTGCGTTGGAGAGTGGCTATGGGTTTAAGCCAGATATTTGTTACTTCAAGGGTGTCGGCCTTTGATTCAAACCCGTATGCCCTGGCCAGTTATTACGACCTTCTGCTCGACGGCGCCTTTGGCAATTACCGTACCCTGCTTGAGCGCATTACCTATCATCCGGCAATGGCGGTTTACCTTACTTATATGAACAACCACGCTACTGATATCAATAAAGGTAAACAAATATATCCGGACGAAAACTATGCACGTGAAATCATGCAATTGTTTTCGATAGGTTTGTTTCAGCTGAACCTGGACGGAACCGAGAAAAAAGACGCCAGCGGCAAGGCTATTCCTACCTATAATAATAACGATATAGCCAACCTTGCCAAAGTATTTACGGGGTTGTCATGGGCTGACAGCCGTTACATAGGCGAAAAAAATAAAGACATCTGGAGTTATACCAGGAAACTGAAGTTTTATGCCGTTGATTCAAGCGATGCCTACCTGAGAACCTGGTCTGTTGCACCAAGAATTGTGAATGCGCATGAGCAGGGTCCAAAAACATTTTTAGGCAAAACCATTGAAGCGCGGCCGGTAGAACAAGGTGAACTGGATATCAGAGATGCTCTTGATATTATCTTTAATCATCCGAATGTTGGGCCTTTTATGGCACGCAGGCTTATTCAGCGTATGGTTTCTTCTAACCCTACGCCGGCCTATATTGCGCGGGTGGCCTCTGTTTTCAATGATAATGGAAAAGGAGTGAGAGGCGACTTAAAAGCGGTAATAAAAGCAATTCTGCTTGACCCTGAGGCCCGCGACCTCAGCAACAGATATACGGGTGTTCTTAAAGAACCGTTTATCAGATATACCAATCTTATTAAAGGTCTTAATCTGAAATCATCCAGCGGTATTTACAGAAATACCATGCGCCGGGCTTATGACAGAATGGGGCAACTGCCACTTTTTTCGCCTAGTGTGTTCAACTTTTTCTCTCCTGATTACGTGCCTGATGGAACCATGAAGGAAACAGATAAATATGGCCCGGAATTTCAGACATTTAATGCCCAGACCTGGACCGGCTATCTGAACGCCCTGAACAACTGGATAGCCGGAGATGAACCAATTGATTATATGGGATATTACAGCGCAGAAACCGTTAAAAACGACCAGAGACCCAGATTTGACCTGACGGCCGATTTCCCGCTGACACGTAATGACAGACTTGTGCAGTTGCTTGATAAGTATAACCTTATACTTGCCAGCGGCAGGCTGTCTAAAAAGAGTATGGATATCATAAAAAGAGCTGTATCAGGTATGCCGCTGAGACTTGCCAACGGTGAGCCTAATGCAGATGATGCCAATAAAAGAGTGCGAGTGGCCATCTATTTAATAATGGCTTCACCCGAGTATATCATCAATAATTAATGAAGCTATGAACAGACGCGCTTTTTTAAAACAGTCCGGTTGTGCAGCCATGGGAGCTACCACCCTGTTAAGCACGCTTACAAGCCTGGGGTCAGTTAACGGTGCCATAGGGCATAAGAGATTCTCGAAGACCGACCTGGGAGAAGACTACAAAGCATTGGTGTGTGTGTTGCTGGCGGGTGGTCTTGACTCCTATAATTTGTTGATACCGAACGGAACGGTAGACAACGGCTATAATGACTATGCCACTACCAGGGCTGACCTGGCCATCCCTCAAAGTTCTATTTTACCGTTAAGCAACGCAAACTCTACCGGCTTCAGGGGTATTTCAGGTCACTATGATTCGTTTGGGTTGCACCCGGCTATGGGCGGGCTGAAAGACCTCTATAATAGTGGCAAACTGGCATTTATGGCCAATGTCGGAACTTTGGTTCAGCCGGTAATGAATGCCACCGAGTTCAGCAGTGGCCAGAAAAAACTACCGGAAGGTATCTATTCTCACTCAGACCAGATTATGCAGTGGCAAACTTCTGTTCCGCAAAGCAGAAAAGCCCTGGGGGTTGGTGGGCGCATTGCAGATTTGCTTAATGGCAGTAATGCCAACAACCAGATATCAATGAATATTTCGTTGGGAGGTAAAAATGTATTCCAGACCGGCGAAAGCATTTCCGAGTATTCAATCAGCAATAATCTAAGTGCCAATACAGTAGGTCTTGATTTGGTGCCTTCGTCATGGTGGGGCAATTCAGGTATGATCAGTGACCTCAGAAATTCGGCTATTGACAGCCTGATTAGTGATACCTATGCTAACCTTTTGCAGCAAACCTATGCCACGGGTTCAAAAAACGCCGCTTCTTCTTTTGATGTTTTCAGAAATGCCTTGAAGAAAATACCCAACTTTGCCACGCAGTTTCCTAATTCGTCGTTAGGCAATGACCTGGCCGCAGTAGCTAAAGTAATAAGTGTACGCAATAGCCTTGGAGCCAAAAGACAGATATTTTTTGTAACACTGGGCGGCTGGGATATGCACGACAACCTGATAACCGGCCTGAGCCAGAGACTACCGATGGTAAACAGTGCATTAAAGGCATTTTATGATGCCACAGTTGAGCTGGGCATAGCAGAAAATGTAACCACCTTTACTATCTCAGACTTTGCGCGTACCATTACATCAAACGGCATGGGGTCTGACCACGCCTGGGGTGGCAACTCAATTGTTATGGGTGGCAGTGTAAATGGAGGTAAAATATACGGGGCCTACCCGAGTATGAATCTGAACAACAACAGCCAGAACGTTTCGTTCAGAGGTAACTTTATTCCGTCTGTCTCAACAGATGAACTATACGCCGAAATGGCTCTATGGTATGGGGTAAGTCCTGCAGATTTATGTTATGTGCTGCCCAATATCGGTAATTTTTACGCGTATGCCCAGGGCAATTATCCTATCGGCTTTATGAATATGAATGGTAGTGCCATTTCTACTGAAGATAAGCCGCAATCGTGTTTAACCTATTGAGTGATGCTATGAATAGAACGTTTACACTACTGTTTTTTATTATGTTTACATCGGCCGGCAGCCTGTTTGCGCAAAACTGCATTGGGCCGGGCGGGCAGGTAAAGTGGTCTTACTGGGCAAACTTTGCCGTTCAGGGTGCACCAGACATAACAGACTTGTCGGTTCTTGAAAACTACCCCGACAAGCCCGATGGTACACAGATACTGGGTTCACTGAGAGCCCCTGTCAATTACTCCGATTATTTTATTGGTATGATACGCGGTTTTATTAAAGTTCAGCAAACCGAAACGTATCTTTTTAACATTACCAGCGACGACAAAGGTACTTTTTTCTTAAGTACAGACCAGAACCCGGCCAATAAAGTAAAAATAGCAGAGGTTACGTCAGCTACTGGTACTGAAGAAAACAGTAAAGAGGCAGGCCAGACCTCAGCGGCTATTCAGCTGAAGGCAGGGCAGTATTATTATTTTGAATCCTATAATTTTGAGGCCTCAGGCGCTGACCACCTTGCCTTATGGTGGAAGAAGGCCTCAAACCCCACCGGAGCCTGGAGCATCATTGATTTTAACAATATAAACGAATACAACTGCGGGCAGGCCTGCCCCCCAAGAGGTACGCTCTGCAATGATGGCAATGCCCTTACCAAAAACGACCAGCAGGATGGCTTCTGCAACTGTGTGGGAGTTGCCCCAACTGCAAATGCCTGTGTGGGCGAGCGTGGTCTGGCAGAAGCCTATTATTATGATAACATTAAAGGCAGCTATGTTGAAAATGACCTTGTTAATTCGCCTAAATTTCCGTTATCGCCTGATAGAAAAGAAAAGCTGAAAGGGGCGTTTGGGCCTATACCCACCATACCCATTTATGCTTCTGATAACTATGGTGCCTACGTGCAGGGCTTTATTACGGTGCCGGTGTCTGGCAATTATGAGTTTAATGTAACCGGCGACAACCAGACGATTTTTTACCTCAGCAAAAATGACTCAATTGAACACAAACAGACATACAAAGCTGTGGTAATGCAGGGCGTTGATGAAACCGAGCATAACAATGCCCCGGCCCAAACCATTGGCCCTGTTTATATGCAGGCCGGTAAGTACTATTATTATGAAATCAGAAACAAAGAAAACAACAGCAGAGACCATTTTAATGTTTACTGGAAAACACCTTTCTATAAAGAAAAGGTCTGGAAGCGCATACCTGCTTTTTATTTGTTCGACTACAAATGTGAGTTAGCCTGCATTGCACAAGGTACCCCTTGTGATGATGGCAACCCCTATACCAATAATGACAAAATCAATGGCATTTGCGAATGTGTAGGCACGCCCTGCTCAGGGCCCGACTGCATAGACGAAACCGCCAGGTATAAAATGTTTGATTCGCAGGGGGTAACAGACAACCTCTCTACCACCGAAACCTCCTGGTTGTCTTGTGGTACTCAAAAGGCAAATCCAAATGCCGCCAGAGCCGGTAACAAGAGCTGGATTTTGTATGATTTTTCTAAGCTATATGTGTTTCATGATACAAGGGTCTGGAACTATAACGTTCCGGGCGAGACAGGTAAAGGGTTCAGAAGTGTAAATGTTGATTACTCAACAGACGGCAAAACCTGGCAGCCAATTGGCAATGATTACACCTGGCCGCAGGCACCGGGCAGCCACGACTACGCCGGTTTTGAGGGCCCTAATATGAATGACGTACGGGCAAGATATATACTGGTTTCAGCAAAAGATAACTGGGGAGATGCCACTTGCACCGGTTTCAGTAAAATCACATTCAATGCCTCGCTCTGCGATGTGGAAGGAACAGCCTGCGATGACGGAGACCCACTGACCCAGAATGATAAGTTTGACAATAACTGTAATTGCAAAGGGGTAAGTATTAATTGCGCCACAGACTCGCTGGCTTTGCAGAAGAGTTCTATTACCTCGGGCGATTACAAGGCTGCCAGAACAATTGTGGCACAAACTACCGTTTCTACATCCTCAAAAGATATTTCTTTTACGGCAGGTAATAGTATTGTGTTATTGCCGGGGTTTGAGGTGAACAAAAATTCGGTCTTTACTGCCGACATTGCCGGTTGCGTGCAGCAGTCTTTTATAAACAATCAGAAATCGAGAATGGCAGTTGACGATAAAACGGTTTCCGATTTTAAATCAGACACTACTCATATTGATAAGCAGCGGAAAATTGTTTTCCGGATTAATCAGCCGTCGCAGGTGAAACTGACCCTGAAAGACAAAAATGAGAAGATTATTACCACTTTGATTGAAGGCTACTCACAAAACCTGGGTACACAGATTAAAATGCTGCCCGTTAACAAACTACCAAAAGGAGAGTACTGGATTGAGCTGCTTGTGGCAGACAAAGTGCTGAGAGAAAAGCTCGAAATTACGAAATAGACGAAAATAAGCCTGAGAACACTACTGCGCTCAGGCTTATTTGTTATTTCAGTTGTTTAATTACATCTGTCTTGGCTATAAAACCCTCGTGGGTCCACTGAATTTTACTGTTTTTATAAAGCTGCAAGACGGGCAGGGCGTCAACTTTCAGCGCTTTGCACAATTCGGCATTATCATCTGCATTGATTCGTAATACCTGCACTTTATCCTTCATTTCTGAAGCAATCTCGTTCAGATAAGGCTCCATTCTTTTACAGGGTTCGCACCAGTCAGCATAAAAATCAACCAGTACCAGTTTATCCGAACTAAGCATTTGATTAAACTGCTGCCTTGTTAGACTTACAGGCTTGCTACCGGCTTCAGTGGTTTCAGGCAGGTTGGCTGCCCGCCATTTAATAATGCCGCCTTCCAGCTCATACACATTTTTGAAGCCCATTTCTCTCATTCTGGCTGCCGCCGCTGCGCTGCGTCCACCTACAAGGCAATACACAAAAACAGGCTTGGCTTTATCAATCTTAGCTACTTCAGCAGCAAAGTTGCTGTCTTTCCAGTTTACATTGCGGGCATCTTTCAGGTGTCCTTTCGAAAACTCCTCCGGTGTTCTTACATCCAGCACCAAACCGCCGGGCGTTTGTTTGATTTTCTCCGAAAATGCCGCTGCTGGCAGATTATTGGTCTGGCTGTGGCTTTCAGAGCAGGCCAGTGTGGTTGTTATAAGGGCAAATAGCCAGGTATACAATTGTCTTTTCATTTCTTGAATATGATTTAACAGACAGCAAAGATAAACTATCCTTCGGGTTTTAAACGTGATAAACGTCACAATCGCTATTCAGGTTATAATAAATTCTTTGCCTTGGGGCGCCGGGCTTTATAATCTTGAAAATAAGGCAATTATTATGGGTTTTGCCAAACATAATTAACACATAATATTGACTTAACATTTGCTTAATATTGACAAGCTAGTTTTGCACCGTGAAAATAAGACACGGAAACCAATATGAACAATAAGAAAATTTCTACTACTCTTTTTTTGTTATTTGCTACAATTATTGCCTTTGCCCAGACGGGAACCATTCGCGGAACAATCAAGGATGCCAAAACTAACGAAGACCTCATTGGCGCAACTGTTAAAATTGAAGGTACAGCCTTAGGTTCAGTTACTGATATTAACGGTTTCTTTTCGATAGCGAAAGTACCGGCCGGAAAAGTAAAAGTGGTTATCAGCTATGTTTCGTATCAGGACAGGGTTCTGGCTGATGTAGCGGTTGTAAGCGGAAACATAACAGAAATAAACACCAGCCTTGAAGAAGAAAAAACCTTACTACAGGAAGTAAAAGTTACAGCCAGCCGCCTGACTAACACTGAGGTGTCGGTTATTTCAGAAATAAAAGCCGCCCAGATGGTGGTAAACGGTATTTCGGCACAGCAGATTGCCAAAACCCTAGACCGTGACGCAGCCCAGGTAGTGAAGCGCGTACCGGGTATTACTATTGTTGGAGACAGATTTATCAATATCAGAGGTCTTAACCAGCGTTACAACAATGTAATGCTTCATAATGCATTTACACCCAGTATGGAGACAGACGTTAAGTCTTTCTCATTTGATATTATTCCCAGCTCTCAGATTGACAGGATGTTGATTTATAAAAGTCCTTCGGCTGAGCTACCCGGTGAATTTGCAGGTGGTCTTGTGAAAATCTTTACCAAGAATATCCCTGACAAAAACTCATTGGTAATTGATTACAGCACTTCTTACCGTAGTAATACAACATTCGGAGACTTTTATCAGCCTAACCAGGGTAAAAATTACTGGACAGGGTTCAATAACGGATATTACGACCTGCCTAAGTATTTTCCGGCCAACATTAGTCAGGTACTCAATAACCCTGCTGCGCTTGAGTCCGCAGGGCGTTCTTTGAGAAATGAATGGATTGCCAAAAACTCTACGGCAACGCCGGACCAAAGAATTGGTATTACAGGTAACTACAAATTTTCGATCGGAAGAGTAAAAGCGGGTAACGTTACGGCAGTAAATTACTCTGACACCCGTACCAATTTTTTGATTGACCGTAACGATTTCAATGCCAACATCAGCAATACGCAATCGCCGATCTATAACTTTAACGACCAGCAATATAGCCGTAATATCCGTGTAGGTGTGATGCACAACTGGGCGTTTCGTCTTAGCGACAATCATTCTATTGAGTTCAAGAACCTGTTTAATCAGTTAAGCAATTCCAATTATACACGCCGTACAGGCCGTGCCATTGAGGCCAACTATAATCCTGATAACCACTCGTTCAATCAGGTTTACCGGGGTATTTATACCGGCCAGCTTACCGGAAAACACACACTTGCCAATGGCAAAACCAGTATCGACTGGGTAGTTGGTTATAATCATTCGTATCGTGACCAGCCAGACTACCGCCGCTACCGTTCGGATGTTGACCCTTCCAGCGGCACTAAGTCTGTGTATATTCCAATAGGTACTGCGCAGGCGTTCTTCCTGGGAAGATGGTTCTCTAAAATGCTTGAAAACGGTTATACCGGCGCTGTGAACCTGACACAGAAAGTAACCCTTTCTAAAGAAAAAGAAACGGAAATGGAACTGAAAGCCGGTGTTTTCTATGAGAAGAAAGACCGTAGCTTTAATGGTAGAAACCTGGGCTACGTACGTGGCTCAAACTTTAACGGAGAGTTATTCACAGCACCTATCAACGTTATTTTCAATAATATTAACGGCACTAACGGTATCAGAATTGACGAGCAGACTAACCCGAACGACTCGTACACTGCGGGTAACAAGTTGTTGGCCTACTATGCAAATGCCAATATTCCGCTAAGCAAAAAGCTGAATATCATTGGTGGTGTTAGGGCAGAAGACAATACGCAAAGCTTAGAGAGTGCTTTTATTGGCGGAGCCAAGGTATCGGTTAAAAACCCGGTTTTAAGTATTTTGCCATCGGCCAACCTTTCTTACAACTTTAATGAGAAAATGCTTGTAAGAGCTGCTTACGGACAAACCATTAACCGTCCGGAGTTCAGAGAGCTGGCGCCTTTCTCGTTCTATGATTTTGATTTCAACGTAGTATATGAAGGCTACACCGGCCTTAAGATTTCAACAGTGAATAATTTTGATGCCCGTTGGGAATTCTACCCTACACCTGCCGAGGTAGTTAGTTTTGCAGTATTCCACAAGGATTTCAGAAACCCGATTGAAATTGAAGTAGAAGCAGGTAGTGGCTCATTAGGTGCCAAAACCTTTATTTATAAAAATGCCCAGAGTGCCAGAAGTACAGGGGTTGAGCTTGAAATAAAGAAAGGGCTGGCAAGTATTACTTCTTCAAGATTCCTTGAAAGGGTAAGTGTGCTTTTTAATACCACTCTGATTGTAAGTAAAGTAAAACTAAGGGAAGGTGCGGTGGGGCAATCAAATAATCGTCCGTTGCAGGGGCAGTCTCCTTACATCGTAAACACAGGTATAAACTACAATGATCAGGAAAGAGATTTCCAGGTAAATATTCTCTACAACGTAATAGGCAAAAGAATTTTTGCCGTAGGTTTTCTGGGATACCCCGACCTATACGAAATGCCACGAAACGTGCTTGACCTTACTTTCTCTAAGGGTGTAGGTAGCAGATTTGTTATCAAAGGTGGTATAAACGACATCTTCAATCAGGCAGCCTTAATTCTGCAAGACGGTAATCAGGACGGTAAGTTTGACCGTAAAAATGATGAAATCATGCAGCAATACAAACCAGGCAGATTATTCTCTCTGGGTGTAAGCTACACTTTGAGTGGCAAATAATTAGCAAATCGAATATCAATATATCAAGTAAACATTTTAGGATTTACATTTAAAACCCCAATAATCATGCAATTTTCCAGATTATCTCGATTGTTTGCAGCAAGTGCAATGGCAGTTTCGGCTGTGTTTGTACTGAACGCATGTAAAGAAGATGAAGAAGTTTTCCCGGCGCCAACTGCATCGGCAGGTGCTGAGGCATCTGGTGTTCCAGGAGCAAAAGTAAACGTTACGGCTTCTATCAGTGCACCGGCTGGTTTGAAAACTCTTACAGTTTTGAAAAACGGAGCCGCTTTTGATACAAAAACTTATACAGACGGAGCAACTTCAGACAATTACACGAAAGAATATACTATTGAAAGTCTGGCCTCTGGTACAACAGTAAACTTTACTGTTATTGCAACAGACACTAAGAACCAGGCATCAGCTCCGGTTACATTTACAGTAAAAGTAACGGCTGTTCCGCCTAAACAAGTGGTTACAGTAAAAGGACTTTTAACCGGCAACATCAGCTGGACAAAAGATAAAATCTACAAATTGTCTGGCTTTGTACGTGTAGGTGGCGACACCACCGAAACCGCTGCTGCCGGAGTTGCAACCGGAACCCTTACCATTGAGGCTGGTACAGTTATTATCGGTGAGCGTTCTACCAAAGGTACTTTGATTATCCAACGTGGTAGCAAAATTATTGCTAACGGTACAGCTTCTGAGCCTATCGTGTTTACATCTGAACGTGGTGTAGGTGAGCGTGAAGCCGGCGACTGGGGTGGCCTGGTAATTTGCGGTAAAGCAAAAAACAACCTGCCTGGTGGTACTGCTCAGCTTGAAGGTAGCTACAAAGCATGGCATGGTGGCAGCGATGATGCTGACAACTCTGGTAGCTTGAAATATGTTCGTGTTGAATATGCAGGTGTGCCTATCAACCCGAATCAGGAAATCAACTCATTTACTTTTGGTTCAGTAGGTAGTGGTACATCACTAGAGTATTTACAGGCTTCTTATGGTGGCGACGACTCTTACGAGTGGTTTGGTGGTACTGTAAATGCAAAATATCTGGTAGCTTACAGAGGTCTTGACGATGATTTTGATATGGACAACGGTTTTAGAGGAAACATTCAGTTTGCAGTGGGTCTGCGTGGCGCTACAAGTGCTGACCAGTCTGGTTCAAACGGATTTGAAGTAGATAACGATGGTCAGGGAACGTCAGCCGAGCCTTTCACATCGCCAACATTGGCTAACGTATCATTGATTGGTGCCAAACAAAGCCAGGAGACATTTATCAGCACATTGTTCCAGAATGGTATGCACTTGCGTCGTAACAATAAAATCAAGGTTTATAACACATTTGTTACGGGTTACCCTAATGGTGTTTATATTGACGGTTCTACTACTGCCGCTAACGCAGTTGCTGGTTCGTTGGTATTAAACAATGTGGTTCTTGCCGGTGTAACTGGCTGGGGTACCAATGGATACGGACAAGGTGCTGCTACACAACCGCAAGGTTTTGCAGTGCGTGACGTAAACACCTCTACGCCTGCTGCTGCTTTAACTATTGGTACACAAAAGCCATCTGAGTGGTTTGCTTCTTTGGCGGGTAATAAAGCCTTAGCTTCGTGGACCACCACTGGTATCAGCAATACTGTATTTGGTGCGGGTCGCCCAACGTTTACTATTACTACATCTGCAACAGATGCTATCACTAAAGGTACTACAACTGTAACCTTGCCTGCGTTCTTTACTGCTACCGATTACGTAGGTGCATTTAAAGATACAGACTGGACAGCCACCTGGGCAGAGTTTAACCCTAGCGCGGTAGTTTATATCAAGTAATATTTCTTTGAAGAAACAAGGGGTAGGGAGTACCCGCCCCTTGTTTTTTAAGTTTACATCAACACCAATATGAAAAAGAGTTTATGGATATTTATTTGTCTGATTGCGGTTTCGTGCCAGGCAGACAAGTATAAGGTCAATCATTATTTTGACACAGCACAACAAGATACTTTACTGACAAATATCGTAACCTATATTTATAGTAAGGCGCCTCAATCAACCAATCAGACAAGATTCCAACCCCGGTTCAGGAATTTCTATGTTGCAGCTCTGCCAAAATTCAGCATTGAAAACTATTATATCGGCCCGGATAGCACCCATTATTTTTTTGTGATACGCCCAGTAGGTAATCTACCCTATAAGCGCGGAGTGATAGGAAGATACAAACTAGGGAAAAACCTGATGCCGACCAATTTTGAAGAGGTAGTTAATACACCTCATCTGGACGAAAAACTGGTAAAGGAAAGAGGCAGATTCTTGTTCAAAGAACTGATAAAGACCGGAAACCTGAATAAATACCTGACCATGAAGCATTACGTAGAATGGCCGGATGCCCATTTGGTTTATGATAAAAAACTGAATGAATGGGTGGCACCCACTTCTGAATCTATACAATAAAAAGACATTAGTTTTATAACTAGAAGATTATCAGCCCTTTGGTTGAGAATTGAATCAGCAGATTCATATTGGTGTTAAATCAGAAAAGTCAGAGGCGTTGCTTCTGACTTTTTCTTTTTGAGTTAGTCTCGCTTTTGCAACAATTCAGAACATCAGACCGACACCGTAACTCAATTGTTTAAACCAGTTTTGTTTATGATTAAGTAATGGGGAAAAATTTGTTTGAAAAACAATATTGGTTCTTTTAAGCGGAATTATTCCACCTAGTTCAAAAACAAGTGGAAATTTGGGAAGAAGCTTAACTCCGTCAGCCTTTTGCTGAGTGAAAGTTGCCGAGAATCCGGCATAAGGGCGAAATTCTCCTTTTAATGATGCATAACGAACCCCTAAAGCAATTGAGGCAATTTCCCGTTCGATTTTCTGAGTAGTATTTTTATCGGTGTTTAGCAAAGAATAACTATAATAATGGAAACCCAATTTGTAAAAAATATTTTGGTTTTTACCGTAATTTGGGATGAGAACATAAATGTTATAGTTCCATGCATTTGTGAATTTTGTTTCAGCACTTGTAAAACGGTCTTTGATAGGAATTGTGCCTCCAGCCGTAAAACCGAAATAAATCTTACCTAATTTTTTCTTTTGAAAAATAATTTCAGGTTTTGTTTCGGTGTATAATGTATTATAGTTTACAATGAAGGCAATTAAATCTTTAGCTGTGTAATTAAGGGTCTTTAAAGACTGTTTAATGCCGTTTTCCAGTGCAAATTTGTTTTCAAACAAAATGCTATCTAAGGTATCAGTAAAAGGTTTTTGCTCAATATATCCACCTCTAAACCTGTTAGTTTGATAATACTGACCTTTTATGATAAAGAATCCATTATTACGGATACTATCCGGTTTGAAATCATAATAAACAGGAGGTAACTCATGCATTTTTTCATCCTTTTCTATATAGAATTGATTTATATCATTTTGGGTGGTTAGTTGATATAAACTAACTTCACCTTTTACAAGTAATTTTAAGTACAAATGTTCTCTATGCGGTTGAACCTGGTTGTTTTTTAAAATCAACGATCCTGATTTTATGAATGGGAATTCACTAAAAGAGTTGTCGACTCTGTAAGAAGAGGAATACACTTCTTTTGATAAGTAAATATTGCCATTAGTAATGTAGCCTTTTATTGAATTTGGCGATACCTCTACAGCCTTGTCATTTGAAGTTAATTTATAACTGATTTTTGATGTGGTGGAGAAATTTGAAAGTATTACTTGAGAAGTATCACCTTTTAAATTAACAATTTTTGCAGGTCTGTAAATGTCCTGTGAAAACAGTTTAATTGTTAAAATTGAGGCAGCTAAAGTTAAGGTAAAGATCCTTATCATATTTGAGTAGTACAGCTTTTAAGTTTTAATAACAAATGTAAAGATATTAGCTTAAATTAATAACCAGCTTAAGATAATATCTTTATCTTGTAATTGACAGCAAAATTGTGCGTCGTAATTGCAATTAATCTTATTTAGCTTTAGACCTTTTGCTGCCACTTTTAAGATTAAAGGCAATTTTGCTGACGGGTGGCTGGTCGTCGCCAATCAGAAAACCAAAAGGCTTCAGGTCATCTATTCTGTCAAAAATTACTTTTAGTATCGCCGTAAGCGGTATAGAAAGAAACATGCCTGCAATACCCCATAGGGCTCCGCCAATGAGCACCACTATTATAGAAATAAGCGCGTTTACCTTTACCTTGCTTGCTACTATTTTAGGTACTATCAGGTTATTGTCAATAAACTGCACGGTTGAAAAAAGGATAATTACCCATAGAACATAAGTAGGCTCTTTGTTGGTAAGCGCCACAGTAATCGGGAAAACCATCGCTATCAGGTTACCGATATAAGGTATCAGGTTAAGTATGGCAGCAATAATACCTATCAGAATAGCATATTCAATGCCCAGCAACAAAAGACCAACCGAGAAAAGCGCCGATACAATAACGGCTTCAATCAGCAAGCCCATCAGGTAGCTTTGAATAAGGGCTTTTGTTTCAACCAGAACTTCTTCTACAATATGTTTTTTAGCATTATGAAACAGCATCGATATAAACTCAAGCAGCAGCGATTTATAGAATAGTATCAGAAATATATAAACCGGTAGCAGCACAAACAACGCAAAAATATTGCTCATGGCCCCTAGGGTTTTGGTAACTACCACGGTGCCATTCTTCATGCCTTCGGTTTTTATATTGGTTAGCATTTCCTGCAATCTGGTTTTACTGAGGCCAAAGGTTTGGGTTACCCAGTTAACAGCTTCTACCGACAGCGCATCAAATTTTTGCTTGAACTGCGGGAAAGTGTCGCTGAACATAACCAGTTGCGAGCCAATAAAAAACAGTACTACGGCTAAGAGAATAAATCCCGCAAAAATAGCCAGGCTGATTGCCAGAATTCTGTTCAATTTTTTACTGCATAAATAATTAACGGCAGGGTTAAGCAGTATGGCAATAACCACGGCCAGAATAAATGGTATAATGATGTTCTGGCCAACGTAAAGAATATAAAAAAAAGCCACAAGCCCCATCACAATTTGTGCAAATTTCAGGTAAACAGGTAATTTTATAGAATTCAGGTCCATGGTTTTGTTTGATTAAGTTTCTGACTGATATGTCTACCGGTTACTTCAAAAAAATTGTCCAGTTTAATAAGGTAGTATAATGCACACAAATATGGCTGTTTATGTGGATTAGTACGTATAGCCTATGTAGAATTAATTCTACATAGAGTTTATTTAATATTTCCGTAACGATGAGTTTATATTGGATATCGAACTTACAGGTTCAATTAAGTAATGAAACCTGTGAAGAAAATCCTGGAAAAATCTGAGGTATTATTAATAATCTGGTGCATTATTGCTGCTTTTGGTACGTATTTCTGTATGTATGCATTCCGGAAGCCATTTACTACCGGGCTTTATGAAAACTATCAGTTATGGGGCTTAGGCTATAAGAGTATCCTGATTATTGCTCAGGTTTTTGGCTATATGCTGTCTAAAATAATAGGTATTAAAGTAATAGCCGAGCTAAAATCAAAAAGCCGTATATGGCTTATTATTGGCCTGATAGCCTTTGCCGAGCTTGCACTGCTGGCTTTTGGGTTTGTGCCTTTTCCTTACAATTTTATATTTCTATTCATGAATGGGTTACCTCTGGGCATGGTATGGGGTGTGATTTTCAGCTATCTGGAGGGCCGGAAACTAACGGAATTTCTTGCCTTAGGGTTAAGCCTGAATCTGGTAATGACCTCTGGCGTGTTAAAGACCATTTACCTGTACCTGCAGGAAACTTTTCATTTTCAGGAGTTTCATCTGCCTTTTATAATCGGGCTTATCTTTTTGCCGTTTTTTCTGTTTTTTGTCTGGATGCTGGCTCAGATACCCCCGCCTAATGCAGAAGACCTGAAACTGCGTAACAAGCGCGTGGCCATGACAGCAGACGATAAAAACAAAATTGTGAGGGAGTTTGGTATCGGGCTGTTCTGCTTTGTGGGTATGTACTTGCTGATGGCAACCATGAGAGATTTCAGAGATAATTTTGCAGTAGAAATATGGCGCGAGATTGAGCCTGGGTTTAGTAAGGTAATATTTTCAGAGATTGAAACCACTATTGGCCTGGTTGTGGTGGGTCTGATAGCGTTGATAGCGTTTATACGAAATAATTTTTATTCGTACCTGACCTTTACGCTGATGATGCTGCTGGCTGTAATGGCCTGTGGGGGTAGCACATGGGCGTTTCAGCAACAGTTGATTTCAGCAAAATTGTGGATGCTGAGCCTGGGCATTGGTTTGTTTTTACCTTATCTTTTAATACAGACCGTTGTTTTTGAGCGGCTGATAGCCCTTTTTAAAGCAAAAGGAAATGTAGGCTTTCTGGTGTATATCTGCGACGCCATCGGGTATCTGGGCAGCGTTTGTCTTTTGCTTTACCGTGAGTTTTTTCTGCGTCAGATTTCGTTTGTCAACGTACTTATAACGTTCAGTTATATTATTTCGGTAGTGTCGTTTGTTTTGCTGATTATACAGCTCATTTACTTTACAAACAAACATTTAAACGGCCGTGTGTGGTGGAAACTGTCTCCCGAATCTGAAATGGTGTAGCTGGCAGGCATAAAAAAAGGTATTTTCTGCTTGCAAAAAATACCTTTTTTATGAGGGCTTATTAGTTGGCCGATAGCTCAGATAGAGGCTTGAAATTACCGTTTTTCAGTTTTTCGTCTACTTCGTCATAAGGTAGTACTTCCAGAATATTGGTAAGGTTGATATCGGTAATCTGGTAATCTTCTACTGTTCCCAGTCTTTCAGCAATCAGGTTATAGGCTTCAGACGGGTTCTGGGCGTTAATCAGCATATTAAATGGCGTGCGTTTTTCTTTTTGTGTTTTTTCGTCGAAACTCATGAAGTTTACCTTTACTTTATACCAGGTTTCGGCGCCGTCTTCTACAAAAAAAACCTCATGGAATTTCCGGCGGGCCAGGCCTGACAAATGAAACTCGGGCACGTTAGCAGCCACGGCTGAGTAGATTCTGGCTTCGGCATCGGTATATGACACGGCATCTACTAAATATACTTCGGTCACTTTCACTGTTTTGTCTTTTTCGTCTACAATCTGATAGCGAATCTTTCCTTGATACCAAGCTGACATATTCTAAATGGATTATTAATGAATGGAAAACTTTTGTGCTGCAAAATTACAGAGGCTATTGAAAAGACCCGTACAAATCTGATAATAAAATTATAGGACTGAGCAGGCAGGTGTGCTTTGCAAGCAAGAAGAAAGAAACACTACTGAAAAAGGGCGGTAAAAGCTTAGAACGTGGCACGAATACTCATGCCACGCCGGATTATAGAAGCGACGCAATCATGTTTTCGGCGTAGCCTGCACTGGTTGTCATACCTTTACCGCCAATGCCGGTGCGGATATGAATATTGGGGCTTATGTCAAACTCAAAAATATCGTTAGGGTGCTGGGCGTAAAATCCAGCCCAGGCACGGGCAATTTTACGTACCGGGAAACTCATTATACGCGCGGCTTCTTTTAGCATCAGTTCGTTGATATGGTTTTGGGTATCAAAACCTAGTTCATCGGTACGGCCTACGGGAGCGTATTCGTGTGAGTCTCCAATGATAACAGAACCGTCAATGGCCTGCTTGAACAGAATATGGATACCCCACTTTTTTAGTTCTGAGTAATGTTCAGGAGTAGTGATGTTTTTGAATGAAGGGCATTGCTCAAACGACTCATAACGGCGTATAGAGAGCCCGGTAAGTATGTTGCCCTTAATGCTTACGTTGGCCAATGGCACGGTCTGTAGCATTTGCAGTTTGCTCACAACCATACCGCTTTGAGCATATATTTCAGGAAAAAGCAGGTTGAATACATATCCGCTGCAAATAATGGCTTTATCTGCCGAGTAAAGCTGTGAGCCTGCGGTCGTAACCACCACCTTGCCAGAAATATCGGTACAGTTGATAACACTGGTGTTGTTAAGGTACATAACGCCCAGTTGTTCTTGCAGGTATTGTATAATTCTGTAAATAAGCAGGTTCGGCTCTACGCTTACTTCGTTAGGGTAATAAATGGCCCCTCGCACGTAGTCCTGCTTCAGTTCCGGGTATAAATCAAGGCATTGTCTTTTCGACAGCAAAGAGCATTCATAACCCTGGCGCTGATGAATATCAAAGAGTTCATTAGCCAGCTGCCATTCGGTGTCGTCAGAGGCAATGTAAATGGTGCCGTTTTTTCTGACAGATATATCAAACTGTTGTTGTATGTCTTTGTAGATTTCCAGGCTTCTGCGGCCATAATCGAACCATTTTCCGGCCGAACCTGATGGCACGGCTTGTCCGAAATTACGAACCGTAGCGCTAACCGGAAAATTATCTTTTTCAATAATCAGTACTTTTTTGCCTTTTTTAGCTGCATGGTAAGCATGAAAAGCCCCCATAATACCGCTACCTACTACTATTAAGTCAAAATTTTTCATTTATGCTTCGTTAAGAACGCCCAGGTTGATGATAGTGTCTTTCAGGTCTTTCAGAGAGTCCAGAAGACCATCATTGCGTATAATACTCAGCTGCTGGCGGGTATGTGTACCATTAACCACACCTAAAGACAGGCGACATCCGGCTCTAACGCCTGACTTGAGGTCAGAAGGGGTATCGCCAATGTTAATTACTTCGTAGGGGTCTGTTACGCCCATTAATTTCATGGCTTTTTGTATCATGTATGGCTCTGGCCGGCCTTTAGGCACCTCATCGCTGGCGATAGATACATCAATAACAGACCTGCCAGAAGTATTCACATAGTTAAACTCCAGTCCGTCCAGCCAGCCCAGTTTACCCAGTATGATATTGGTTACAACCCGGTAAAAGCCGGTGGTAAGCGCTATTTTAATATTATTCTTACGTAGGAAATCAAATAGTTCCAGACATCCCTCTGTCGGAAGCACCTCATGTGTACGATAGTGTTCTTCCAGAATCAGCCTGAAATAGTCATAAGAATAGATAACGTTTTCTTGATATTCGGGGTGGTCTTTGCCTGTTTTTTCTTCCCATAACATTTTGAAAACCTCAATCTTTGAGTAACCCTGCAGGGCCAGGATTCTTTCAGCGGTAACGTTTAGACCAACGTACTCACAGGCTCTGGCAAAGCAGGTTTCTACTTCTTTTTTGTCCTGAACGGTAGTACCGGCCATATCAAAAACGACTAATCTGATTGGATACATAAGGTAATGTTTTTGACAAAAATAAATGACTTGTTTCGATTAAACATATTATGTTTTTGTTAAGCCAAAGTGGCACAAAACCAACCTCCTGATACCTGGTTTTATCTGCTTAACAAGCTGATACGTCTTCGAAGTTGTACTTTTTGTAAAAGGGTTTTCATCAGCTTATACGTATTGATATGCTTTTTTGTGGAAAAACTTCCCCGAAATTACACATTAGTCTGGCATATCTGGTGCAGTTTACTGTGCAATATTCATTTTTTTGTTTGTGTTTAAGTGTCTTGTATTCAGTGTTTTATGGCTTGTTTTGATGCTCAGGCCAAGTAGGACGGCTTATGCCCGGCTTACATTTTTTATTGGTAGTCTGCAAATAGGCAGGCGGCAGAACATTAAATATTAAGCCTTTCTGAATAACCATTGTCAAAAAAAATACTACTAAATTAAAAGCTTATGAAAAATGTATTGTTGGGCATCTCACTTGTATGGTTTACAATGAGTTGTAATAATAAGGCAAACACAGAAAAAGAAATACAAGCCGCAAGACAGGCAGCCATTGATTCGGTGAACCAGGTGGTAGAACTTGAGCGCGTAAAACAAGCTACCATAGACTCGATGAATGTGGTGAAAGAAGAAGAGGAGCGTAAACTGGAAGCCCAAAAGGCAACCAGAGCAAAAAGCGGGTCATCGTATAAATATGCTTCTAATGGCAGCAGCGGGTCGTCTGCAGATTACGTTCCGGTTTCTCAGACCTCTAACAAAAAGAGAATGAGTAATGCGGCCAAAGGTGCTTTGATTGGCGCCGGTGTAGGTGCATTAACGGGTGTGGCTATTGCTAAAGATAAAAAAGGCAAAGGGGCGCTGATAGGCGCCGGTGTAGGCGCGGGTGCCGGAGCCATTACTGGTGTTATAGTAGATAAACAGCAACAGAAGAAGCAACAGCAATAAGGTTTTTTTTGATTGAAACGCAGCCCCGGTAAATGGATACCCTTCATTTACCGGGGTTTTTTGTGGTAATGGCCCGTCATTTCTACCGCGGGCAGTGAGAGTTTACAGTAATTTAATTTTTGCCGATTTTATTAATAATATCTTCACAATCTCTTAGCCATTAGTTTTTTCTTGCTATCGACTTTTGCATTTTTATTACCATAGTAATTAATAATGCTGCCTGATGGCCAGAATTTTTATCCTAGTTTTTCTTTTAACTGCATTTAAGGTATCTGCTTTCACACTTAAGGGTGTAATTACAGACAAAACCACCGGCGAACCATTAATTGGCGCTTCTATAAGGTTACTGAACCAGCCTTTTTATGCCATTTCGGGCCTGGATGGGTCTTACATGCTTAAAAATGTACCGGCCGGCGAATATCAGCTACAGGTTACCTATGTGTCGTATCAGCCGGTAACATTAAAAGTTAAGCTTTTGCAGGCAGATATGGTTGTTAACATTACCTTGGAAGACGACAGCCAGCGTACGCTCAATGAGGTGGTGGTGATAGGCACTGCTGATAAATCAACTGAGTTAATGGCCCGGCAGTTGGAGAGAAACGCCAGTCAGCTAATGAACATTGTGTCAGGCAAAGCCATTGAAATATCGCCTGACCTGACAGTGGCCAATCTGATTCAGCGGGTGTCGGGTGTTTCTATTGAGAGAAACAGCAACGGTGATGGCCAGTACGCGATTCTGCGTGGAATGGATAAGCGTTATAATTATACACTTGTAAATGGAGTTAAGATTCCGAGCCCTGATAATAAGTACCGGTATGTGCCACTGGATATTTTTCCGTCAGAATTACTGGGGCGGCTTGAAGTAACCAAAACCCTGACACCTGACCTGGAAGGTGATGCGGTGGGAGGTGTGGTGAACATGGTTATGAAAGACGCACCTGACAACCGCGAAATAAAGTTAAATCTGGCAACGGGTTATAACGAGCTTTTTTTGAACAGAGACTTTATGAGTTATTCATTAAAGGATATCAATTTTAAGTCTCCTTACGAACAATTCGGGAAAGACTATTCTGCCACAGTAGCTAATTTTCCTAAAACCACTATTCAGTATCGGTCTGCAAAACCTTTGCCCAATATTGTCGGGGGTTTTTCTTTTGGTAACCGTTTTCTGAATAACAAACTGGGTGCAGTGGTTGCGGGTAGTTTCCAGAATACCTATAGAGGCAGTAACAGCCTTTTTTACTCATCAACCGTTTATGACACCGAGCTGTCTTCCCGCCTCACAAGCCTTGCTGAACGAAAATACGCTGAACAGCAGGGGCGGTACGGGCTACATGCAAAGCTGGATTACAAACCCAACATCCGACATAAATTTCAATGGTATAATGCTTATCTGTATTTGTCTAATCAGCAGGTCAGAGATACCAAAAACACCGAATATTCATCAGGCGGATACGACCCTGACCAAGGCAATGCAGGGCTTTCTTACAGCACGCGGTCTCGCCTGACAGTACAGCAGATTTTTAACAGCACTTTGCAGGGTAGCCATGAGCTGCTCAGAAAACTGAACCTCAACTGGTCGGCGGTATATTCCTTAGCTACCAATAAGGTGCCTGATAACACCAGCATTGAGCTTTTAGGCAAACGCGAGAACTTTGCCGAGACACGCACGTATCCTCAGCAATATACCAGAAGATGGGAGCATAACGCAGATTATGATTTGGCCGGATACCTGAATCTGGTTTATAAAATGAGCAAAGCGGATATTTCAGCCGGAGGTTTATACAGAAATAAAAGCCGCAATAATTTCTACAATAACTATGTGTTTAAGCCTTCAAATCCTTTTGCACTTTATGGAAAAGATTATCAGGAATATGCAGACATCGCATGGAATTTGGAGAATCCGCGTGGTTCGGTAGCTAATGCACTTTCGTACAGGGCATCAGAGCAAATTCTGGCAGAATATGTAATGGCCAAATGGCAGCTTACCCGTTTGCAGCTAATTGGCGGGCTACGGGTAGAACATACCAATCAGGGCTATGATATGCGGGTTCCGTTAGGGGAGCTTCGACCCAAGGGAGAACAGATTTATACAGATGTACTGCCGAGTCTGAATCTGAAATATGAGTTAAAACGCAAACAGTTTGTCAGGGGTTCTTACTTCAGGTCAATCAATCGCCCCGGGTTTTTTGAACTTGTGCCGGGTAAGGTAGTCAATGAAGAGTTTCAGGAAAGAGGGAACCCGGATTTAAAAAGAGCCATTGCTGATAATTTTGACCTGCGCTATGAGGTTTTTCCGACGCAGGCAGACCAGGCTATGCTGGGTTTGTTTTACAAGTATATTAAAGACCCCATTGAGTATGCGCTTAGTGTAGACGCCACCCGTGGGCAAGATGTGTTTTATTCGCCGGGTAATTATGGTAATGCCACCAACTATGGATTCGAACTCGACCTCATCAAATACTTCCGGAAATTTGGCCTAAAGGCCAATTATACCTACACCCATTCTTCAATAACTACCCAGAAGATTATCAGAGAAAGAGACCAGAATGGCAATTTGCGCTCGAAAAATATAGCGCAAACACGCCCTTTATACGGGCAGGCTGCCAATGTGGGTAATATTTCATTACTCTTCAAAGACACTAAAGCAGGTTGGGATGCCCAACTGGCGGCCTCTTACACCGGCGACCGCATCAATACGGTATCTCAGTTTCTGAACAACGACTTATGGCAGGGCGCATTTGTGCAGATGGATGCCTCGGTCGAAAAAGCAATCGGCTCAGGTTGGGTTATTTATGTAAAGGCAAATAACCTGCTTGATACCCCCATGCGTGTGTTTATTAAGAATACCAATCCGCAGAACGCCAATATTTATCAGGATATAAACAGCAAAAATAAAACCCTGATACGGGAAGATTATTACCAGCGAAACTACCTGATAGGCTTAAGATTTAAAATGTAATTATCCTTCAATGCAAATTCCAACGAAAATGAAAAGAGTTCTTTTTTTATTAATGCTTGCTTCAGCATTTATTACCAGCTGCGACAAAGATGAAGTTACTAACGACCCTCAGACAGGTACCAAACCGGATGAGCTGAGCGTAACAGGAGAAGTGTCTGGTACATGGGCTAAAAATTCGATAGTTACCGTAAAAGGCGACATCGTGGTACCTGCCGGTAAAAGCCTGATTATTCAGGAAGGAGTTACTGTAGTAATGGATACAGTAGCCAAACCAGAGTTTATTGTGCATGGTAATCTATACTCGGTTGGTACTAAAGAAAAACCTGTAAAGTTTACAGTTATAGAAGCCGCCAGAACCGGCAAGTATAATTTCGGGCGTTTGTGGGGTGGTATTCTGGCCTCTAAAACCTGTGCAGAATTATTACTGGATAACACCATTTTAGAATATGGTGGCGCCACCACTACCGAAGCCTCAACTTCAGTAAAGCAGGGTTTATATAAAGCAGCCAGCGGCGAGCGCGTTCCGGCCCTTTGGTTTTCTAATGTAAGTGGTAAACTGGTGGTTCAAAACTCAACTATCCGCCATTTTGGAGAAGACGCCACCTATATTGAGGGCGGGAGCGTTATATTTGCTAATAACATTTTTCATACCACCGGCGAAAGTGGAGGAGATGCTATCAACCTTAAATCGGGCGTAAATGCAGATGTAGCGTACAATTTGGTTTATAACGCCAATACCAATGGTTTAAAGTTATCAAATGTTGGCGAAAGAACACCGCAGTTATTTATTGTAGGCTACAATAATACGTTTGTAAACAATGGCTGGAGAAGACCTTCAGTAAAAGGCGGATCAATATGGGTAGAGGCAAGCGCCAATGTAGAATTACATAACAACCTGCTGGTTAATTGCCGGTTCGGAATTAAAAGAGATACTAAAAAGCCTGAGGATAATCGTTCAGTATTTACAAATACCTATTATTACGGTTTCTATCAGGATGGCGTAAACCAGTTTCAGCCAAGTTCAGAAATCATTGCCGGTACCAGTGATGTAATCAGTAAAACGGCCGGAGACAATGACCCGAAATTTGTTAATTATCCTGTAAGTACCGCAAAAGATAGTAATTTCGATTCCAACTGGGATTTCAGACTCCAAACAGGTTCACCAGTACTGGGTAAAGGTATTACTAATTTCAAAAGAAATTTTGCTAATGGTTTAACGCTGAATGGCCAGTTGTACAAGTCGCCGGAGCCTTCAACCTACTCAGGAGCATTCAATGTAAAATAATATTTTTGACAAAGCCCCAGGCCAGGTACAGATTTGGCTTGGGGTTTAATCTGTTCCCATTATGAATATCCGTTTAGTGCCCTTTTTATGTCTGCTCTTATTATCTTGTGTAAACAGGCAGCAGCCATCTTCCATTCAAAATGTTTCGGCTGCTGAATCGGTTATTGCGCCGGTTTATGTAACCGATAGCGTGAGAAGAGACTCAGATGACCCTGCAGTTTGGATTAACCCGAAAGACCCCGGCAAAAGCCTGATTTTAGGAACAGACAAAGACCAGGATGGCGCCCTTTATGTTTTTGATTTACAAGGCAAAGTTCAGGAAGACAAAGTGGTGCGCGGGCTGAAAAGACCTAATAATGTGGATATTGAATATGGGCTTGTTTTAAATGGCGTGGCCACCGACATTGCGGTAACTACCGAACGCTACACGCATAAACTCAGGATTTTTTCATTGCCTGATATGAAACCCATTGATAACGGGGGCATAGCTGTTTTTGAGAATGAAAATGAGGCGGGTTTCAGAGACCTGATGGGAATAGCTTTATATAAAACTAAAAAAGGCCAGATATATGCCATTGTAGGCCGGAAAACCGGGCCAACAGCCGGAGGCTATTTAGGGCAATATTTGTTAAATGATGATGGCAGCGGCCGGGTGAAAGCCACCCTTGTAAGAAAGTTTGGTTTATATAGCGGCAAAAAAGAAATAGAATCAATTATGGTTGATGATGAACTGGGCTATGTGTATTATTCAGACGAGGGAGTGGGTGTAAGGCAGTACTTTGCTGACCCAGAAAAGGGTAATAACCAGTTAAGCCTGTTTGCCACCACCGGATTTACGGAAGACCACGAGGGAATATCGCTGTATAGACTCTCTAAAACTACCGGGTATATTCTGGTTTCGGATCAGGGTGCAGATAAGTTCCATATTTTCAGTCGGGAAGGCACCAGAGAAAATCCATACGAGCACCGGTTGTTAAAAGTTGTAAAAGTGCAGGCCCACCAGAGTGACGGTTCTGAAACCATTGCCCTGCCGCTGAACAAAACCTTTCAAAAGGGTTTTTTTATAGCCATGAGCGATGACAGAACTTTTCACCTTTACAAATGGGAAGACATAGCCGGGAGAGAACTGAAGACTATTAAGCCCTGATAATCTGTTTAATTGATTCAGACCATTTTTCTACATTGTCTTCAAACACGCCTCGGTAATAATGAATTAAATCATGGTGTTTTTCCTGAAACTCCGGCGTCATTCTTTTGTTGGTGCTTTTGTCTCTGAACACACACTCAAAATTATTAATGCTGCCAATCAGAAACTTGTACTCGTTTATCAGTTTGGCATTGGCCTTTTTTTGAAGAGCCACCTGAATTACCTCCTGATACATCAGCAGGGCGGTTTCGTTAGCGGCAAGGCCTTTTTCAAACCACCTGTTTTGCTGGCATAGGCCTTCTATGGGGTAGAAGTTGCCATTAAACAGGCTCTTGTCAGGCTTTAATGCCGAAGGGCTTGAATAAAACAAAAACAGGTCGGCTTCCGTAATCACACATTTATAGTTAGGGGTGTTCATATGCCCCAGCCATTCTTCGCGGCTCAGCGGTTTTGTTTCTGAAAAATTAAAGTCAAAAATCAGCTCCTGATCCTGCCACTCAATCATTGGGGCCACGTGGTAACCCCAACGTATATGGCCAAGCGGAGCCATGCCGTTAGGGTCCTGAATCCGGAAAACCTCACGCGAGTGTTCGGAGTATCGGCATGGTGCAAAAACCCATATTTTCTTGTGAGGAACAGCATGCTTTGCTAACAAAAGAGAACCCAAATGGGCATTGCAATGACAATTGCCCTGCAGGTATCGGTAGGACGGATACAGAAAATGTTTAATTTCATTAAATATGCTTTGAATCTCAGACCCTGCAAAAGTTTTTATTTGAAGTGCAGTAAGCATTTTTGTGCATTGATTAGAACTCAAAACTACAAGTATGCAGATAAATTAAGAAAGGTTGGTATGTTATGATTTGGTGAAGTAATTGTAAGGCTAAAGTTAAGAGCCGGGGCTTTACAAAAGCGTCTATGACGCGGTCTTAATGGGGCATACTTTCAGGTTTAAGGGTTTATGCCCGCAGGCTGTATTTTACTTTACGTTGCCTTGGCCATTGTAATAATTGGTGCTGCAAAAAAATCTTCTTGATAATTGTCATTTATTTCATAATTTTCTCCTAATTGTATTGCTGACTTTTTTTGCTTCCCTAACCGACTTAACAATAGCTTAATTCAGACATAATATTCACAGAATGTTACAGGCGTACTTTTGCAGCCTGAAAACCTGCTGACGAGTTATTATTTAAATCTAAACGATTAACATCTTTTTTAACGTCAAAAACAAAAGTATATGAAAAAACATCTCCTATTATGCATGGTGGTTCTTCTGAGCAGCCTGTTAATGAGTAGGGCAATTTATGCACAAACTATTGTAAGCGGGAAGGTATCCTCTGCCACCGGCGAGGGACTCCCCGGAGTAAGCGTTATGTTAAAGGGTACTAAACAGGGTACCAATTCTGATGCAAACGGAAATTTCAGGATTACTGGTGTGGGTGCCAATTCAGTATTGGTTTTTTCGGCCATTGGTTACTTAACCGAAGAGCGTTCAGTAGGTAACCAGACTACTATTAATGTTACATTGAATGAAGACACCAAAGCCCTTAACGAAGTAGTGGTTACAGCGCTTGGTATCAAAAAAGACATTCGTCGCATCGGGGTGGCTATTCAATCTATTGATGGTGCCGCCACTATTAAAGCACGCGAGCCAAACGCCATTAATGCACTAGCGGGGAAAGTTGCTGGTTTAACCATCGGTACTCAACCTGAGTTATTGCGCAAGCCAAATATCTCGCTTCGCGGTAATAGCGAAATCCTTTTTGTGGTTGACGGTGTACCTATCAACTCTGACACCTGGAACATCAGCCCTGATGATATTGAAACTTACTCGGTTCTGAAAGGGGCATCTGCTTCGGCGCTTTATGGTTTCCGTGGTAAAAACGGTGCAATTCTCATTACCACCAAACGTGGTTCTAAAGATAAACGCGGGTATTCGGTTGAACTGAACTCTTCAACCATGATTGACAACGGTTTCTATGCCATTCCGAAAGTACAGGATTTGTATGGCCCGGGAGACCACGGCCGTTATGCATTTGTTGACGGTAAAGGTGGTGGATTAAACGACGGTGACTATGACGGTGGCTGGGGACCTAAATTTGAAGGCCAGCTGATACCGCAGTATGATAGCCCGGTTGACCCCAAAACAGGCATAAGACAGGGCACACCATGGGTTGCGCGTGGTAAAGACAACCTTGAGCGTTTCCTTCAGGCGGGTATTCTTTCAACTAATAACATAGCTGTTTCAGCTACTGGCGAGAAGTATAACCTGCGTTTCTCTGCTTCTCAGATTTCTCAAAGAGGCATTGTTCCTAACACCAAACTGAATATTAGCAACTTCAATGTAAGTGCTGATTACAAATTCTCAAACCGCCTTTCTTTTACTTCAAATCTGCAATATAACAAGCAGTACACGCCAAATATTCCGGATGTAAACTACGGCCCCAATTCAATTATCTATAACATGACCCTTTGGGCGGGTGCCGACTGGAATGTTGACGACATGCGCAACTACTGGCAACCGGGTAAAGAAGGTATCCAGCAGATTTACGCAGAATACCAACGTTACAATAACCCGTATTTTATGAGTTATGAGTGGTTAAGAGGCCATTACAAAACCGATATCATAGGCCAGGCTGCATTAACCTATAAATTTACAGACTACCTTGAGGCGACGTTCCGTTCGCAGGTTACCACCTGGAACCTGTTCCGCAACGAAAAAATGCCGTACTCTGCCGGAGCTTATGGCCGTGACGAACGCCGTGGAGACTACCGCGAAGACCGTCGTAACCTGTTTGAAAACAATACCGACGTACTTATTAAATTTGATAAAGACCTGTTTAGTGGCCTTAATGCCAAAGTATGGGCGGGGGGTAATATCCGTACTTTTGAGTATGATTCTCAGTATGGGTCTACAGATTACCTGAACGTACCAGGCTTGTATAACTTCAGCAACTCGGCCAATCCGGTTCGCACAGCCAACTTTGCTTCTGCCATGCGTGTAAATTCGGCTTATTATTCGGCTGACTTCACGTATAAGAATTTCCTGACTATCGGAACAACCGGCCGTGTTGATAAACTCTCGACACAACCAGCCGGTAACAATACATTCTTTTATCCTTCTGTTTCTGCCTCAACTGTTCTTTCAGACTACCTGAGTGTACCATCAGCTATTTCATTCCTGAAACTGCGTGCTTCATACGCCAACGTAAAAGATGGTTTAACACGTAGCACCATTGGTACAACCCCAAGTTTGGGCGACGGCAACCCGATTGGATATGGCGACCAGTATTACTCACCGTATGACGGCCCGGCTTATAGTAACTCGGCAGTTTATTCAACGCCATTTGCCTATAACAACCAACCGGCTGCTTATTTTACAGGTACGCTGAACAACCCATCATTGAAACCAAGCTCTACTTCACAAACAGAACTTGGTCTTGATTTCAGAGTATTGCAGAACCGTATCGGTCTTGATGTAACCTACTTTATTTCTGACGAAGGCCCGAGAATCTTCTCATTGCCTATCTCTACCACTACCGGTTATTCGGCAGCTTTGGTGAATGGTATCAAAACGCAGAAAAGAGGATGGGAAATTGCTCTTACAGGCTCACCTCTTAAAAGTGCCGACGGCTTAAACTGGGACGTGCTTGTAAACTACTCAACTTATCAGGAAAAACTTACCGAAATATATCCGGGTGTTGAGAACCTGAACACCTTCTTTAAAGTAGGCGACCGTCTTGATAAATTCTATGGGTCGGCCTTTGTAAGAACTCCTACCGGGCAAATCATTAACGATGCTTCGGGTCGTCCAATTACAACTCCGGTAGCGCAATTCCTGGGTTATATTAATCCTAAGTTTGTGTTTGGTATCAATAACAAATTCAGCTATAAAAACGTGAACGTGAGCTTCCAGTTCGACGGTCGTATCGGCGGTGTTATTTCAAACTACATCCAACGCCAGACCTACCGTGGTGGTCGTCATATTGGTATAACAGAGGGTGCAATGGGTATAGCTCGTGAGCAGGACTACCTGGGCGTAAAAGCGTATGTAGGCGAAGGCGTGTTGCTTGCCAATAAACCAGCTGTGCCAATTAAATATGATGCTGACGGTAAAGTAACCAATTACGAAGAACTGATATACAGAACCAATGACACCAAACAATTTGTGCAAGACTACGTGAGCCGTTACTATAATACCGACGAAGGTAACCTGATGAGCCGCTCTTTTGGTATGTTGCGTGAAGTGGTAATAGGTTATAACCTGCCTGAGAAATGGTTGGGGAAATCAATCAGAAATGCTTCGGTATCATTAGTAGGCAGAAACCTGCTTTACTTTGCCGAGAAAAAAGACATTGACCTTAACCAGTATATTACCAATGGCGGGTCTGGTCTTCAGACACCATCAACCAGAAGATACGGTATCAACCTGAACTTTACTTTCTAAGCATGGTATTAGCCGGCAGCTCATGTAGATGAGCCTTATTTCAATAACATCAAGATAAAAACATTTAACAATGAAGATACATCAGTTATTCGCAGGAGTTTTCGCAGTTTTGGCTGTTACGCTGAGCAGTTGCGAAAAATCGTTTGAAGACCTTGAAAAAGACCCGAACCGCCCGGTTCATGTGCCTGCATCGCTTGTTTTACAGGGCGTTGAGGCTGATATGGCAGGTAATACCGGCCGCCCTTTCAGCGCCGAAATGCGCTGGAACCAGTTTTACTGTTCTAACTACAACTACTACGCCAACAACGAGTACACCTGGACAGCCACTCCGAATCACTACAATACCCTTAAAAACGTAGTGAAAATGGAAGAAGAGGCCAAACGTGCCGGACTTGCAGACGTAAACGGATACTCGGCGCTTGGTAAATTCTTCAGAGCTTTCTTTATTGAAGAAATGACCAAACGTGTGGGTGACCTTCCGGTTTCTGAAGCCTTGAAAGGTATTGATAATACCACCCCGAAATATGATACCCAAAAAGCGGTATATATTCAGATTCTTAACTGGCTTGACGAAGCCAATGCAAACCTGGCTACTCTGATTGCACAGGGACAAACCGTTCCTGGGGATTTTTACTTCGGCGGTGACCTGCGCAAATGGCAAAAAGCCGTGAACGCATATAAACTGCGAGTGCTGGTTTCATTGAGCAAAAAAGAAACCGATGGCGACCTGAACATCAAGGCCCGCTTTGCAGAGATGATGGGTAACCCAAGCAAGTTTCCGTTGTTAGAGAGCTTATCAGATAACCTGGAGTTTAAATACAATCAGTTTAACAAGTATCCGTCAAACCCTGACAACTTTGGCTTTGATGCCACCCGCCAGAACATGGCAAAAACTTATGTTGGCTTGTTGTCTTCGTTGCGTGACCCACGCGTAATGGTAACCTGCGAACCGGCTGGCGCTGAACTGAAAGCAGGTAAATTGCCTTCAGACTACACTGCATTTGTAGGCGCAAGCTCGGCAGAAGACTTAACCGACATGAGCGACAAGGCCGGTAGAAACAATGGCGCTGGTTTTGCTCCGGGTTTGTATTCGTTCCAGAATCGTTACCGTTACTACCGTAATTATACGGCTGAAAACACTTTCATTGTAGGGTATCCTGAAATGTGCTTCAATATTGCAGAGGCGTATCATCGTAGCTGGGCCAGCGGAGACGGCGAAGCTTGGTATAAAAAAGGTATTCAGTCGTCGCTTGATTTCTATGGTATTAAAGATGGCGCCAACACCATGACCTACTCAAAGACAGGTGGCAGAGAAACCGCCGACCTTGCTAATTATAGCATTAACTTTAGCTTTGATACTTATTACAGCCAGGCTGCTGTAAAATACGCTGGTAAAAATGCTACCGGCTTAGAGCAGATTATCAGCCAGAAATATGCCGCCTTCTTTATGAACTCTGGCATGGAAGCATATTTTAACTGGAGACGTACGGGTTTCCCTAAATTTGAAAGCGGTGTGGGTAACGGTAACTCCAACCGTATTGCGGTTCGTTGGCAGTATCCGATTTCTGAACGCACTACCAACGCCAAAAACTATAATGATGCTATCAATAGCCAGTACGCAGGCAAAGATGATATCAACGATATAGTCTGGATTTTGAAATAATATTGATTTGTGTAAATAAGGTTGAAAGTAGCAGGACATTGTTCTGCTACTTTTCTTTCAATAATAAGGTAAGTGATATGAAAGACATCAGCAGTATAATTGATGAAATCAGAAACATCTTCCTGTCGCAGGGAGATGAAGAATATTATGGCGAGGCCATCAGCCAGTATGAACATGCCGCACAGGCCGCTATTCTTGCGCAGGTATCAGGCTTTGATGATGAGGTGCAGATAGCCGCTTTTCTGCACGATATCGGGCATTTGCTGCCGGCAGCATCAGAAGAAGAACTGATGGCCGTTTATGGGCGTAAAGACCATGAAGGTGTAGCCGCCGACTGGCTGAGAGAACGTGGGTTCTCTGAAAAAATAGCCGTTCTGGTTGAAAACCACGTTAATGCCAAACGCTATTTATGCTATGCCAACCCGGCTTATTACAGTAACTTATCTGAGGCCAGCAGGCAAACACTTGAGTTTCAGGGTGGCAGAATGGAAAAAGAAGAGGCCGGGGCATTTGAGAAGAATCCTTATTTTGATGTAATCATCCGCATGAGAAGATGGGACGAGGCCGCCAAGGTAGAAAACCTGCCGTTGCCAGACCTTGAGCATTTTCTGGCCATTTGTAAAAACTATTTAAGCGCTAAAGAAGTATAGGTTTTGTACAAGGTAAGAAACCTGCTTACCTTGTTTGCTATCTGTTATAAAAACATCTATCAACTATGAAAAAAATTCTCTTGTTGCTTTTACTGGCTGCAGAAACCTTTGCCCAGACCAAAACCGAAAACGTATTTATTATTACAACTGACGGATTCCGTTGGCAGGAAGTTTTTGGAGGTTTAGACTCTTCTCTTTTAAACAAGAAAGAATTTACCAGAAACCGCGACCGGCTAAAAACCACTTTTGGGTCTGATAACCTTGAAGAAAGAAGAAAAAAACTGCTGCCTTTTTTCTGGAACACTATTGCCAAAGAAGGCCAGCTATACGGTAACCGCTGGCAAAACAGTAAAGTAAACGTGCTGAACCCTTACTGGTTCTCGTACCCGGGCTATAATGAGATTCTGACCGGGTATGCAGACGACAAAGTCAATTCAAACAATAAAAAACTGAATGAAAATGTAACCGTGCTTGAGTTTCTGAACCAGCAAAAGGGTTTCAACGGCAAAGTGGCGGCTTATTCAACCTGGGATGTGTTCCCTTTTATTATTAATGAGCCGCGTAGTGGTATTCCGGTAAATTCGGGTAAAGACCCTGTTGAGGGCGCTGTAAATGAGAAAGAGCAATTGCTGAACGAAATTCTGGCCAACTACGAAAGCCTTGCCAGCGACAGACATGACTTTATTACTTATTTTATGGCCAAAGAGTATGTCAAGAAGCACAAACCTAAAGTTTTTTTCTTGTCGTTTGATGAAACCGACGAGTTTGCACATGAAGCCAAATATGATGAGTATCTTTTTGCTGCCAACACCGTAGATAAATTCATTGCCGACTTATGGAAGTACTGCCAGAGCACGCCTCAGTATAAAGACAAAACCACTTTTATTATTACAACAGACCACGGCAGGGGCGATAAAAACAAAGCACAGTGGACCAGCCACGGCCAACGTGTGCCAGATTGCTACCAGATATGGTTTGCAGTGATAGGCCCCGATACCCCGGCCTTGGGAGAGATTAAAACCGAAAGCCAGTATTATCAGAATCAGATTGCTAAAACGGCAGCTAAATTCCTGGGCTTTAATTTCGAAAACGGAAAAGAAATAGGGAAAGAAATTAAGGAAATAATGAAGTAATCTTATCTGCACTTATTAAAAAAATAAAGACGAGCCGGGTAGACTCGTCTTTATTTTTTGGTATTTTGAATAATGGATACAAGGAAGGTAACCCACTATTTAATTTCTTGTCAGTGGAGCAAACACCGCCAGAGCCCAGCGTCTGATTAGCTGTGGCAGCACATCACGGCGGCGGGTGTTACGCCATTGCATGGCTGGCTGGTGGTTCAGGTTCTCTATTTCGCGCAGAAATTTGAAAGAGCCACTGTTATACCAGAATTGAAAATCAAAGCGGATGTTCTGATGCGTGGGCAGGTAGTCAATAAAAGCCGATAAGTCGAAACTGGTGCCAGTAATGCCAGCACCTGCCCGGTGGGCATCAAGTGCATTACAGGCTTGTTCGTAGTGTTTGGGAACCGGAATCATAAGCGTAGGTTTGCCTAAGTACATGGCCTCGCAAACTGATTCAAAACCGGCAGTAGTAACTAACCCGCGGCAATTCTGCATCATTGCCAGAAATTTCCTGCCATTAATTTTATGAAAATATAGGTTGGGCGAATAGTGGAAAGTGTCTGTATAATTGGGGTTGTCCCAGAAACAGTGAATAGCTACATCAGGGTTTTTGTCGTGCCATTCCATTAATTGTTCTGCTAACGAAAATTGGGTTACGTATGCCAGCAGATAGTCTTGGTTGTCGGTGCTTAAACCTGTTATTTCCGAGCGCAACAGAGGAGGGATAATTGCTATTTTCTGCGGCTCATGATTTGTGAACTCCGTAAATGAAAGCGCCAGCTTTTTGGTGGCTCTAAGTGCAGTAATACGGGTGTTGGTGTTTACGAGTAGCTTGTCAAGCCAGTGATTGGCGGGGTGTTTAAAATCAGGATGAAGCAGCAGATACTGGTGCGCAATACATACCATAGTTGGCTTCGGGCGGAACAAAAGTTGATGCAGCCCACCCAGCACATCATAAAAGTTGATGATTACATCAGGTGTAAGCGCTTTTACCACCTTATTTATTTCTTTGAGACTTCTCAGAAAATCAGGCAGCTTAATAAAAGCATTGCTGATGGTTTTTGTAATATCAAGCGCCCTGGTTTTATTGTTATAAACCAGATAAGGGCTTGAGAAAGGAAATATTTGCTTCCTGAAATTATCGCTGAAGAATGAGGGCACTTCTTTACCTGTGGCTGTGCCTACTAATGCGCCGGCAACTGTATGGCCGTTACTTTCCAGTATTTCTGTAAGCGATATCGCCTGGGTTAAATGCCCGCGGCCTTCTCCCTGCACTATTAACAGAAACCTCATAATGCAGCGGCTATTCGTGGTAAAACAAATCTTTCGTCTTTAGTTGTTTCAGGCTCTTCGGCAGGGTCTTCATCGGGTTGGCAATCACTTACAGAGTAATATACCAGGCTCCAGTTGCCGTCAAAGTCTTCTACCAGGGCCGACATCGTTTCTACCCAGTCGCCCGAGTTAAGATACAATACGCCGCCAATATCTCTGATAGCCGGTTGATGGATATGCCCGCAAATGATACCGTCGCAATTTTTGGCTTTGGCAAGCTCGGCCAGTTTTTCTTCAAAGTCAGTTACATAATTCACTGCTAGTTTCACAGCCTGTTTCACCTGCTGCGAAAGCGAATAATAAGGCAGGCCTCTCCATTCGCGATATTTATTATAGTTTTTATTAAGCCATAGCAACAATGTGTAGCCCAGGTCGCCCAGATGCGCCAGCCATTTCATGTTAGTGGTTATGCTGTCAAAAACGTCGCCATGTGTTACGTAGAATCTTTTATCGCCCGATTTCAGGATGTAATCGCGGCGTATCTGAAACTGACGGCCAACAACTAATGGAAGAATCTGGTCCAGGAAGTCGTCATGATTACCACGCAGATAAATAACTTTGGTATCATGTTTGTCCATTTTTTTTAGCACAACTCTAAAAAAAGCAGTGTGTTTTTTCTTCCAGTTGCCATATTTCTTCAACTGCCAGCCATCAATAATGTCGCCGTTCAGAATGAGGCGTTCACAGCGGTATTGTTTCAGAAATTCGGTTACCTCTTTAGCTTTACAACCACTTGTTCCTAAGTGGAGGTCAGAAAGCACAATTGTACGAAAATGTTTGCCCTTGTTCATATTAGCAAATTTCTGAAATGATTATAAAGTATTGATTAAGAGGATATTACCAAAATGTAAAGAAAAAAATAAAGCAGAAGAAAAATTCCTCTGCTAATCTTCAATCAATTAACCTAAACAAACTATATTACCATATGTACAAATATCTTTCTTAAGCTATTACGCGGCCCATTTCATTTCCTGAATTGAGTAATCATCTTCATACTCATCAAACTCATTACCTTCAAAAGCCTCTTCAAAGAACTCATCATCTGAGTCGTCATAAATGCGCTCTTCATTAAACCCACTGGTAATTTTGCTGCTATATTTCCAATGGTTCTGATTTAACTGATAGGGTATTTTCTTCATTTTTCTTTCATTTTGATACCACAAAGGTCATACAAAGATTTAAACTGAATATTGCCCTAATATTAAGAAACTGCTAACAACCCGGCCTGCCGGGTATTCCAAACGAGTTCAGTTTGGGCTGTAATCTTAAAAAATTCATTTTTTCTTAATAATACGGTAAACTCCATTTAATGTAAAAGAGTGAATTTTGTTGCGTTAAGTACCCAATTACAATTATGGTTATCACTCGTCAGAATTACTTACAGAATTTTCTATCAGTGCTGGGCCTGATGCTTATTGTGCTTTACTATACCTTTAACGGTATACCAGAAGAAGGTTTTAAGGCCGAGAGTTACACGTCAGCAAAGGTGGCAGAGTATGAAAACAGCGTAGAGCTTGAAAAAAGCGTCAGCCATCTGAGAGCAGCCATATTGATGGATGCCGATGTGGTGCAGGTAAACGGCCTGTTATATCAGCTAGAACTGGCCCTTGCCAACTTAACTACAGAGCAGGAGGCAAGCGCGCAGGCAAAATCTATCTATAACCTGCTGGCTGTTAACAATAAAAAGGGGGCTATCAGGAAAATAAACAGCCTCAGAACGATACTCGTTCAGAAAACCAAGACACTCCGTTAAATATATCTACCGTACTCCGGGCCGGACTTTATTCTGAAAGCCCGGTTTTTTATGCCTTCCTTTCAGGTTTGCAGATATTAGCAAAATTCAATAATTTGTTATCTTTGCTTGATATCTACCTGCACAGTGCCGGCTGGCGGTTTTCTGTGCCTTACAACTATTTATGAAAAAAATACTTCTGATTGAAGATGAAATCAGTGTGGTCAGCTTTATCAAAAGTGGGTTGTCTGAAGACAACTATGAGGTGTCGGTAGCGTTAGACGGCACTTCTGGCACTACTATGGCGCTCAATGGTACTTTTGACCTGATAATCCTTGATATTATGCTGCCAGATAAAAACGGACTTGAAATTTGTAAGGAACTGCGCGCCGGTGGTTTGCTGATGCCCATACTTTTTCTGACCGCACTGGGTACTTCTGAAAACATTGCACTCGGTCTTAACACAGGCGCAGACGATTATCTGGTAAAACCCTTTAAGTTTATTGAGTTGAGCGCCAGAATAAAGGCCCTGCTACGCCGGACGGCTCTTAAAAATGAGGCCTTAAACGAGCCCGTGCAGAATATTTATGTAATGGCCGACCTGAAAATTAATGACGACGCCAAAACCGTAGAAAGAGGGGGCAATACCATTTCATTAACGGCTACTGAATACAGGCTGCTGCTTACGCTGGTGAAAAACCGCGGCAAGGTTTTGTCGAGATTAGATTTACTTGAAAGTGCCTGGGATATTAACTTCGACCTGGGCACAAACGTGGTTGATGTCTACATCAATTATCTGCGCAAAAAACTTGACTCAGACTATAAACAAAAGCTGATTCATACTGTCATTGGTATGGGTTATGTGTTGAAAGAAGCATGAAAACACAAACCAAAATAGCGTTTTCGCTGGTATTGTTCAACAGCTTTATTTTGCTGTCGTTCAGTATTGGCATTTACTTTTTTCTGAATGAGTATTCTTATATAGATTTTTATAAGCGCTTAGAAACCCGAGCAAGCATAGGTGCCAAGTACAATCTGAAAATTGATACGGCCAATGCTGAAACTTTTAAGAAAATACGCGACCAACACTTGGAAAAACTGGAAGCAGAAAAAGAGTATATCTTAAAAGTGAGTGCAAAAACCGACTTTGAAGAATTGTCTGAAGCACATCAGGTACCAGTCTCTTTGTTAAATAATATTATGAAAGAGGGCCGGGCACGGTATCAGGAAGGGAACGTTTTTTACAGCGGCATAAAATTGCAGCATGAAAACGCCACTTATATTGTTATTGTATCGGCCAACAACAGGTTTGTGTCGCATCATCTTAAATTCTTAAGAAACATTCTGCTCTGGGGTATATTGTTTACGGTGGTGGTAACGGTTTATCTTTCAGTTTATTTTTCCAAGCACTTCTTTGACCCCATCAAGGAAATGATAGACAAGGTAAAACAAATTAGCACTGAAAACATACACTTGCGGCTGAAAGAGCCGGAGAATAATAATGAGATAAGCGAACTGGCCAGTACTTTCAATGACCTGCTGAACAGGATTGAAACAGCTTTTGAAACCCAGAAGAATTTTATCAGCAATGCTTCGCACGAACTGGCTACCCCACTTACCGCAATTATTGGTGAAGCCGACGTAGCGCTTATCAAAGAACGCAAACCTGAAGAATACCAGAAAGTATTGCAGAATGTGCTGCAACAAGCCGAGCGCCTGAACGAGATAACAAGGTCTTTGCTGTTTCTGGCGCAGACGGGTTACAAAGGGAAAAACGTAGCATTTGAAATTGTGCGGCTCGATGAAGTAGTGTGGGAAGTAAAGGCCCTCATAGACCGGCTGAACCCTGAAAATAAAATAATGCTCGACCTGAGCCTGCTGCCCGAAGACCACAAAAAACTGAAAGTGAGCGGCAACAAGCAGTTGCTGCATCTGGCTTTGGCCAACCTGCTGAACAATGCCTGTAAATACTCACATAATAAGCCTGTTTCTGTACATATCGGCAGCAGCCAGGAGCAGGTGATGCTTTTTATTAAAGACCAGGGAATTGGCATACCGGAGTCTGACCTCCCCTTTATATATGACCCTTTCTTCCGGGCATCAAACACTCATCTTTTTGAGGGCTTTGGTATTGGCCTGCCATTGGCACGTAATATTATTAAATTACATAACGGCACTTTGGTGCTTACCTCAAAAGCAGGCAGCGGTACCAGCGTTCAAATCAGTTTTCCGTTAGCAAGGCTGGTTAAATAATTTTCTAATCCGGCTCTAATGTCTCTAATAACATTCTAATGTGGTTCTTAAGCGGCACTAATGCTGTTTGCTGATTTTTGTACCTCAATCATCCATTAAATGAAGGAGGTATGCAGAAAACTATTTTAATTCCGATTGACTTTCGCGTGGCATCGCTGAACACATTAAAATATGCACTGGAGAACAGCTCGGGCGGGCCACATCGTGTCATACTTATTTATGCCGAATATCTTCAGGACTCCATCACCGAACTTTTGTTTTACAGACCACAAACCAAGCTGGCCAGTAAAATTACACCTGAGTTTAAGGCAGCACTTGAGGTTTTAAAAAACCGTTTTGAGTTTCAGATTGTCAATCTTGAAATGAAGCTTTTTCATAACCGTAGCCGCAGAGGCCTACGCCGGTTTATTGAAAACCATGAGGTAGATGAGGTATTTATCCCGAAGTCTTATAAGTTGCAAATGCCCAAAAAGGCCTTTGACCTGGTAAGCATTATTAGACAGGGAAACTTTGAATATACCGAGATTGACTGGCCTTTAGGCGCCACTATTGCTTCGGAGCGCGACCACCTGGAGTACCTTTTTAATTACTGAATTTAAGGCGATGAAGAACTGATAATTGATTACATACAGCTTTTACCTGAGCCGGCGAAGCAGTTCGTCGGCTAATTAATTAACCGATGGTCGCCGCCTGATGCTTGTATTCGCTTGGAGAAACCTTGTATTTTTTCTTAAATATGCGATTGAAATAAGACAAACTATTGAAGCCGCTTTCAAAATAGACATCTTTGATACGGAACTCGGGGTTTTTAAGCAGGCTCGATGCCAGCTTGATTCGTTCTTCTATAATAAACTCAATGGGCGATATACCCATTTCTTCTTTAAATACCCTGTAAAAATTAGATTCGCTCATGCAGGCAAGTTTGCAAAGTTGCTCTACCTGAATCTGCTCGCGTATATTTTCTTTAATATAGTTTATCACATGGGCAATGCGGTTGTCTGACGCCAGCCTTGCCGCATTCTTTGAATACAACACCCTGGTTTCTGTCTGAACTATCCTGATTATTAACTCCTGAATCATCAGGTCGGCAAATATATCTTTAGAGGGGTGCTGTTCGGTAAATATAAATACCAGACGCTGCAATATCTGTTGAATAGCAATATCGTTTGTAAAATGAAAATTGTTGCTGGTAAACTTCCATTCCTGATTATCTATTTTGGGGCGTATTTCATTCAGATTATTAATGACTTTGTCGAGCCTTTCCTGATCAAAAGCCATAGCCAGGCATTTAGTAGGATTCTTAAGGCTTGCTTCCGGAAAATCAATACACATGATTTCATCAGACGGCAGAATTACCGATTCGCCCGGCAGAAAGTCAAAATCCATGTGCTGGTTCAGATGCATGATTTTTTTGCCTGAAATCATACTGGCCAGCACCGGGTCAGAAAACTTCAGGTAAACGTTTTCAGCCATCTGGTGGGTCTCAAAAATACTGAGTTCGGTATGATTCAGCGTAAAAGTAGACCTGTTTTCAACCAGTGTTTCAATCCGTCTTGTTTTCAAAAATGACTCTGAAAGTTCCATAATTTAATAGGTTGTTGAAATGTCACTATTCAAATATATAATATAATTTATCTAAATGAAACCGACTTTGTAAGAATTAGAGAATTGTTCATCTTTTTGGTAGAAAAGGCGAATTAAATATGAATTTTGCAAGATAATTTTGCACAAGAATTATATCTTACACTATTAAACGACCAAAACTATGGCTGAATTGCTCGAAAAGGAAAGAACCCTTATCGCTATTCCTGAATTTAAAAATCAGTACGAAAATTTTATTGGCGGTAAATGGATACCACCGGTGAGAGGGGAGTATTTTGACAATGTGTCTCCGGTTGACGGAAAAGTTTTTACATCGGTTGCCAGGTCAACAGAAGAAGATATTGAAAAAGCGCTGGATGCCGCCTGGGCAGCAGCGCCCTATTGGAATAACACTTCGGCTACTGTAAGAAGCAATATTCTTTTGAAGATAGCCGATGTAATGGAGAAAAACATTGAAACGCTGGCCAAAGCCGAAACCTGGGACAACGGAAAGCCGATAAGAGAAACGATGGCTGCTGACTTACCACTGGCAATAGACCATTTCAGATATTTTGCCGGGGTTATCAGAGCAGAAGAAGGCTCGGTTAGTGAGCTTGATGCAAACACGGTATCAATGAATATTCTGGAGCCACTGGGCGTAGTAGGCCAGATTATACCCTGGAATTTTCCATTACTGATGGCAGCATGGAAACTGGCTCCGGCATTGGCAGCAGGAAACTGCGTTGTGCTGAAACCGGCAGAGCAAACGCCGGTGGGTATTCTGGTACTGATGGAGATGATTCAGGATGTGCTGCCGGCGGGTGTTATAAATGTAGTAAACGGTTTTGGTATAGAGGCCGGCAAGCCGTTGGCATCAAGCCCAAGAATCAATAAAATTGCTTTTACAGGCGAAACCACCACCGGGCAGTTGATTATGCAATACGCATCAAAGAATATCATACCGGTAACGCTCGAGCTGGGCGGTAAATCGCCGAACATATTCTTTAAAAGCATTATGGATGCCGATGATGAGTTCTTTGATAAATGCCTTGAAGGAGCCGTAATGTTTGCCTTGAATCAGGGCGAGGTATGTACCTGCCCGTCGAGAATCCTGGTAGAAGAAAGTATTTATGATGCCTTTATAGAAAGAGTGGTAGCGCGTACAAAGGCCATTAAACAAGGGCACCCTTTAGACCCAACTACCATGATGGGCGCGCAGGCATCTAACGACCAGTATGAGAAAATCCTGAACTACATTGCCATAGGCAAAGAAGAAGGGGCAGAGGTGCTAACAGGTGGCGGGTCGGCCTACAATGAAGGCCTGGAAGGGGGCTACTACATTCAGCCGACAATCTTTAGGGGCAATAACAAAATGCGGGTATTTCAGGAAGAAATTTTTGGTCCTGTTGTTTGTGTAACCACCTTTAAAGACGAGGCCGAGGCACTGGCAATTGCTAATGATACATTGTATGGTTTAGGTGCGGGTGTCTGGACACGCGACACAAATCAGGCTTATAAGGTAGCGCGAGCAATAAAAGCAGGCCGGGTTTGGGTTAACTGTTATCATGCGTATCCGGCTCATGCGCCTTTTGGGGGGTATAAGAAATCAGGTATAGGCCGCGAAACACATAAGATGATGCTGAGCCATTATCGTCAGGTAAAAAATATGCTTATTTCTTACGACAAAAACAAACTGGGTTTCTTTTAATACAAACGGGCGGGGGGGGGGCTAAACCCCTCCTGCTTGTTTTTAAGTCAAAACTATGGAACGCTTGCAAAGAGTAGCGATAAGCCCAGAGGCTGCCGAGCTGGTAGAAAAGCTAAAAGGAAACTACGGCAACCTGATTTTTCATCAAAGCGGCGGTTGCTGCGACGGCTCAGCCCCTATGTGTTTTCAACGAGGTGAAATGTACATAGACGACAACGATGTGTTGCTGGGCTATGTGGCCGGGTGCCCTTTTTATATGTCTCGCGACCAGTTTGAATACTGGAAGCACACCCACCTTACTTTAGATGTTGTGAAGGGCCGTGGTGCGAGTTTTTCGCTTGAAATTCCGCTTGGCGTCAGATTCGTAATCAAATCAAGGTTATTAACCCCTGACGAGAATCTGTAATCCCCCTGCGTTTAATTACCTGCCCAATACTTTAACTGTCACCAGCAATTGGCCTACGTGCCTGGTGGTGTGTTCAGCCGCATGTGTCAGCAAGCCTATCACGGTTGATGGCAGTTTGGCGCGGCCTACTTCTCTTGTTTCAGTAAGTGTTTTTTCATCAGTTTGCTTCAATGCTGCCAGCGATTGCTCAATTTGAAGGTCAAATGCATTCAGCAGGTCTTTTAATTTGATGCGCTCATCTGCTTTCCCTTCTGCCGATAAGGCTTGTAATTGCGCAGCACTAAGCGCATTACCGCTGGCATAAGTAAAGAGCCTGTCCAGAACCCCCGTAAGATGCTGTAAATGAAACGCAGGCGCGGCCACACCCGCGGGCCTTTCCCACAAAAGATGTTCAGGAAAACCGGCCATCAGTTCCTGCACCTCTTCCTGCGCCTGTAGCAAAGCATGGGCAATGGGTTGTAAAAGCGCAGGCACATCAGGTAAGGCGCCTCTGAGCCATACTTCTGGTTTCGGTAAATTATTCATTAATCTAGGTATTTCTGGTTCTAAGATACTGTCTTTGCTTATCAACAAAACACCGGCTCATTTAATTTAACCGTTTGCTAAGTTTTATTTTAACAGATTTGCACTTTCTGAAAATTTATTTACTTTGCGATGGTTTAGAACAATAAAAAGGCCACACCAAGTTTTATTGCTCTGAATCTAATGCTGACTAATTAAAGTACCCCGAAGGTGTTTGCGCATAAATCGTAAATGTTTTGCTGACTTTTTTGTGCTCAAAACCTTTTTGTCCTCAGGCGTTTGCTCAACTGTTTTCTTAAAAAAGATTCAAGCCATCTGCTTTTGAAGACCAGTAGTTTACTTTCTACGCCGAGTGCATAAATCAAATCAATTGCCTTTTTTGGCCCGGTAAAGTGGCATTCAGAAATGACGAATGTTGCTGCACAGGCTGCTCTTTTCTTTTTGTCAATAACCTGCTGCTATCCTTGCCGGGATGGCCGTGTGTTAGTTGTGGCTTATTTTGTTTTTGAAACTCTTAAGTACATTATTCTTAGCATTGAGATAATTGAAAACAGCTTTTCAATCAGGCTTATTTACACCCCCCAAAAAAATTCACTTTATAAACTATGAAAAAAAACTTAGGATTATTCGATATGGCCCTGGCCTTATCAGTAGACAAGATTAACTCTCAGTTTGAGCAGTTAATGATGTTTAATGTTATTCCTACTCACTGGTGTTTTCTGACTGATAAAGAAGGAAAACAAATCATTAATGAAACCGATGCTTTCGGAACCAACATTAAACTCTGGAAAAGTGCTTTTGACTTAGAAACAGCAACAAAGATTCAGCAGCTTAAAGCAGATATCAAGTCAGAAAAGGCCAAAGAAAAACCTGACAAAGACAAATTGAGCAAGCTGAGAGACAAGCTGGAGGATATGGAAGAAGTAATAGACAAAAGAGCCGTTTATAAAGTGTATGACTGCGCTTTAGAGGCAAAAGTCAGGTCTTTTGAGATAGATATTATCGACAACGACAGCGCCAGGCTGTTTTTTATTGTTAATCTTGAAATGGGCACTATTTACTCTCGTGAGTACGATGATAAACTGAAGGCCGAGACCATTATTGAAAAAGACTTTAAAAATTTAAGCTATGCCTTTAGGGTTGCCATAGGTAACCGGGTTATAAAAGCCAAAGAAATGGCGATGGGTGTGGAAGACAGGCAGTTGCTGATAAAAGAAGGCATTACCGACGATGTATTTACCATTGAAGCCTTGTTTATGGATTTTCAGAATGCCAACATAAGCGATTATGACGAGCAAAGAAGCAACGAAATAAACAAAGGCGGTTCGGCTTGGCTGCAGTTAATTATGAATAATTATTTCAAGAGCCTGAAAACAGAAGAGAACCCCTACATACTAGGCTATAAACTTATACCTAAAAAGACACTTACCGACTCGCTCTTTAAGCCTACGGGTATTACCTATTCCACTACAAATAGCAGTATTGGTGGCTGCAAGTCTTTCAATTTTATGATGCAGATTGATAATCATGCTTTTCCGGCCGACCTAACGAGGGGCAGCTTGCCGAAGAGTCTGATTGAAAACAGGGCAGATGCATCAAGGGAGACCGTTAATGGGGTATTTGCCATTGATTACAAAACCTTTGTTAAAAAATACGTAGAAGACAACCTGTGGCCCGCTATGGTTGCCAATTTCAAGAATAATCTGAGCCGTACTTTGGAAGGGTATCATATAAACGACTGGGGCAACCGAAGAGGAGTGAAGTGCGTGGGTGGAGATACATGGTTTGATTTCAGGCTTGACCTGAGCAGTATCCAACAGGTATCGGCACAACGGCAGGAGGCCTGGGGTTTAGAGATTAATTTTGATGTAGTTATTGAAGGCAACAAGCATGTAGAAAAGGAAAACAAATTGATAGGCCTTATTAACCTTGGTTCAACTATTGGTGTTGATATGCCTTTTTCAACCAGCGGAGCTTATGCAATAGAAGGCAAGGTTGGCAAAAAGGGAAAAGTTTCGGTCATTCTTACAGCATCGGCCGACGGGAAAATTGACCTGAAATCAAAATATGAAGCGCCACAGATTGGGGCTGATGTTGAAAAACCTCAATACAAAGATGGTTGGGATAAAGCATTTGATATTTTCCTTGATTTCTTTAATCCCTTAGGTGTTTTGGGGGCGGTGATTATTGCTGCCTTAAGAGAAGGATCTCTCAAAATAAAATTATCGAACGCTATCTTCTCGAATATTGACATAAGCAATTTGTCAACATTCAATAGCCGTATTGTCCTGCCGGGCAGCAATACTTTTACTTATAAAACCATCAGGCTTCTTACCGGAAAAAAAGATGAAGATGATGCGGTTTTGTTTGATATTGCCTACGCTCCAAAAGCCCAATAAAACCTATCTGTTAAACTCTGATTAATTACAATCTTAAGATTAAAAGCAATGGAACATAAAGAAAGTTTACCTCAAAAATCGGGCATAACGGTTAACTACCACTGTGAACTCATGCAGAATTATGTACCCGAAAGCATAATTGATTCCGGTAAAGGTTTACGTTGCGTTAAAGCAGACGAAGATGAAGCCTTTTTGTTTTTTACAGACAAACGCGGCCAGCTTCAGGTTTTGGTGCACTCAGATACAGCGAGCTCTGGCTGGCGAATGCATACCATTTCAGACTCAAATTATGAAGTAACGGCATTTGGTATATATGAAAATCAGACCAAGGGTCAGTTCAGGATCAGCTATGCCCGTCGTAAAGGAGGGTTATCTGAACTGTTGGTCTCTGATGCCATCACAATAGGTTCTATTAATAACGATTTATGGGAACCAACCTATAACTGGCAGCAAAAAACAATTGAGCGCAAAGAGCGCATCATTGACCACATTACGATGGACGAGCAAGGCCTGCTCTTCAGTGCAAACTATACCAGCACCGATGCCAACTTTTATTATTTTAAGTATGCAAATCAACCGGTTGCGTATTCATTGCCCGAAAACGCCACCAGAGTTAAACAGATAAACCTAGGCAAGCTGGGTAACAGCTATGGCGTGTTTATTCTGTATTTTGTGCAGCAGAACCGCACACTGTTGTTCAGGGCTTTAGAAGCTGATAAATACGGAACGGCTGCCCAATACAGGTTTGATACCGGGGCAGAAATTGAATCTTTTGATTTGCTGCCGGACGACAACGGCAACAGCGTGCTGTATACATCTGGCAAAGGCATTTTCAGGTTCCAGAATCCGTATAGCGGAAAAGAAGAAATTGTTTCATCAGCCCATGAACTGAAGTTTTATAAGATAGACGTTTCAAGATTTAAAAAAGACGTTGCCATCTGGGTTATTGGTAAAAAGAGTAACAAATCGGGCTTGTATTATATCAATAACCGTACTTATGATGCGGCGTCAGCCAATTCAATAGTGGGTAAAGCCTGGCCCCCCCCATTACAGATGCAGGGTGATATTGAAGAGTTTGAAAGCGTAAAAGGCCGCAACCTCATTAATCAGCTTTATTTGCTGGGGCAGTCAAAAGATAAAAAAGAAGATGGCCTGCTGCATTTCTGGCAGGATAAAGTAAGTACCCAATGGCATGAACAGTTTTTGCATATTGATAACATGAACTTCAGCCGCGAAATAGAGTCCTACACCATTGAACTAGGCTTTACAGCCGAAAAAATGCAACAGATGTTTGACAGGAAAGTAGCCATATCGTCTGACGAAAACATCGTTGTTTACATCAATAACCGCAGGTACTTTCTTATTGATGAAACACCCGTTACCCTGGACCTCGCCCAGAACCAGATGGTCAACATCATTTATCCGGTTAAATCCTTACAGGCAGGTAAAATAATTCTATCGGGTGATTTTCTGGATGATACCATTGAAATTGAGCCATCATCCGGAATTATGACTAAAATAAAAACGCAGCTTTCTACCACCGATGCGCTTAAAAAAGCCAGAACCCAAACCGGTAAACAGCTTATTACTGGCGTAAGCGAGAAAGAGTTGGCATCAATGGCCAAAGCCATAGCCCAAATGGGCGATGCCAACGAACAAATTGCCTCCGGTGCAGCAGTGACATTAAGTACTCAGGCTGTCTCAAATACCAGGGGTAGTTCAGGTAACTGGTTAAGCAATGCCATCGGAGACGTATTTCATGCAGTAGAACGTGGTTTTGAAACCGTTACCAGATTTGTAGTAGAAGCCGCCGGGAAAATCTATAAAGTAATTATTGAAATAGCGGGTCAGGTTTTTGATTTTCTGGTAGATACTGCTAAAAAAGTGGTGGCTTTTGTAGAGAAAGTATTTAACAGCGTGAAGTCGTTCTTTAAAGACTTGTTTGAGTATCTGGCGTTTTTGTTTAACTGGAGCGATATTATTGCCACCAAGAACGCGCTTAAAGGATATACCCTCAATTTGTTTACGGGCTTTGAAGAAGAAATAGGCGCATTTGAAAAAGTAGTGGTTTCTTTTATTGAAAATATCCAGAAAGACATACAGTTTGATTTGGGTATTGAAAGCATAGATGACCCCCGAAAAAAGGACAGCGATTCGGCAACAGACAGCAGAACAAACTGGGTGGGTTCTAAGAAAAGCTATCTTGAGCAGGGTAAGTCAGAAAGCATTCAGTCAATGCCCGGCCAGATAAAAGATGCCTTCCTGAGTGCTTTTGATGAGATTCTGCCTACCCTGCTGAAATACAAAGACCTGCTGGTTAATTCACTGAGCGGTGTGGCTGATAAGTTCTACGCTTTCTTTATGGGCGAGTTACCCATTCTTGACCTTCTGAAATACATCGCCCTTTCGCTGGCCAATATTGGGCTTGAACTGGCTAAAGATTTAGTGAAACTGCTTTTCAAAACGCTTAAGGCTACGGTAATGGCGGTGAGAGCCACATTAAGCACGGCATTGAATATTCCGTTTTTTTCTGCCTTGTATCAAACCATTGCTGGTGCGGAGTTAAGCATCCTGGACCTGATTTGTCTGTTAATTGCCATACCAACCACTGCGGCCTATAAAATTGGGGTGGGCGAGGCTCCCTTCAAAAAGCTAAACTCAAGCGAATTTATTGAGTCTGGTAAAACAGCACTTAAGTTTGATTTCTCACTTTAAAAAACATTATTGACATGAGCGATTTTAAAGTATTAAAAAATTATATAGCCAGCAGTGCAAGTTTGGTTAGCAGCGTAATTGAGTTGTTAATTACTCCTAAGGAATTTGTTGATGAGGCAACGCAGGTGGCTAAAGAAAAAGAGCTACTTGATAATCTCAAGATTCCTGAATACATTATATATGGCTGTACGGCTGTAAAACTGGGTGTAAACGCCGCATATTATTATGACGAGTACTTTGAGCCTGCCACTAAAGTGAAAAACAAAACCGTTAAATGGCTTATTTTTGGCCTGGTGGCTTTGCATGCATTAGGGATAGGCATATCTTTTTATTACCTTTTGAAGCAAAACTCAGACAGCAAAAAGAAGCTCACTATTGTTTTTTCTAATTATGTGTCTCCGGTGTTAGGTCTAGGTATGGGGGTAGTAAGCATTGTTTTAGCTTATAAATCAGAAAAAACCAACTGGCGCCATAAGACCCAAGCGATATTGGATATGATTACTTATTTGTTGTCGTTCTGGAAGTTTTATCCTGTTAAAAAGGCTTTGATTGCCAGCCCGTATGGATTTTTTATCGTGTTGGGTATTAACAGCGGTAAAGTATTAACTAATACGGCCAAGTTTGCTATCATGCCTGAAGAGTAAGGGTGTAAAGGGTAATGAAATTTTACAGCAGGTTTTAATTTCCGGTGTTTTGTATATAAATTGCGCATCCGATTTATAAGCAGTTTTTCTGAATACAAATTTCTGCTTAGCCTGGGTTTTAACAAAAATGCTGAGAACTTTTTATCTATGTCTGTAACTTTTAAAGTGTCTGTTCTCCTCTGAATATGAGTTCAATTTACTAATCCAAAAACAATAAACTATTTTTAAAAATGGAAGCTGCTAAACAAAAAAGTGATGAATTAGAAGTACAGGAGCAACCCAAAAAGGCCTGGGTTAAGCCCGGAATGAAAAATTTAGATGTTGATAGTGGTTCACCGGCAGGTCGTGAGACTTCTGGATATCGTAATCTTTCCTGATTTCCCTTTTGGGTGATTTTAGATTTACAGAAAGAAGTATCCACCTTTTAAGTTTGCTTGTATATACTTGCCGATTTTTTATTGATTGAGAAAATTTTCTCAATCTTATTTTCTGTTAAATTTATTTTACCCTGATTTGTTTCTCTGGTATGAAAAAATGGCATATTAGGTGCCAGTTTTTCTTTGAAGCCATGCGTTGTCTCCATTTTTTTAAGGACTTGAAATCAGGTATACTGATGGCCAGTGCAATTGCTTCATCAGAAAATTGAGGCCCAAGAAATTAATCATTTCTTTAAATGCCTTATTCGGGTTCAGTTTCATTTCTTCGTACTTTACAAAATGCACCGGTAGCATTTTTTGTTTATGCCAGCTGTAAGAGTGTTCATCCCAGGTTCTAATCACACGAGGCCGACTATTGTTTTTTCTAACTATGTATCGCCTGTGTCAGATTTGGGCCTGGCAAGTATTGTTTTGATCTATAAATCAGAAAAGACCAAAGAGTCATAGAACACAAACTATACTGGATATGATTACTTATTTGTTGTCGTTCCGGAAGTTTTATCCTGTTAAAAAGGCTTTGATTGCCAGCCCGTATGGATTTTTTATCGTGTTGGGTATTAACGGTGGCAAAGTATTAACCAATACGGCTAAGTTTATTATTATGCCAAAGGAGTAAGTTTGTAAAGTGCAATGAAATTTAACGGCAGGTTTTAATTTTTGTTGTTTTGTATATATCAGGTTTTAATTTTTGTTGTTTTGTATATAGATTGTGCATCTGATTAAAAAGCAGTTTTTCTGAATACAAATTTCTGCTTTGCCTGAGTTTTAACAAAAATGCTGAGGACTTTTTATCTATGTCTGTAACTTTTAAAGTGTCTGTTCTCTCCAAAAACAGGGTTTAATTAATTAATCCAAATAACAATCAACTACTTTAACAATGGAAGCTGTCAAACAAAAAAGTGATGAATTAGAAGTACAGGAAAAACCAAAAAAGGCTTGGGTTAAGCCAGAAATGAAAAAATTAGAAATTGATACTGGCTCTTATCCCTGGCCCGAGGAAGTTAATGCGTATTCCTATCCCTCCTGATATTTAATAAATGGCTTTATTTTTTGCGGTTCCCTAAGATAAAGCCCTTTTTTAAATAACATCGTATATCTCAGCTGCTTTATTGTTTATTGAGAAAATTTTCTCAATCTGATTTTCTGTTAAATTTATTTTGCCCTGATTTGGTTCTCCGGTATGGAAGAATGGAACGTGAGATAATAGTTTTTCTCTAAAACCTTGCTCATTCTCCATTTTTTTTAGGGAGTTGAAATCAGTTTTATTGATGGCCTGTCCAAATGCCTCATCAGAAAAATCGAGGCCTAAGAAATTAATCATTTCTTTAAATGCCTTATGCGGGTTCAGTTTCATTTCTTCGTACTTTACAAGATGTACAGGCAGCATTTTTTGGTTATACCAGCTGTAAAAGTGTTCATCCCAGGTTCCAATCACTCTAGGAAAGTAATTGTCCATATATATTGTTGAGCCTGATTTACAGATGTAACGGTCAATTATTTCATCAGGTCTGATGTCCAGATACCTTGAAAAAGACAGCGTTACATCTAAAGGGTTTCTCATGATATAAATAACGGCCGTTGGGTGTTGTGAATGAAAAACCGGCAGGTTGTCATGAACTGAATAAGAGAACTGGTCATGAATTTTCTGCAGATAAGGAGCTTCTCTGGTTTGAGCATAGAAATCTAAAAATTTTCTACGCAACGCTTCTAATTCAAAATCATTGAATGTCGATATGTCTCTTTGAACCAGTTTCTGCAGAAGGGATTTATTGGCATAAAGTTCATCAAAGTCAAGACTATTGATATTGAAATCCTCATTTTTCAGAAGGGCTGTAAAGAAACTCCTAACCCAGGTGTTGCCTGATTTGGGATAAGAAGCGAGCCACACTAATTTATATTTTGTCATTTTTCCAATCGGTGCAATTCCAGTTTAGAAGTTTTTCTACTTTTTCAATTTCTTCTTTATATATGTCATTTAATAAATTAAGTGAAAAGCCATCTATTTCTTCTTCATAATGAATATGGTGAACTTTTTTTTCTTCAAATTTATAATTATCCCCGTTTACACCTAAAAAATCAAATATCCTAAGCAGGTGCTGGTATTGATTATCTCTGAAATCTTCATATTTTAATATAAGAACCTGCTGAGAAGGGAAATAATCAAAAATATGCCTTATTTGTTTACTATAAAATCCACGTCTGATATAGTCATCCTCCGGCATTTGGTTAAATTTGTTTTCGAAGTTCATTCTCAAAATCTCTGCTTTTAGGTAGTTTGCGAACGTCCTATTACCCATTTCTGTATTATGGAGTCTCATGTTCCAGTGCGAATATGCCCGTTCTACAGGATTTCTCAATATCATAATGATTTTAATAGCAGGATTATACTGATGTATTAACGGAATACAGCGTTCCAGATAACAATAACGAGGAGTTATCTCTCCTCTTATGCCGGGGGTAGTCCAATCAAAGTTTTGATGGTAATTGCTATAATTTATTCTGCTTTCTTCCTCAAAGTCAATATTTAGATTGCTGAAATAATGTAACTCTTTGTATTTAGACATCAATATATCCGGATGCTTATTTAAATAATAATACAAAGCAGTGGTGCCTGCTTTCTGAACACCGATACCTATAAAATCTATTCTTTTGTTTAGGTTATATTCCGATTTCATTCAATTTATTGATTATATAATCATCAGTGTATTTTTCTTTTAATCTGTTTGCAAAAGCCGATACTGTGTTCTTGAAAGAATTATGTACCAGTAAATAGTTTATTTGTAGAGCAATACGTTCTGCAGATGCTTCCAAGTCAGATTTCAACCCTAACCTGTAAAAAACTACCCTGGCTGCATTTCCGTTCTGGTCCCATTCATTATTCAGCGGAAAAACAATCATAGGGGTTTTACTGTAGATGCTTTCAAAAATAGAGTTACTTCCACCGTGTGTTATAAATATATCAGCATATTTTAATATATGAAGCTGAGGCGCAAAGTTTAATGCCAATAAGTTTTTAACACCAATATTTGAATACTTCTGTTTTTGCAAATCCTCACCAAAACTGATAATAAAGAACAGATGGGCATTGGCTGTTGCTATTTGCATAATTTTATCAATAAAACTGGCTCTTGCGCTGTTTTCAGTCAAATGAATGTCTGTTACGGTGCCTAACGAGCAATAAACAATGCGGTTTTGTTCACTGGCTTTTGCCAATGTAAGAAACTGCAGCACTTCTTCAGTTACAAACTCTCTTCTTTCTGATGCAACGCCGGGTGATAAATGTGTTTGCCAGGGCAAAGGAGAAACATCCGGGAAGTCGAACTCAGTAGCATAGAAGAGTATTTCGGGTATATTTGTAAATGAAGTCGTAAATAATTTTTTATAGTTGATTGTGTACATAGAAGGTATTTGCTCTGCCCTCATAATTTTTTCAAGCCGGCTTTCAAAATTTTTGCCCATATAGAGGCACTTTTTATAATACCGTTTCATGCTTAGGTAGAAGAGTACCCATTTCCATAGGTAGTTGCCCATGCTATCAGGGAAAGCATAGTAATTACCCGGCGGGCTTTTCTTATTGTAGTACATACCCATTTTGCCTTGCAGAATAAATACTCTCAAAGATGGTTTCAGGCTGTAAAGCATGATAAAATCTAATGAGCAGAACTCGTCCAGAAAAACCACATCGGGGTTCAGTTCGTCTACTAGTTTTTTCAGATCCGCTTTTCTGAGGTGGTAAGCGTCTTCCAGATAATTGTGTCGCACAGTAGCAAACCATTTACTCAATCCGCTTTTATTTTCAGGAGTCAAATTGTGCCTGTTTAAGGCAGTTGTTTCCAGAAGGTATAACTTGAAATTATTCTTTAATGTAAACCTCACAAGCTGCTTGCTTCCTGCATAAAATACCTTATATCCATGCTTTCCCAAAGCATTGGCCATAGTGATAGTTGGGTTCAGGTGGCCAAAAAGCATTGGCATAATAAAAACGGCTTTACGCTCGGGCATGGCAGGTATTTATTTTTGCAAAAAAATCAACAAATAAATTTTGTTCTGTGATGGTGCGCAACAATAAATGGGCATACTTTATTAACCTCATTCCTCTGTCTATGCTATCAAGCAGGCAAATAGGTGCTGATTAGTCAATTAAACCGCTTTGGCGTGTATCCGGTGTATGTATGAAAGTACAGGTAAAGCCAGCAGAACATCTTCTTTATAACACGTGGCCATAATGCCATACTTAAATGATGCTAAACCTTGGCTAACGGGGTTATCTTTGGTGGTTAGTCAGTTGGTGGTTTATTCAAGTTTCACACTTCCAAAAGATAAACTTGTAATTTTTTTATACAACTGCAGGAATCCATCGTGGAAACGGATTTCATAACAACTTTTGCTTAATTGTTAAGTTTTATTAGAGTATTCCTTCTGAAAAGAAATGCCATGATTGAAAAAGTATTGCCTGTTGTGCTTCTGAAACAAAAGTAGAGAATTCTTTTTAAATGGGATAGATGCCACTGGAAAATTATATAAATTTGCAGCTCTTTTTTGTGTTATAAATCTTTTATTCCGAAAGGTCAAAAACAAGTGTTTTAGTAATATGGTGTCTCAAAAAGCAGCTGTGATATGGTTAACAGGTTTAAGTGGTGCAGGAAAAACTACTATTGCCAGAGAACTGATTGAAATGTTTCATAGGAACAATCTAAATCCGGTTTTACTGGATGGTGACGAGATACGTTCTGCCATTGAGCAGGCGGGCTTTGATGAAGCCTCAAGAAAAGTTCATAACCTGCGCATCGGGCGGCTTGCCGCTTTATTTGAGCAGCAGGGGCATCCGGTGATAGTATCTATGATTTCTCCTTATGATGATATCAGGCAAAGTGTAAGAGCTTTATGCCAAAGGTTTGTAGAGGTATTTGTTAATACGCCATTAGAGACTTGCATTGAAAGAGACCCAAAAGGGCTATATAAAAAGGCAATCAGCAAGCAGATTGACAATTTTACCGGTATATCGGCTCCGTATGATATACCCCTGAAACCCGAGATAGAACTTGACACAACCCAAAGCAGCGTAACAGAATGTGCCTCAGCCATCTGGCAGCTTTACAAGTCTTAAGTAGGCTTAGTCATCGCTGCTGCTGCCATAAGCCGCACTTTTGTTTTCGTTCTCGTTTGAGTAATAAAAGGCGTGCACACGGGCCACGTCTCTCAGAAAATCAACATGCAGAATTTCAACTCTGTGTATAGGTAAACCTATTCTTTTTCTTAGGTCCTCTATCATTTCTTCGCGCCGCGCGGGTACCACCAGGTCTATTTTCTCGTAGCGCACTTCTCTGAAATTCTCATGCTTGATATTCAGCCCGTGTTCAAGACCGAAAGTAACACCAACCAGAAGAATATCAGCAATGATTAATTCATAATTGCCCGAACCCAGCGGGGTCAGCGCATTGATAATGCCTACGGCCACACAAACAAAGAAGTAGCCCATTTCGCGTACCGGCACGGTAACTGTTCGATAACGGATGATTGAAAAAATAGCGAATAAACCAAATGCAAAGCCCATCTTTAGCTTTGTGGCGCTTAGTAAAAAACATATCAGGAAGTTAACCACATTAAACAGGAAAAAAGTAAAAACAAAGTCTTTGTTTTTATAACGGTTATAATAAATTCCCCGAACAAGCAACAGAATTACGGTCATATTCAGCAGAAAGCGCATGCCAAATTCAAAAACAAAGCTATTGCCCAAAAACTGATTTATTGTTCGGCTGGTACCTTCAAATTCTTCCATGTATTGTTTTTTTAAAATAAGTGAGCTGGTAATATTGGGTGTTAAGGTTACTGAAACCTGCCAGGTATCAGGGCTTTAAGATTTTGTTCAGCTTTAATAACAGGGGTTTAAACGAGTTACTTTTGACGTTTCCGAGTGTGGCAATTCCAACTGAGTATTTGCTGAAATTAGATGAACTGATGTAACGGCATCTGAGGCTCTGAACGATGGGGCTAATAACCGAGTTTTTGTCTTGCTTTACCTCAGCTATAACCAGTTTCTGATACGTACTGCTGCTGCCGGCTTTGCGAAAGGCCAGGTTCAGGTCGAAGGTCAGTCTTTCCGAAAAATCTTTACTTACTAAAGTGATGCGGTCAAAGTATATCCAGAGCTGATGTTGTAATTGCTCAGGCGCAATGGAAAGCCTCTTACAAAGCGTGTAGTCTGTGGCTTGAAGGGTATCGTTCACGCAACTGCGTTCTTCGCGGTATTTTATGGTACGGCTATTGCCGGTTTTATTTTTTACTTCAAAAAATGTAAGACCTGTGTCTGTATAGCGTCGAAACCGTACTTTCATGCGGTTGGGCTTTCCGTTATGGTGTTGGTAATAGAGTTGGTAATCGGGGGTGTCAAAATACAAAGATTCATAGCGGTGCTGCCTGTTCCGGTTAATCTCAAGTATGTTGTAATACGGCTCAATTTCTTTCAGAATTGCAGGCAGTTCACTTTCATGAAAAATGTACTTGCTGTCTATCCGGTTAAGTAGTTTTACAGCCTCCATGTCGGTTAACGAAATACCCTTAAATGTTTGAAGCTCAGTCATTTTGATGCAATTACTTAAAACGCCTATTAAAGTACATATATTTTTTGTAATCAAAAACAGTTATCGGCCGGTGAGGTTGAATAATTGCCAGATAGATGCAAAAATCTGGTAATAGGTTGCATTTCAAGGTCTGATAAACTAATTTGGAGAAGATTCTTTGCCTTGCCCGTGTTCCGGGCGAAAGGGATAAGTTGGATACTAAACTTTGCTAGCATAAATGGAAAATCTGCCATTATACATACCTTTGGTTATGGGTCTTAGTACCTTTTATTGTGTTTATTTTTTAGCAAAGGCTGCTCCGGCATATTCTGTCAGTATTTTACTTGTAGCGTTTTCATGGCTGATTTTGCATTCTTTTCTGTCAGTAAATGGCTTCTATACCCATACCCAGGCAACGCCTCCGCGATTTCTACTGGCAGTTTTGCCACCTTTATTGTTGATACTTTTGGTTTTCGCTACCAAAAAGGGAAGAAGTTTGATAGACCAGCTGGACATGAAATCGTTAATTTTGTTGCATGTGGCTCGTATTCCGGTTGAAATGGTTTTATTCTGGTTGTTTCTTTACAAGCAAGTGCCTGTGATTATTACATTTGAAGGGCAGAATTTTGATGTTTTTTCGGGTATAACGGCCTTAGTTGTTTATTATTTAGCCTACGTTAAGCAGCGTATTGGCACAGGTATATTGTTGATGTGGAATTTTATTTGCCTTATTTTACTAATAAACGTTGTTTCTACCGCTGTTTTGTCAGCGCCTTTTTCGTTCCAGCAGTTTGGGTTTGAGCAGCCCAATGTGGCTGTCTTGCATTTTCCGTTTGTGTGGTTACCTGCCTGCGTTGTACCCATTGTGCTTTTTTCTCATCTGGCTATGATACGCAGGTTGATGAATGAATAATTGTTACTCGGGCAAACGCCTTTAGACACACACAAATCAGTTTTTACACTGAGCCGTTATTCTCAGGCGCCTTTAGACGCTACAACTCATAACCGGGCAGCTGTTTCTGGCAGCCAATGCCACCAATTCTTCAAAAAAACAGGGCTAAATGGTATTTAGCGTTTGACACTATTGTTTTGCGTTGTACCGAAATGCAAATCAGGTATTTTTACTTATCGGAATCCGTATTTTTACTCTAAAAATATTTTTAGAATTAAGTAAAATTTGCCGCATAAAAAAGTTATTGGGAGCAAACTCACGTTTCTCTCAATTTCTGATTTACAGGCGGTCTCTGAAAAGCCTTTCAAACAGAGTAAGAACAAACACCTAAATATTTAACACTATGGCACGCGTAACATTACAAGCTCTTGGAAAAGAAAAAGGGAAATTTTTAAGCCACGCAAACAATTCAGTATCTCTAACAGACGGAATTCATGGAGAAGGAGAAGTTTTTGTAATTCAAAAACTGCCAAGAGACCGTGTGGCCATTGCCTGCGTTGGCGCAGAGATTGGTAAATACCTTAGTCATGCCTCTGGCGAGGTTACTCTGAAAGAAGGTATAATGGGTGAGGGAGAAGAGTGGGTGATGGTAGAACACGAATTACCTAACGTTTCTTTCAACTGCGCAGGTAGCGAGAATAACAAAACGTTAAGCCATGCGAATGGTAAGGTAGGGCTTCAGGATGGTTATAAGGGAGAAGGAGAACTGTGGTCAAAATCAAGCATTTAAAATTTTTAGTCAGGAATAAAATAGAAAGGCCTGGATGTTTCGGCATTCAGGCTTTTTCAATTTTTAGATAAAGGGCGTGGCATGGCAAACAAAAAATGCTTATGCCATTTTTGAAACGATTTGAAAAAGCTAAACCGATTCTAATAGCGTAACCCAGCTTTATTGTATTTTTAAGAATTTAAACCTCTTTTGCAGGTAAATATTTAGTTTACATTAACCCCGGTTTTATGCAAGAAGGTTATGCCTGCGCCACATAATTTGGGTCAAATTCCACAATCCATTCAATACCATATTTGTCTCTGAACATACCCGCATAGGTTCCCCAGGGGCCTTGGTCAATAGGGCCTTCAATATTTCCCCCAGCCGATAAACCATTAAATAGCAGGTCGGCCTCTTCGCGGCTTTCAGCATTTACCACTATTTTCGACCTGTTTTCGTTTTCGTTTACCCTACCCATAAACTCAGGAACATCATTGCCTATTAATGCACTGTATTTACCTAAAGGCAAGGCAATTTGCATTATTTTTTTAGCTTCATTTTCAGCTACCTGAAATTCGTCGCTTGCTAAATCGCCGAAGCGGATTATTCTGGAAAATTCGCCGCCAAAAACTGATTTGTAAAAAGTAAAAGCTTCTTCAGCATTGCCGTTGAAGTTAATCCAGGTGTTAATTGTTCTCATAATTTTTATTGTTAAAATTTGTTTCTAATTGGTTAAATACCCTCTCTTTTGCATTGAGTATATGAAAAGCGGGGGTCTACGATAAAGCCTCCAGGAGTTCTTCCAGGTTTCTGAGGGTCATGTTGAAACCAATTTTGAAGCCCTCTAACAATTTCTCTAAACGCTCAAACGATTCATTATATATGGTTATATCAACTCTGGTAATACCATTTTGCTCGCTAAAGTTGTAGTCCCAATCAGAGCCCGGCAATTCCCGGTTTTCATCCTTATCGGCAAACGTGTTATACATCTTAAAATTGGTTATCGGGGTAATAGACGTAAATTCCTGCACAGCCCAGCGCTCCTGCCCGTCCGGGCTAACCATTGCATAAAACCGGCGTCCGCCTACCTTAAAATCCATATACTTGGTTTTCGCGCGCATGGGTGCCGGAGCCCCCCATTGGTCAAGTAGTTCGGCTTTTGTAAAGGCATCCCATACCAGCAATTGCCGCGCATTAAATTCCCGGCTGATGTAAACAGTTTTTGCAGTTTTGTCTACATTAAAATCAAATAGCAAATCGTTGTTCATTCTTCTTTCGTTTTAATAGTTGATAATAGTTGGTCAAGCTGGTTAAATTGGGTTTCCCAGTTTTGTCTGAACTGGGCTAGCCAGTGGTCAAATTCCTGCATCTTTTTAGCATTAAAATGGTAGTAAATTTCCCGGCCGCTTTGCTCTGGTTTAACCAGGTCGCATTCGTGCAATACCTTAATGTGTTTCGAGACTGCCTGTCGGGTCATATCAAACTTTTGGGCTATAACATTGGGTGTTAGTGCCTGAATAGCCAGTAATGTCAAAATCGCTCTGCGTGTGGGGTCGGCAATGGCCTGAAATATATCTTGTTTCATTCTTGATTTTAATTGTGCAACTCTCAGGTTGCAAATGTATGTGCAACTTTTGAGTTGCACAAATTATTTTGCCTTTATTTGTCGGGTAAGGGTTTATAAACCTGCCAATGCAGCTATATAGGGTAGTCGGCAAAGCCATGTTTTTTCATTCGTGGTTCGTATACTGATAGGCGTAATTATATTTGGATGGTTTCATTACAGACAGGAGCCATTAAAGGGGTATTTGTAAAGAAAAACGGACTATTAATTTGAGTGGTTTCATTACAGACAGGAGCCGCTGATGCCGGCATTTGAAGGGCAGAGATTTACCAATTTTATTGGTACATGCGCAACCACCCTGCGCTGCCTTGCCTGGATTACAGATATTTTAATATTCATTCCGGTTCATAGCCCATGGTTTGGCAAAATTTAATGGGAATCTTGTTTTAGTAGGTAAATCTACTCAGAACCCTCGCTAGCGCATATATGGTTCTGTACTGCGTAAATGTACCGTATTGGTAATCAGGTAGTTTTACTTTATGGAATCGGGGTTTCTACTCTATAAATAATCTAAGAAATAGTTGAACTTTGTTGTGTAATCTTAAATGTGCGATTCCAATTGGTCAATTGTCATTTTGGGTTGCAGGCGGGTACTGAAAAGCCTCATAAAAGAGTAGGGATAACAATTAACAATTTAACATAATGGCAACTATTACATTAGGAGCTCTTGGAGCAGAAACTGGTAAATTCCTTAGTCACGCATTTGACAAAGTATGGCTTCAGAACGGTGTTCAGGGAGAAGGTGAAGTGTTTATTCTACAACAATTGCCCAACCAACGCGTGGCACTTGCCTGTCTGGGCGCTGAAACCGGAAAATTTCTTAGCCATGCCTTTGGTAATGTAGGGTTACAGAATGGTATTCAGGGCGAAGGCGAAGAGTGGATCATGATAGATCATGGTTCAGGAAATGTTTCTTTCAACTGCGCTGGCGCTGAGGTAGGCAAAACATTAAGCCACGCATTTGACAAAGTATGGCTTCAGGACGGCTATCAGGGATTGGGTGAACTATGGGCTATGGCCAACGTATAACCCTGTTAATTTGTCAGGAAACAGTAAAGAGGCTGTTTGAAAGAGTTCTATATTACCATATTTATGTGGCCTTAGTACTTTATTAGACAGCCTCCCCTTAACGATTAATTTAATGGATTTTCAAAGACCTGATTTCTTTTTTGATTTTGGAGGGAAAGCATTTTCCGAATGCCTCTGCTGCCGGGTAAAACCACAGTTGAGATAGATTGAGCTTACACTCAAATAAGCTCCTGATTGTATATATCTATTTGCAGATAATCAGATAGTTACAATGTACTTCAGGTACAATAAGACTACCGTTCGCCATGTTAAAACAAAGTTCTTTTCTACAGGCAATATTGCATTTTAAAACGCTTTTGCTTTAGGTATGATGGTTGGTTTAGTATTCCAGATGGGGTAAAAAGTAATCAACACTCAACCATAAACTGCGGATACATAAATTAGAATTGTATCCTTTGCATTCAGTCTGTTTTTCTGCTCAGGCACTGCATTTTCCTGTTAAAAAAACGTAAAATATTACAATAGCTAGTGGAAACCAGCTACCACTTTAAAAAAGCGGGGCAAAACCGAAAAGCCAAATGAGTAGGATAACCTTTTAAACAATACTTCTATGTTACCGCAATCTTACGTTCCATTTAATATTCAAAGTGGTTGGATACCCAACCCAGACAGAGAATCATTCCGGATATTTTTTGAATCGGTTCTTAATACAAAACCAAAAAACCTGGCACCTAGTATTAAAGCTCTAAAAAAGCTGATTGAAGGCGATGAGGTGCTGACTTATCTGGCAAACAATGCTTTTCAACAAAATGATAACATTATTCATGCGCATCAGTCAACTAAGGAAGCGCCTATTCCTCGAATTCCTGATTTGGAAACCCTGCTGAATGCCTTTAATACTATTCTTAGCCTTGCGCCTCAATTCATTAACAATGATTTAGTTGGCCTTCCGTTTTCAGCTATCGTAGTTGGAATTGACGCTACCCTTGGGGGCAGTACCATGTTCCGCATTCCAAAGTTCAATGAAAAAATGAAAGCTATTCTGGAAGAATGGGGGAAATTTCTTGTTACACCTGCCTCTGCTGTAGGCTTCAGTAAAGAAAATGAGCAATGGCTTTCACCTGCCGCTAAAAAGCAATATGATTTTCCGTTATGGAAAAAAGATTCTCAAACTTTACCTTACTGGAAATCCTGGGATTCATTCTTTACGCGTGATTTCCTTGATCCAAAAAAATCCAGACCGATTGCAAGCCCAAATACCAATCAGGTAGTTATTTGCCCAAATGATGGTTCACTGTTTTGCTGGCAACCGAAAGTTCAGAAAAGAGATGTGTTCTGGCTCAAAGGTATGCCGTATTCGCTGAACGACATTTTCAGTTCGCCTGATCGCCGCCAAAATGAAATTATCAAGTCGTACAAATTAGACGAGATGTTTGAGAATGGGTATGTGTTTCAGACTTACCTTAATCCATACAATTTCCATCGTTGGTGGATACCAGTAAATGGCAAGGTACTTTTTGACCCCATTGTTATTCCCGGTTGCTTTTTTAGCAAATTGGTACTGCCCGATTATGGAGGCGCAACAACAGCGTCTACTCCGTATCTGGCCGAAGTTAATGCGAAGGGTCTGATTGTATTTGAAACTGAAGACTATGGAAATGTTTGCTGTATACCATTGGGTATGAGTGAGGTGTCAAGTGTTGTTTTTGACAAACAACTAAAAAAGGGAGCTCATGTAACAAAGGGCCAGGAAATGGGTATGTTCCATTATGGTGGGTCGTCTTTTGTGGTCATTTATCAAAATCTACCCGACAAGCAATTGATATTTATGGACAGCGATGGGAATCCTTACCCTCAGCAGCCACCTCCGCCCGGCAGTAGTGCTGGCGCCAGCAATTATGGCACTAACATTGGCTCACAAATAGGGCAATGGTATTGTAAATGCTGAAAGTACCGAAGATGGTGAGTTCTCTGAAATCATAGATCAAACTGAAAAAATTATGTGTACAACAATGATTATTACCCCCGGAGCTACAGCCGACGGCTCTATGATTGTAACGCATTCTGACGACAACGAACTTTCAGATCAGCGTTTCATCTATGTTCCGGCTATGAATCATGCACCTGGTAGCATGCGCGGTATAGTTGCCGGCATCAACGACGGGTACCCACGTATTGTTAGCAAAGAGCGAGGCCCGGGGTATAATTTGAAAGACTGGCCGGAAACCCCGATTATAGGTCAAATACCTCAGATAGAGCATACCTACGCTTACTTTGATGGGAGTTACGGAATCATGAATGAACATAATCTGATGTTTGGCGAGTGTACAAATGGGGCCAAATTCATGCCGCCCAACCCCATAACGAAAGAACAAGCAGAAAAAAGTGGCGACCATTGTCGTTTGTTTTACAGTGCTGAGCTATCTCGTATTGCTTTGGAGCGGTGCAAATTAGCTAGAGAGGCAGTAGAATTAATGGGGGCTCTTATTGATGAATATGGCTATTTCTCGACCGGAGAAACTTTGCTTGTAGCTGATGAAAAAGAAGCCTGGGTGTTTGAAATGTGCGCTTTACCAGATAATGAATACCATTCTGCCTGGATAGCACAGCGGGTACCTGATGGCACTATTTTCGTGGCTGCAAATGAATTCCGAATCCGGGAAATCAGGCCAGATTCAGAAGATCAGCTATTCTCAAATCGTTTGCTGCCCGGCCTCAGAAAGGTTGGTTGGGCTTCAGAAACCGGAACGGTAGATTGGTTGGTTGCTATAAGTGACGGTGAATACAATCATCCATATTATTCGCTGCGGAGGGTATGGCGTGTCTTTGACCGGGCTAATCCTGACCTTGGATTAAGCCCCTGGGTAAATGATGGTTATACCACAGACTATCCGTTTAGCATTCAGCCAAAAAAGCAATTGGAGGTAAGAGAAGTATTTGCCTTATACCGTGATCATTATGAAGGTACCCAATTTGATATGACAAAGGGTATTGCAGCCGGGCCTTATGGAGACCCGACGCGTTTCTTTGGCCCCTATGACGGCACCAGTTATGATATAGGAAACCATAAATTATATGGCGCCTGGGAACGCCCCATCTCTGTATTCTATCAGGGTTATACGTATGTACTCCAAACCCGACCAGATGCCCCGCAACTTACAAAAGGTATATGCTGGTTTGGGTCAGATGTTTCTTATACTACCTGTTTTGTGCCGTTTCCGAGCAAAGTAGAACAACTACCTACCACGTTTCAAATTGGCGACCCTCAGCAATTTAGTCGTGATGCGGCCTGGTGGAGCTTTGATTTCGTTGCTAACTGGGCCAGGCTCAATTTTCAGAGAATGTGTCAGGTAGACATCCAGCCTTTGCAATTGAAATTGGAGAATCAGCAAGTAGAACTTCTTAAATATTGGGATGAAATATTTCAATCAAGCGCTTCGAGCCAGGAATTAACCGAATTATGCAAAGCCAATGCAAATGAAATAGTTAAGGAATGGTGGGCGCTTGCAGATACTTTGATCGCCAAATACTCAGACGGGTATATCAACCCCAAACCAAGCCGCCCGCAAAATGAAGGCGCTATCGGGATTGGATATCCATCACCCTGGTTGGGGTTAACCAATTATCAGGCTGGCCCCATCAGCTACAATATGGATATGCGGTAGTATTGCCAGGATAGATTAGATTGGAGTTGCATAAGTTGAGAACCAATAGCCGAACTTTATACCAATAGAAAGGTCATTTAAGCTGGGATTTAATTGAACGTGCACGAATGACTTGGAAGATTGGCCCAAGAAACGAGCCGCTGTTATAAGAAATGGTGTAGCGAAATTTCTGGAGTTTCTTTGAAATCAGCTACTAATCAGGCGATGTTTTATTTGTCGAGAAATGACAGATAATCGAATAATTATAAAAATAGCCAGTAAATCTTTGATTTCGCTGGCTATTTTCGTTAAATCAGGTTTGATAGAAATAAAATGTGTTCCCGAAGGGATTCGAACCCCCATCATCAGAACCGGAATCTGACATTCTATCCATTGAACTACGGGAACTTTCAACCGGATTGCAAAAATACAAAAATCTTTCTTTATTTACTATTTAAGGATTTAAATGATAACAACGCCGGCAGCGGGCCTCATAACTGTCAGATTCCCCCAACAAAACCTGCTGCGGGTCGGCTACTTTTCTGTATGAATAATGGGCAATATCGCCGCATACCACACAAATGGCATGTACCTTGGTTACATATTCTGCAATGGCCATCAGGTTCGGCATCGGGCCGAAGGGCACCCCTTTCGAATCCATATCTAAACCGGCTACAATCACTCTTTTGCCTTGTTCGGCCAGTAAATTCACTATATCTACAATGCCTTCATCAAAAAACTGAGCTTCGTCAAGCCCCACTACTTCACAATCGCTGGCTATTAATAGTATTTCTCCCGAAGTATTAACCGGTGTAGACCGAATGCTGGTCTGATTATGCGACACAATATCAGAATCATGATACCGGATATCAATGGCTGGTTTAAAAATTTCAACCCTTTGCCTGGCAATTTTAGCACGGTTCAACCTCCTGATCAGCTCTTCGGTTTTTCCTGAAAACATAGAGCCGCAGATTACCTCTACCCAGCCTGCTTTCTGCCCTTGTATCCTGCCTCTTTTTGGTTCAATAAACATTATTTAATTTATTTTTTCGTTCTTAGTAAAACTGGCAAAAAACTTGCAGTAATTTTACAGTTGGATAACAAAAAATAGTTTTCTGCAAAATTCCGGGCTGTTTTATACCTGGCAGCACCCTAACTATTTTAATACAAAACAAACAAATTTCAGAATGTCTAACAAATTGAATTTGTCCGCCGTCGAACGGTACAGTAAGGCTTATGCCGCACAATTGTGCAATGATTTTTTTGCTCAGAATAAAGTTATTACTGGCAAGCAGATTCTTTCATTAAGTAGTATTCAGCAGGTAAATCTGCTCACTATAAAAGCATTATATGAGAAATGGCAGGCAGACACCGAAAGAATGCGAAGCCCCTTCTTTGATTTCAATGCGCCGGAAGTAGAACAGGCATTAAAGAATTTTATGAATGTTGTTTCGCAGTTTATATCTGTGAAAAAAGAACATTTTGAACCCATGCTGGCACAAGCAGTGGCCGAAACACTGGTGTTGATTCTTGAGCCGCAAACGTTTTTTAAAGAACTGATGCGCAATCTGCCCGATTTCAGATTTACTCATCAGAGTGTTTCAGGTGTGGTTAAGTATATTCAGATAAATAAAGAGATACTGCCACAATTGTTAGAAAAACTCAACGGCAGTGAGTTTGTGTTTGCTAATCAGGCCATGGCCTGGATAGATGAAATGCCTTTGCAGGTGGAAAGCCCTGAGCCTTATCTGGCGTTATTTGCCGGAAAAGTTCCTGTGCCAGCCGAGCTCACTTCTTCTAATGATGAACAAGCGCCAGACCATCAAAATACGGATGCTATCGCTTCATTTTTTGAAGCCGAATTGAACAAACCAGTTATTGAACAGAAGATTGAGACCCCGATACCTGACGCAGCTCCTGTTTTTCAGGAGGTTGAATCTTATGCTCCGCAGGCCGAGCCTGCAAGAGTTGTGGCCGCAGAAACCGTGCCCCCACCCATATTTGAACAAAAATTGGGAGCCGTTATCTCAAAAATGAGTGATTCTTATGAAAAAACAGTAGCGAAAGATACGGAAGAGGTAAGGCTGAATGAAAAGCTGGGCACAGAAAGAAAAAGTCTTAATGACCAGGCCAAGGCTAACCGTACCATACTTGACCACCACCAGCATAACCGGATTGAGGGTATCAACGCTGCCATTTCGCTCAACCAGCGGTTTTTGTTTACCAATAACCTTTTTGGTGGTAATATTCAGACATTCTCAAACGCACTTGATGAAATTGAATTATGTAAGGATTTCAGCGAAGCCAAAGAACTGATTCTTAAAAAGTATGTTCCACGCTACCTGTGGGACATCAAAAGCGCAGAGGCCGAAGAATTTATTGATATAGTGAAGCGCAGGTTCAATTAATGCTTTGAATTGTGCCGTTAACCCTGTATTTTGCTCCAAAATTTTAACGCTTTGGCTAAAATTGGAGAAAAGTACAGGGTTTTTCTTTGTTCGCAGATAAGCCTTATTCTCATATCCCTAATCACGCTGTTTAGAACTTCTCAATGCAATGCATCAGGCGAGCCTTTTCCTATAGGCGCCAGAAGCTGGGGCATGGCCAATGCTGTTACAGCCGTTGCCGACAAACAATCTGTTTTTAATAATCCGGCCGGGCTGGCTTTTCTTGACCACCATTTTATCAGTACAGCTTACCATAGCCGGTATAATATGGCGGGGCTGCAGACATTTGCTTTAGGAGGCAATTTTTCGGCCAAATGGGCCAAAGCAGGACTTGACGTAGAGCGGTTTGGCGATAAACTTTATAACGAACAAAAATTAGGGTTGTCGCTGGCCAAAAGCACCGGCAGGGTAGCGCTGGGCCTGAAAGTATCCTACCTGCAGGCCGCTATCGAAAATTTTGCTGTTAAACAAACATTTCTTACCCAGTTTGGGGTAATGGCTAAATTGAGCTCTACGGTTAATATGGGCTTTCATGCGTATAATTTAACCGGGGCAAGGCTCTTTCTTTCGCAACGAATTCCTACGGTTTTACGGTTTGGGTTTTCTTACCAGCCGGGTAAACAATTGCTGTTGGTGAGCGAGGCAGAAAAAGATATTGTTTTGCCATTGGTCTATAAAGCAGGGCTTGAGTATCAACTGGTTAAAAACTTTTATATCCGTTCGGGTATTACTTCGCGTATCAATAATGTGCATTTCGGTTTTGGTTTTCAGTCAAAACAGTTTATTTTTGATTACGCCGCCAGTAATCATTCTTTATTAGGGTTTTCTCATCACCTATCGTTGGCCTATCAGCTTAAAAGTATCAAACAAAACTTATCAGAATGAAAATAACATTTTTTAGTACCAAGCCTTACGACAAAGATTCGTTTGAGCGATACAATAGTGTGCATCAGATTGAATTCTATGAGGTGGCTTTGAACGAACATTCTGTGCGTCTGGCTGAAGGGTCAGAGGCCGTTTGTGTGTTTGTAAACGACCATCTGAATGCCACGGTTATAAGTAAACTTAAAAAACTGGGTATTAAACTGGTTGCCCTCAGATGCGCCGGCTTTAATAATGTAGATTTGCAGGCCGCGGCTCATGAGGGCGTCAGGATTGTGAGGGTGCCGGCCTACTCGCCCTATGCAGTGGCAGAACACGCACTGGCATTGGTAATGACCCTGAACCGCAAAACCCATAAGGCATATAACCGGGTTAGAGAAGGAAACTTCTCTTTAGAAAAACTGACCGGATTTGACTTATACCGTAAAACCGTTGGGGTAGTAGGTACGGGTAAAATTGGTGGGGTGTTTGCCCGTATTATGCTCGGGCTGGGTTGTAAAGTACTGGCCTACGACCAACACAATGATGCGGAGCTGATAACCGCCGGAGTAACTTATGTGCCTTTTGATGAGCTTCTGGCAGAGGCAGATATCCTTTCATTACATTGCCCCCTGCTGGATACCACGCGACATCTGATTAACGAGGGTTCGCTGGCAAAAATGAAAAGAGGTATGATGCTCATTAATACCAGCCGGGGCGGGTTGATAGACACCCATGCCGTGGTTGAAGCGCTGAAAAATAAAATTATAGGCTACCTGGGCATTGATGTGTATGAACAGGAAGAGAATATTTTCTTCAACGATTTGTCGGAACAGATACTGCAAGATGACACGCTGGCACGCCTCATGACCTTCCCGAATGTGATTATTACTTCGCACCAGGGGTTTCTTACAGAAGAGGCCCTTACCCAGATTGCACTGGTTACGCTGCAAAATATAAGCGATTTTGAGCACCAAAAGCCATTGGCAAACGAAGTGAAATAGCCGGGAACTTTTACTTGCCGGATATTGATTTTATAGCTAAACTCAATACTTAACAGATATGATTCAGCCTCAGACTATTCAGTTTTTAGCAGACTTAAAAGAGAATAATAACAAGCCCTGGTTTGATGCCAACCGTAAAACCTACGAAACAGCCAAGCAGAACTTTATTGAGGTTGTAGATTTACTCATTAAAGGTTTAGGAAAGTTTGATAAAAGTATTGAGGAGACGGATTTGAAAGCTAAAGACTGCGTTTTCAGAATTAACCGTGATGTACGGTTTTCAAAAGATAAGTCGCCCTATAAAACTAATTTCGGTGCATGGTTTACAGCCGGTGGCAAAAAGTCTGGCGGTGCAGGTTATTATCTGCATATTGATGCCAATGAGTGTTTTTTTGCCGGGGGTATCTGGATGCCCGAAAACAATGAGTTAAAAAAGATTCGTGACGAAATTGATTACAACTTTGAAGAAATAAAAGGCATTACCGAAGCCCCGGATTTTAAAAAGTATTTCCCTGCAGGCCTGGACAGAGAAGCTGCTACTGTCCGCCCGCCGAAAGGATACGATGAGTCTAACCCGGCCATTGAGTTGCTGAAACTGAAAAGCTTTACGGTTTCAGATACTTTTGAGGTAGCTGAGGCGCTCAAAAAAGACTTTGTGCCGGCTGTTCTGCAAGGTTTTGAGGCTATCTACCCCTTTATTGTTTTTCTGAACAGAGCCATTAAAGGATAATTTTGAGTGGTGATGAGTAATTATCAAGGGTTGAACTTTTTATAAATTATATATGTATATACATTGAATGTAAATGTATTAAATTTATGAAAACCATATATTATAAAGCCGATGAAAGAGGCCATGCGAACCATGGCTGGTTAGATGCCTGGCACTCATTTAGTTTTGCGGGTTTCCACGACCCGGCAAAGGTGCATTTTGGTGCGCTAAGGGTATTAAATGATGATAAAATAGCAGGCGGCCGTGGCTTTGGCATGCACCCGCACGACAACATGGAGATTGTAACCATTCCGCTTTCGGGTGAATTAGAACATGAAGATAGCATGGGTAACCTCGGGAGCATCAGCAAAGGCGAAGTGCAGGTGATGTCGGCTGGCACGGGAATTTACCATTCAGAAAGAAACAAAAACATAGATAAAGCGCTGACCCTCTTGCAGATTTGGGTTTTTCCGAAGGTTAGAGACATAGAACCCAGATATGACCAGCGGGCGTTTCCGATTGAAGGCAGGGTTAATCAATTTCAGACACTGGTTTCACCCATAGGTAGCAATGACGGAGCGATGGGTATTAATCAGGATGCCTGGTTTTCACTCATTAATCTGGACGCCGATAAACAGGCAGATTATTCTGTTAAACTAAATAATAACGGTGTATACGCCTTCTTAATAGACGGAGAAGCCCTAATAAACGGCCAGCAGCTGGCGCGCAGAGACGCCTTGGGTATAAGTGAAACCACCGATATACATATCAAAGCCAAAACAAACGCTGAGATTCTTCTGATTGACGTTCCGATGTCTTTCTGATGGTCTTGTCCATAAACTTAAGAAAAATGAAAATTGAAATCATTTCAGGAAGCCCACGAAAAGAAAGTGTTACGGTTCGCGTAGCAAAGTATCTGCAGAAACATCTGAGCGGAATAACAGATGCTTCGGTGAACATTATTGACATGAAAGAACACGATTTGCCCTTTGTTCAGAAGGTATGGACATCAATAGATGCCGTTCCGGAAGAATGGAAAGAACTGGCACAACGTGTGTTTTCGGCAGATGCTTTTATTCTGGTAACACCCGAATACAACGGTGGGTATTCTCCTGCAATGAAAAATCTGTTAGACCATTTCCCGAAGCAATTACATAAACCCTTCGGCATTGTAACGGCATCGCCCGGAGCAATGGGAGGCATGCGGGCCAGCCAGCAAATGATAAATCTGGTGGCAGCTTTATTCGGTGTGGCCTCGCCACACATGCTGATTGTACCGGCCGTAGACAAAAAATTTGATGCCGAGGCCAATCTGACAGACCCAGCTTTTTTTAAAGCCATTGAGCTTTTTACCAACGAATACCTTTGGCTGGTAAACCGGATAGTAGCTCCAAAAGAGGTAGAACCCCATGCTTAGCCCCGGCAAAAGCCATCTAAATTATTGCCAAAATGAAAGCGCGTAACATTCAATACATCAGTTTGGGGCATGATGTTCAGGTAGGCCACATGCTGGTAAAACAACCTTTACCTGCCAGGGATATCAGGCAGGTGAGTCCATTTTTGTTATTACATCATGCTGTACCTACGTATCATAGCCCCGCTCATAGCAACCCCCGTTTGAGCCCGCATCCTCACCGTGGGTTTGAGCCAGTTACTTTTTTGTTTCAGGGAAAAATTCATCATAAAGATTCGCTGGGCAATGAAGGATTCCTGAATGCCGGTGATGTGCAGTGGATGACCTCAGGCAAGGGAATTATTCACTCTGAAGGCCCATCTGCCGAGTTCTTGCAGGCAGGAGGGAATTTTGAGTTAGTACAACTCTGGGTTAATTTGCCCCGCGCGCACAAAATGACACAGCCCAAGTACCAGCACCTGACCAAAGACACCATGCCGGTATTGACAGAAGAAGGCATAGAAATGCAATTGGTAGCAGGTAATTACAAAGGCAAAACCGGACCAGCCTCTACTTTCTCGCCTATGCTGGCCATGATGGTTAATTTTGAGGCAGGTGCCAGAACTTTCTTTGAAATTCCGGCTTCTTATAATGCACTTTTATATGTGCTTGACGGACAGATAAAAACCAACGAAACCACCGTTGAAAAGTTGAATATGGTTACTTTTGACCACGAAGGAGAAGGCATAGACTTTGAGGCCATTACCAAAGGCAAGCTGTTGCTGCTGGCCGGAGAACCCATTCAGGAGCCGCTTTCTACCTATGGCCCGTTTGTAATGAATTACCCAGCCGAACTGAAGCAGGCTATTGAAGATTATGAACTAGGGCGAATGGGTGTATTGGAAGATTAATTGGTTCTATTTATCCCCGGTATAGATTAAGTCTTGCCGGGGATTTTTCTTTTTTACAGGTAATTAAACCGCATATCGCCGCCTAATAAACCGGAAAGGTGGCCAGAAGCCACCTTTTTTATGCACTATAAACATTCTCAAACTGGCTGCTTAAACCTGCATCAGGCAGAATTACTTTCAGGTGGTGTTTCAGGTGCTCCACATAATCTTCCATAATAAAGGCCAGTGTAAAAGGATTACACCCATCAATGCGGATGGTATGCTGCAAATAATCTGCGTTCACGGTCTCTATTATATGCGCTATGTGCAGGTTATAGGCATACCAGAAAGACACAATCTCTTGCCAGTTTCGGTTATTATATGCCTGTAGGGTTACCCATGAGTCCTGCGTGTAACCCACAAATTCCACGTGCGGTTGTGCCATTGCTCTCACAAACTTATGCTGGTTGTTGCTGGCAGAATCTATCAGATGCCCCAGAATCTCTTTTTTCGACCATTTATGCGGTTGGGGTTTTGCTCCGGCTTCTTCTTCCGTAATCCCCTGAAGCGCAGGTAACACTTGCACAAGGGTTTGGCGCAGGTAATCGGCAACGGATTTCATTTTATTGGTATATTTGTGGTTGATGCTGATGCTATGATGGGCAAACATCTGCTTTGTGGATAGGGTTCCTTTTTTAAACGAACAGAACAATGCTTACAGAGGAATATTGGAGCGAAAGATACAAAACCGGCCAGACAGGCTGGGATATTGGCTATGTTTCCACACCTTTGAAAACCTACTTTGACCAACTGACGGATAGGTCAATAGCCATTCTGGTTCCCGGATGTGGTAACTCTTATGAGGCCGAATATTTGCTGCAACAAGGTTTTACCAATATCACACTCATTGATATTTCGGCGGTTTTAGTAGAACGTTTGCAGAGAAATTTACAATTTTACATTCAAAATGGCAGTTGTAGGGTAATCCATCAGGATTTCTTCACGCATCAGGGGCAGTATAATCTGATTATTGAGCAAACGTTTTTATCAGCATTAGACCCTTCATTACGATCAAAATATGCTGAGCAGATGTATAATCTGCTTAAGCCGAAAGGCAGGCTGGCAGGTGTAATTTTTGATTTTACGTTTGCGGGTGGGCCGCCATTTGGTGGCTCAAAAGAAGAATACCTTGAGATGTTCAAGCCTTATTTTCAGCCTGTAATTTTTGAGAGGTGCTACAATTCTATTCCGCCGCGGGCAGGGAACGAATTGTTCATCAGACTTGATAAACTATAAAAACCAAATCAACAAACCATATTTTTGAAAAAACAGTTTATGCAAAAAGTACGTAAAGCACAAGATTCGCTTACAGTAATGACCGAGATGGTTTTCCCGAACGACACCAATACCTTGGGAAACCTGATGGGAGGGAATTTAATGAGAATGCTCGATATTGCCGGAGCCATTGCGGCACAAAAGCACTGTAACCGGATAGTGGTAACGGCCTCGGTCGATAATGTTTCTTTTAAAGAAGCCATTCCTTTAGGCTCGGTAGTTACCCTGCAAGCCAAAGTAACCAGGGCTTTTAACTCATCATTAGAAGTAGGGATTGACGTGTGGGCTGAAAATATACCTGCCGGAACCCGGATTTATACCAATAAGGCTTTTATGACTTTTGTGGCAGTAGACCAGACCGGCCGGCCGATAGAAGTACCTGCGGTAGAACCCGAAACAGCCGAAGAAAAAGAATTATATGCTGGTGCGCTTCGCAGGCGACAGCTAAGGCTTGTGCTGGCAGGGAGAATGAAACCCGAAGAAGCACACGAACTGAAAGAGATATTTCAATTAAACGCATAGGCTGCTGCCTATGCGTTTTTTATATGGGCTCGGCAAATAAGCTGGTCTGTTCAAGCAACCACGATGTAGTTTTGAAAGCAAACCCTTCCTGCTTTAAAAAATTCAATAAACGGTTAAATCTTTTCTGCATTTTCAGCCCGTTGTTTCTACGCAGGTAAAAAGGGTATTTGGCTCCATCCGGCATGTTGGTATAATCGGTAAACTCCCATGGGTGGAAATACAAGTGCAGGTACCCGTCTGCCTCGGCCACTTTTTTGCATAAATGAAAAAAATAAGACAAAGGGTAATTGTGAAACGCAATCCAGAACAGCGGTAAACGCAAGCGCGGCGAAACCGAAGCCGGCACATGAATTAGTCCGTTCTGCTGATGAATGGTGCGCGGTATATGTCTGTAGTCATATCTGCCCGGCAGGTAAGTCGGGTTATATGATGCGTTATAACTATAACCTGCTTCCAGCAAATCCGCATCAGATACGGGCGCCATGCGAGGCATCCTGAACCCCTTAACTTCTTTTTGCGTAATGTTTTCTAACACCAGTTTAGAATTGCGCAGGTCGTCGGTTTTATGACTTGAATGATAATAATTATGTGATGCCACTTCGTGTGCCACACTTAAAGACCTGATGTTGTCTGGCTCTGCAAGAGCATAAATACCTGTGCAGTAAAATGTGGCACTTGCATTAAATCTATTCAGAATAGTAACTAAACTTTGTAAACCCGCGCTTGAAGTAGCAATCTGCTCCTGCAGGCTCGAGTGTCCGCCAAACTCAAAGGGCATATCAAACTCCTCAACATCAAAACTGAGAATAGCTGTTTTCATAAATATTATGTTCCTGAATAATATACAAAGGCCGTTCTTTATTCTGAATCAGTATTTTACCAATGTATAAACCAATAATTCCTAAAATAAACAGGTTCAGACCTCCAAAAAAGGCAATGGTCATCAGAACCGAACTCCAGCCGTCAACTGCATGGCCGCTGTAGTAACTATATAATACATAAGGCAGATACAACATTGAACCAAAAGCAATAATAAAACCCAGATAAATAGCGCTATGCAGTGGTTTTACGCTGAACGACGTAATACCGGCCAAAGCCAGTCTTATCATTTTTTTAAGGGTATATTTGCTTTCGCCGGCAAAGCGTTTTTGAGGCTTATAAGGTATGTTGGTCTGGCGGAAGCCAATCCAGTGTATCATGCCTCTCAGAAAAACATCCTGCTCTTTTGATTCCCTGAGGGTTTTGGCTACCTGTCGGTCAATCAGCCGGAAGTCTGCCTGGCCTGGTTCCAAAGATAAATTGCTGATGTTATTCAAAACTTTATAAAACCACTGGCTGCTTTTCTTTTTGAACCACGATAAATCGCGGTCTTCTTCACGCAATGTATTTACAATATTAACTCCCGTTTGTTCCCATGCGTTAATCAGCACAGGTATCATGGTGGGCGGGTGTTGCAGGTCGCTGTCCATCATAATAATGGCATCGGCCTCAATGGTATCAATTCCGGCTTTCAGAGCTACCTGCTGACCGAAATTCTTGGAGAACGACAGATACTTAACAGAGTGGTCTTCTCTGGCCAGATTTCTGATTACACGCAGGGTATTATCAGAGCTGCCGTCATTCACAAAGCAAAACTCAAACGTGTAGGGCAAAGTGTCTATCACGCTCTTCACGGCATCATAAAAGACAAGAATATTCTCGCCTTCGTTATACGCTGCCGTCAGAATGCAGATTTTTAGCCTTGAAATATCCATTTTTTTTCAATTGGGTAATGTTTTTCGGTTAGTAATTGGTATACGCAGGTAAACCATATCAGGCAACATGGAAATGCCTTTATTGAGTAAATAATAAACATTTGCCTGATATGGTAAGGGAAAATATCTGTTGCTGATAAAGACGTGAACACTAGTGCCAGGCCGAATAGAATCCAAATTGGCCGTTTAATGGGGTGGTCCTGGGTAATAAACCAGATAGCTACACCAGATATGGCTACTATATAGGTAGATGACTCGGAAGACGATGAAAATATTACCACGAATATCAGAATCGATGCCAGATAGCGAAGCTGGAAAACGAGGTTGTCATATAACTTTATACGTGCCAGCGGAGCCAGCTGTAATAACAGACCCGGAACAATAAAGACCAGGTTTGACACCTGAAGGCCACCTACACGGCGAAACAATCCCATGAGCGACACATCCTGCATGCTGCCTATGCCCTCTGAACCCGTTTGGTTAGATAGGTTTTTTTCTACCAGGCTGTGGTACCAGTCAACATAAGACTGCGCTACAAACCCTGGCGAACTAATGAGCATCGGCAGTGCAAACAACACAGCAGCCCAGAATACAACCGAGTAAATATATTTGAGTTTATGCTTAGAGAATAGCCAGAAAACCAGCCCTACAATGCCGTAAAGTTTTACAAAGGCACCAATCATTACAAACAACACTGCCCAGAAATCCTTTTCTTCTTTAACAAAATACCAGGATAAAATAATAAGGCCTGCAATACTGGGGTTTACCTGCACATTGTGCGACGAGGTGTTCAGGTCAACCACGCATATCATCAATATTATCCATAAGTCGCTTTTTCTGATGGGTAATTTGGTATAAGCAATGTATAGAACCAAGGCGTGGAAGGTCGTCCAGAGGGTCAGTCCAACATAGTCAGGTAAAACAGCAAAAGGCGCAACAATCAGCCCAAAGAATGGCCCGTAGTGGTTGCTGTCATTGTATTCATTCGGATAAAGACTATAGAGATTAGTCTGATGAATAAGATGAAAGAAAACACCCTTATAGATTGCGTAATTGTTGTACGATTCCCTAAAAAAATGAATGAGGCCATCTACTGCGGCCAAGATAAACCACAAGAGAAGTGGTATCTCTTTTTTTATTCTCATAAATAATAGAAATATGCAAAAACCAATGCAAGATAACGAAATGATTTTGAACTAATAATGTTTATTACAGAATTTGCGACGTTTTAATTTATTATTAATTGCCGAAATCGGAATAAAACTAAAGAAGAAAAAGGAATGGCTATTAAAGGCTAACATAATTTTGATGGCTTTTATAAGTGGCTGGTAGATTTATTAAGCCGCTTGGCTATACGTTTCAGCTATTAAATCACTTAGAACAGCACAAAAAAAAAGAGGACAATTGCTTGCCCTCTTTCAGATATAACTAATTATTTAAAATTCGTCTTCGGTTACTTCTTCCTCTACCGCAGCCAATTCAGGCTTTTTATGTTCAACAATGTTCTTTTTATCTTTGAATTTCTTGATTTTCGATTTCAGGGTTTCTACCACTATGTCGGTGGCTTCTTCAAAAGTATCACCTTTTTCTTCTACATAGATGGTCTGGCCGGGTACAATCAGTTTAACTTCAATTAATTTTTTATGCACTTTACTTTTTTCTCCTTTGTCGAGCTTTAAAAACACTTCGCCACTCACTACTCGGTCGTAGAAGGTATCTAATTTACTTAACTTGCTTTGAATGAAACTAACCAATCCCGGGTCAGCATCAAAATGAACTGCTTGCACATTAATCTTCATAACTCACAAATTTAAAGTTAACAATAGATAAATTGTTTAAAGTCTCCCATGCGGTACTAGCGAAAAATTCGCTAAAACCTTCATGGCATGCTTTAATCTTTCAAAGAACTTCCTTAGTACTAACGTAGAGAAAAAAACAATACAAGTCAAGAATTATTTCAATAAAATTACCGAGGCAAATTATATCTTCCTGCAATTTCAATAATGATGCGCAAGCAGCGTTTTAATGCCTAAAACATTTGGAACACACCCTAAACCTGTGTAGCTTTAACTGCCTGAGCGTATGTTTTAAATCCGGATGGCTGTGTTTATGGCGCACAGCCTGATTACCTGATAAAGCCTCAACTTTTTTATAAAATGAAGAGAACCATTCTGTTTTTTGCTGTTTCTACCATCTTATTTTCGTTTGTAATTAACGAAGATCTGGCTGATACCATTGTGAGTAAATTTAACCAATATGCCAGCCTTTACCCACAGGAAAAAGTATATCTGCACCTTGATAAACCTTATTACACAGCCGGTGAAACCGTCTGGCTGAAAGCCTATACCGTTGATGCCTCGACTAATCAGTTCAACCAGAAAAGTGTGCCATTGTATGTAGAGCTGATAGATAATCTGTTTGGAAAAGTGCTTGAAAGAAAAATACTGAAACTGGAAGATGGCACTGCCGCCGGAGATTTTGAACTGGCTGATTCGCTGCATAGTGGCTACTATCGTTTGCGGGCATATACCAACTGGATGCGCAATTTTGACGAAGATCTGATGTTTGTAAAAGACTTTAAGGTGCATAAAGTAGGGCAGGAGGTAACCCCCGTCAAGTATGATAGCCGCGAGATTGATTTCAGGTTTTTTCCGGAAGGCGGCCAGATTGTTGAGGGCATCAATAACCGGGTGGCATTTAAGGCAACTGATGTTACCGGAAATGGCGTAGATGTAAATGGCGTAGTGTTTACGCAGGCCGGAGATACAGTAATGCGCTTTGAGAGCCAGCATCTGGGCATGGGGGAATTCGGCTTTAAAGCTGAACCCGGAGAAACCTATCTGGCCAAAATAAGGTACCGCAATATTATGGAAAAAGAAGTGGCGTTTCCGCCAATAGAAAAAAACGGCTATGTATTGGGCGTAGAGGCTGTGGCCGATAACAACCTGATGCGTTTGTATGCCGGCCATAATTACAATAAAACCAAAGAAAGTGGCCAGATGGTGATTATCGGGCAGTCGCAGGGGGTTATTCACTACATAGCCCGCACGCCTGTCAGTAATAAATCGGTGGCGCTTAAAGTACCAAAAGACAAGTTTCCTGAAGGAGTGGCGCAATTTACGGTTTTTGATGAAACGGGGCGGCCTCGCTGCGAGCGTCTCGTATATGTTTTTCATGAAGACGATGTGAATGTGCGTATTACGCCCGATAAAAGTGCGTATAGCCCCAAAGAAGAAGTAAAGCTGAATATAAAGGCTACAAATACCGATGGCAGCCCCGTGAGAGGTAATTTTTCAGTAGTTGTTTCTGATAGCAGGCAGGTGCTTCTGCAACCCAATGAAGAGAACATCATGAATTATTTATTGTTGAGTTCTGACGTAAGAGGGAAAGTTGAACAACCAGACTATTATTTTGAGCAAAACAAACCGGAGGTACGCAGGCACCTTGATGTGCTGCTGATGACACAGGGATGGCGCAGATTCAGGTGGGACGATATCCTGAAGCCATCGATTCCCGACCCCAGGTTTTTACATGAACAGGGTTTGAGTATTACCGGCGAAGTAACCCGGCCAAACGGAAAATTGTTTGAAAAACCCTTGACATTGACCTACATGATGTGGCTGGACAACGACAAACGCCATTTTGGAGTTGGTGAGGCCGCTACCAATGGCTCATTCCTGATTTCTGATCTGGACTACAGCGGGCAGGCCAAAATACTGGTGCAGGCAGTGGCTGGTAAATTAAACCGCAATACCAAGATTTTTATAAACAAGATGGTATCGCCCAAGGTGCAGGTGGTGGCTATTCCGTTTAATCCGATAACCTTTGATGAGTCTGACCTGGCCGATTATCTGAAAAGAACGCGTGAAGCACTTGAAATTGCCCGCATATTGAAAAACCAGCGCGAGCGGCTTTTGCAGGAAGTGGTAGTGAAAGCCAAAAAACATATAGAGCGTGAAGACCGCGTGCTTTACAGCCACGCCAGTAATACACTGAAAATTACCCCCGACATGAATTCGTATGGTAACGTTCTGGACTTGCTGAGAGGAAGGGTGCCGGGTGTGCAGGTATCCGGCAGCCCCATGAATCCGTCAGTTACTATCAGAGGGCTGAGCTCAATTACCGGTTCATCTGAGCCTGCGTTTTTGCTTGATGGCATGATGGTTGACAAACAAATGATATTATCTATACCAGTTTTTGATGTTGACCGCGTAGATGTGCTGAAAGGTGCCGACGAAACAATTTATGGTTCTCGCGGTGGTAACGGTGTTATTTCTGTGTTGACCAAACGGGGTGGCTCGGGCCCGGTGGGGCCTACAACCGGTATTGAGGTAGCCGAAGTAAACGGCTATGCAATACCCAAAGAGTTTTATGCGCCGCGCTATAATGAAGCCAGTCCGGAAGATTTTCAGTCAGATACCAGGCCTGATTATCGGTCTACCATTTTCTGGGCGCCGGTTGTAAAAACAGATGAAAACGGGCAAGCCAAACTTTCATTTTTTAACACCGATGCATCTGCCCAAGTGAGCATCAGGCTTGAGGGGCTGTCTTATGATGGCGTACCCACCCGGGCAAAAGCTGGTTATTTAGTTAAAAAATAGCTAACTTGGCATAAATATGAGCCGTTACCTATTTCGGCAATATAGAATTGGCAGTTTTATTGCAAAACCAGGAAAAAATTTTACATTTGCCAGGCTCATAGCTTTAAAACCAACCAAAATACACATCAGCACTCTATAGATGATTTCAAAAAAAGCAAAATACGCATTAAAAGCCCTAAAGCTGCTTTCTGAAAGATTTGAATCAAAACACCCGGTTCTTATTGCCGAAATAGCCGAAAAAGAAAACATTCCGAAAAAATTTCTGGAAGCTATATTGCTTGAATTGCGTAATAACGGAATATTGCATAGCCAGAAGGGGAAAGGTGGGGGGTATCAGCTCCGGTTGCCTCCTGAGCAGGTAACCATAGCTAAAATAGTGCGTATAATAGATGGCCCTATTGCACCAATGCTATGTGTGTCGTTACACTTTTATGGCAAGTGCGACGATTGCGACGATGAAGTGACGTGCCGTATCAGACCAATTATGGAGAAAGTAAGAGACGCCAATCTGGCTGTTTATGAACATACCACTTTAAAAGACCTGATGGAGGAAGCCCCGTTGCTGCCCGCGCATAATAATACTTAAATTTTGATACAGATACAGCCTTGCGCACGCAAAGCGGGTTCTTAAATTTATGAAGGGCATACTGGTTGATAATTCTTCTTTGCTGGCAGAGAAGAATTATTGTGTTAAGAGGGGTCTTTCTTGCCTGTTATCTTTTCTTCTTTTTTTTCTTCTTACCCGAATAGCCACTTTTATGGGTCTTAATGGCAGGCGCTTTTAATTTCTTAGGATTTACTTTCAGGGCTTTAGGTTCAGCAAAGTACGCAAAAGGCTTTAAATCGGCTGCAATTCTAGGGTCAATCAGGGTAGCTGCGTTTTTCAGCCAGCCGTAAGTATTTACCGGAAATGGATTGCCCTCATCATCAATCCGCAAATAGGTTAAATGCAGGTGTGTGTCTGAGCGTTTCATATAGGCATTGTATCCGGTACGGCCTATAATTGATATTCTTTGCCCGGCTTTTAAGGTATCGCCGGTTTTTACATAAATCTCTTTCTGATGCGCGTAATACCATAAACCACCAGACACTGTATCATAAACCCAGATATAATTACCGCCTCTGTACTCGCTACCGGGCTGCCATTCGGTTTCAGTGCCTATCACAATTCCGTCACTGACTGATAAAATACCCACGTAGTCGCCTGTGCGGTCATCTTTGCAGTCCTGATTTTTATCTTTAATAAATATATCATGTGCCGGGTGGCTGCCTTTGGCGTTCTGGTCGAACAAATCATAGCCTTTGTCTTTATAGCCGTTACCAGCACGGCCGCCAACAGCGCGATAGTCAAAGCCTTGTAAAGGAAAAATAATACTTACTGCTGACGAATCATAGGCAGCTGTCGGATACGCTTTTTTAAGGGTAAGCATGATAGACTGAAATCTTTCGCGGGCATCTTCTGGTGTAATTTTGTATTCTCTTATATCTGCCAGCAGAGGTTTATAATCCTGAATGGCTTGTACGTAGCTTTCATAGGTTATACCGGAGGTGTCTTTCTGTAGAATCAGAAAATTGAGACAGAAGGCAAAAATTTTAATCATACTTCTCAATGGGATGGGTGGTATTGAAATAGAATATTCTGGTAAAACCAATACCAACGCACAAATAAAGCTATTTTTTTATAACTTTTATAATGATTTTATTCTGAGGCTGCCCCGGATATGTTTTTAAATAGTCATTCGTGTTTTTATACAAAAAAAGCCGGATAGTTGGGGCTATCCGGCTTTCAGGCGGTACTGTTTCAATTAATCAAGGTCTTTGATGGTATGTAAATTATGCCTGTAAAAGAAACGGTAGATGATTGGGAAGATGAGCAACGTAAGTACCGTTGCCGATATAAGCCCGCCAATTACGACAATAGCCAGGGGTTTCTGTGTCTCTGAGCCGATTCCGGTTGAGATGGCAGCAGGCAGCAAACCTATGGCAGCCATTAGGGCTGTCATTACCACGGGCCTTACTCTGGATTTTACACCTTCTCTGATGGCATCATCGAGCGACATTCTGGAAGCCAGGTTTTTGTTGAAAACAGAAATGAGAATAACCCCGTTTTGCACACAGATACCAAATAGCGCAATAAATCCAACCCCGGCCGATATACCAAAAATAGTACCGGTAATATGTAGTGCCAGAATGCCGCCTATCAGGGCAAAAGGCACATTCACTAACACCAGACCTGCGTCTTTGGCATTGCCGAACATCACAAATAAAATTACAAAAATAGCCAGCAGGCATAATGGAACCACCTGCCCCAGCCGTTCGCTGGCCCGTACCTGATTTTCAAACTCACCTGTCCATTCTATACCAATATCTCTGCCGGGTTTTACTTTGGCTGCCACCAGTTGTTTGGCTTCAGCAATGGTGCTGCCCAGGTCTCGTTCCCTTACCGAAAACTTAACACCAATAAAGCGCTTATTTTTGTCGCGGTAAACTGATGCCGGCCCGGTTACGGTTTCAATAGTGGCAATCTCTTTCAGCGGTACTTTCGTGCCTCTGGTTGTAGGCACCAGCAAGCTGCTCAGGTCAGTTTCGTCTTTCCGGTATTCCTGCAGGTACCTTATCCTGATATCAAATTTCTTTTCGCCCTCATACATAATAGAGGCAGTTTTGCCGCCAATGGCCATTTCAATTACGGCCTGTGCGTCGCTGGTCTGTATTCCATAGAAGGCCATTCTTTTCATATTCAGGTTCACACGCATTTCGGGCTGGCCTATATTCCTGATTACCCCTATGTCTTTAATTCCTTGCACATCTTTAATGGCATCTAGTACCTCATCTGCATATTTATTCAGCTCGTCAAGGTCGTTTCCAAAAATCTTTACGGCATTAGAGGCGTTCATTCCTGCTACGGCCTCTGCCACGTTATCTATTATGGGCTGTGAGTAGTTGTAATTGATACCCTGAAATTGCCGCAGGTCTTTGTCCATTTCTTCTATCAGTTCATCAGTGCTTATTGTCCGTGTCCACTCTTTTTTGGGTTTCAGGTTCACCTGCATTTGCACATAATAAAAACCAGATGGGTCGGTGCCGTCATTTGAGCGGCCTGTCTGTGAAAGAACGCCGTTTACCTCTGGGTACTGATTCAGTTTGTCGCGCAGGGTATGAACCATTTTTACGGTTTCATTGAGCGACATACTCATGGGCATTTTAGCGCCCACCCAAAGGGCGCCTTCATTTAATTGTGGTAAAAACTCGGTACCCAGCAAAACTGTAGAGGCAAAGGTTACGACCATAAAAACAAAAGAAACAAATACACTCAGGCGTTTATGGGCGTAGGTCCAGTTAAACCAGGAGGTAATGTACTTGTCGAAGAACCGCACCACCGGGTTGTTTTTTTCGCGTACATTCTTTCTCAATAAGATAGAACAAAGCACGGGTACCAATGTAAGTGTAAAGATAAGCGCACCCAGCAGGGCAAAACCGAGTGTCCAGGCCAGGGGGCTAAACATCTTGCCTTCTACTTTCTGGAAACTGAAAATAGGTAAAAGTGCCGTAATGATGATTAGTTTTGAGAAGAAAACGGCTTTCCCCATTTCAGCTCCGGTTTTTTTAATTAAACCCAGCTTTGATAGTTTATTGAACTTTTCCATACCCACCTTATGGGACAGATGGTCGAGCGCCACAAATATCCCCTCAACCATAACTACGGCGCCATCAATGATGATTCCGAAATCGACAGCCCCCATTGAAAGCAGGTTAGCCGACATGCCCTTTAGCCGCAGACAGAAGAAGGCAAACAACAATGCCAGCGGAATAATGATTGAAACGATAACGGTTGTCCGCCAGTCGGCCATGAAAAGCAATACAATAACCGTAACCAGCACAATGCCTTCTGCAAGGTTGTGTAAAACGGTTTCGGTACAGAACTTCATCAGGTTGTCGCGGTCATAGAACGTAACCATTTTTACATCTGGTGGCAGCACCTTCGTGTTCAGTTCTTCAATCTTGTCTTTTACACGCGCCAGTACCTCACTTGGGTTTTCACCTTTACGCATAACAATAATACCCTCAACGGCATCATCGTTATCATCAAGCCCTACCTGACCTACCCTCGGGAAATTTGATTCAGTTACCTGAGCCACATTTTTTACGTAGATAGGCGTACCATTAATGTTGTCGATAATGATGTTCTCAATGTCTTCAGTCTTTGTGAGTAGCCCCAGACCCCTTACTACATAAGCCTGGCCGTTCTTTTCAATAATGTCGCCACCTACATTTATGTTACTTTTTTCTACGGCGTTGTAAACCTCCAGTGGCGTAATATCATACTTATGCAATAGCAATGGGTTTACCATTACTTCATAAATTTTTTCGCGGCCACCAAAAGCCACAATGTCTGCCACACCGGGAACAGCCCTTAGCTGGCGGTCGATTATCCAGTTCTGAATCGTTAATAAATCTCTTGAGTCACGCGTAGGGCTCTGGAGTGTGTACCTGAAAATTTCTCCGGTAGGGCCGTACGGGGGCTGTACCTCAGGCTCTGCCCCTTCGGGCAGGCTAACGGTTCTCAGTTGGTTGTTTACCTGTTGCCGGGCAAAGAAATCGTCAACGTCATCTTCAAAGATAATCTTCATTACTGAAAGCCCGAACATGGTGATACTCCGTACATTGGTTTTCCGCTGTACGGAGTTCATAGCTACCTCAATGGGTATCGTAACAAACCTTTCGATTTCTTCGGCGCTGCGGCCCTTCCATTCGGTTACGATAATTATTTGTGTGTTAGTTACATCGGGAAAGGCTTCAATGGGGGTATTGAGGTAGCTTACTACTCCGGCAATGGAGAGCACACCCACAAAGAAGAAGGTGAAAAAGCGATTCTTAAGAGAAAACGCCAGTATATTTTTAATGAATTTATTCATAAGAATGTTGCTTGTTGAGCCTGCTCAGTGTTTTATAAATCCGTTTCAGGATATATTCACCGGAAATCAGAATTCAACATGCACTCTTGCTCCTACAACATTGGCTGGGCCTCTGTCCCGGTTATAGGCAGGGTGCATAATAAACTGATAGTCGGGCGAAATCCAGAAATGGTCTTCGTGTAAATAATATCGGTAGTAAACCTCAATGATGTCTTCAGACCCATAGTTAAGTTTACCGTCACCTACCATAAAGCCAACGCCTCCGGCATTCAGATATGCCTGGTGGTCTTTAGATATTCCGTTAGATACTACAGCCAGGCCGAAAGTGTCTTCGGGGCGGTGCCATTTTGAACCCTGTAAGGCTATCCCCGCGCTTAATGAGCGGTCTATTTCAGTAAATGCCCAGGTTTCATTGTGGCCGTCGTTAAGGCTGTAGCGGGCAAAAAGGCCCAGGTCGTCAGAGAATTTATGCTCAAAATTGGCCCCCAATCCTGCTTTGGTCCGGCCATACATCCGTGTGGTGGTTATGTCTGGCATCTGCATTTGGGTGGCCAGAGTGTATTTACCCATATCGGCCTTGTTAATAAAGCCCAGCAGGCGTAGTCTTGAATTACCAAAGGGCTTTTCTAATTCTACCTGATGAGACAGCGCCTGGCCGATATTTTTATCCAGCCTGGCTCCGTTTGCTTCTGCCGGTACCTGCGCCGCGGCGTAGCGAACCGAAAAAGCGGGGCTCACGTATTCAAGCATAATGCCTTGCGTATAGCCTCTTACATTAGCGGCGTAATCATAGGCTCCGTTGCTCATTAACGACCAGTTCAGAAACTGGGTGCGGGGGTCGTGGCTATATGTGTTGCCGTCAAAGAAATCAGCCAGCGAGAATTTACCGGCCACCACCGAAAGATATTTTACCGGGCGTTGGCCACCCAGCTGATTGATACCGTTGGTTACTGTTTCGGTTTCTTTACTCAATGAAATGTAGTGTCTTATGTATGCCCTGCCTATGTAGACTGTCGGTTTCGGATTTCCCACCCGGAAGGTTTCTCCGTTAGGGAAACCGGCAATACCGGTAGCTCTGCTTAATCCGCTTCCGCCTGCCAGCTCGGGGTTAAAGTATACTTCAGTATATTTGCCCAGTTTTACACCAATAAAAAATGTGGAGGTTACAGATGTCTGAGCCTCTTCTTTGGTAGAAAAACTATTGATACCCGAGTATGCCGCTTTTACACCAGGCTGATACTGCGTAACAACCGTTTGCTGAAAATGGAAATTAAAGCGTTGGTTGGCACCGGCCTGCGATTGTGAAAACGCCGGGATGCTTAAAAGCATGGCAAGGATAGATAAATGCCGTTTCATTGTTGTCATTGAGTAAAATATTACGGTTAATTGCTAATTGTTAAGCGCATCATAAACCAGCAGTTGCTGGTTTGAAATGATTTTTTCGCCAAGGGCAAGGCCTGATTCTATGTAGGCGTAGTCGCCAACGGTTTTGAATACTTTCACCTGGCGGGTTTCTATGTGCCGGCGGTCTTTAAATACCATCACCCATTGCCTGCTTTTATCAAATATTATAGCCTTGGCAGGTATAGCCGGCATGGTCTGGGCTTCTTCATGATACACCCGTACAATGGCAAACATCTGCGGTTTAAGGGTATAGCCCGGATTCGGCAGACGGATGCGCACTTTCAGTACCCGGCTTTCGGGGTCAAGCACGTTAAAAATCTTGTCTATTTTACCTTTAATTTTCCGGTCAGGGTCTGCCAGCGTGGTTATGTCGCAGGTATATCCAATTTTAACTTTGTTAATATCAGTTTCGTACACATCTGCTAACACCCACACATCAGAGAGGTCAGAGATAGTAAAGAAATTATCAATGTTTTCAATGTTGAAATCCATGCCTTCAACGGCATTTTTTTCAATCAGAAAACCAGATATCGGTGATTTTATCTGATAGGTTGCCTCTTTACCCAGGTCATAAATTTTCATGGTTTCGTGCACCCTTTTCAGCTCTGCCTCCGCTTTTTGTACTTCCTGCCGGGCATTTACCAGATTCCGTTCCGGTTCCAGGCCTGCTTTAAACAGTTCTTCTTCAACACCCAGGTTTTTTCTGGCAATTTGCAGATTAGACATGGCCATGCTTAATTGGTTATCCATTTCGGCTACCTGGCGGCTACGTATTATGGCCAGTATCTGGCCTTTCTGAACATAGTCGCCCAGCTGAACATTGAGTTTTTCAATATTGCCGTCTACGCGCGGAAACACCTTGGCTACTTTGTCTTCATTGGCGGTTATTTTACCGCTTAGCTTCACTTCAGACAGCAGTACCTTGGATGTCACCTCGTCGAAACCCAGTTTTGTCATCATGGTGTCTGTCAGCACAAAGCTCTCTCTGGCGGTTTCTTCTGGTTTTGTTTCGGTTTTGCAACTCTGTAAACCAAGAGCAGCTGTGATAAAAATGCCAGTTATGAATATTATATTTTTTGTTTTTTTCATTGTGTTAGTTTTTAACGCAAACAGAATAGCCTTTTTAGGGCATACCTATTACTTCTTTTCCGACCATAAAATTGATTTCTTCTATTGCTCTTACACGGTCGCTCTGCAGGCGGTTCATAAGCACGGCACTGCTTTTGTATGACTCGTAGAAATCAACAAATTCAAGCATTGAGATAATCTGCTTTTCAAAATTCAGTTTTACGTTGTCGAATAGTTTGTCGAAGTCAATCATAAAGGCTTTGTCGTATCCTTTATATAGTTCATTGGTTTCCAGCGCTCTGCGGTAAGCCAACTGAATGTCGCCGGTTATTTTGTCTTCCTGGCTGGTTACCATCTTTTGAACAGACTGAACCCTATACGCTGCAGCTTTAATGTTGCCCTGATTTTTGTTAAAAAAGGGCAGGTTTATCTGGAAAGTCGCGGCAAAGTAATTGGGTACACTACTACTGGCGCGGTCATACAGCAGCCCGGCTTGCAGGTCTGGTACTTTTAAAGCCTTCTGGTAAACGAGATTCTGTTCTTCGAGCCCCAGCGCCGATTGCTGCATTTTCAGATCTGGTCTGTTTTCAAAAGCTGTTGCCAACAGATTATCAAGCGTAAGCGACCGTACATCAAGGGCATCAACCGCATTTCTGTTTGTTTGAGGCACAAAGTACACTTCGTTTCTGGTTCCGGTTATGGTGCGCAGATTTACCTGTTTTTCAAGCATCTCAAGTCTGAGGTCCTTCTGCTCGGTTTCAAGTGTAAATAACAGGGCCCTTATACGTGTAATGTCCTTTATCGGAATAATACCTTTCTGCAACAGTGTATTCATGCCGGCCAGCGTTTTTTCAAGCGAGCCAATTTCTTCCTCATATATTCTGACGATGTTCTGCAGATAATAGAGGTCGTAGAAATTACTTCTGAGCTCAAATTTTAAGCCCCGCAGCACATCATAGTAGTTATCTTCGGCTATCTGTGTGCTTGTTTCTGCCATGGCTGTGCGTTTGGTGCGTTTGCCTGCCAGATAAAAAAGCTGCTGTAGCTGAATGGCCTGCTGCGTGGTAGGCTGGCCTTTTACGTCATTCAGGCCCAGTACAGGCAGAATGCGTTTGGTCTGATTATTATAGAGCATCTGCTCTACAGTTAAAGTTGGATTCTCCCACAAGCGGGCTTGTATAATGGCTGCACGGTTGGCTTCAATATCAAATTTATGAGCCATCAGCAATGCGTTTTTCTGCAAGAAAATTCCTTCTAAATCTTTCAGCGTGATTTTAAGGGAATCGGTGGCGGCAAATGCCTTTATACAGAAAAGCCATAGAAAAACAATGTTTTTTATTCTTTTCACGGTAATTCGGATATAATAATGAATAGTAAGCACAATAGACAACTGTGTCATTTGAAACGCAAATGACGGGTTGGCTGTAAAGTGCACTCAGGCGTGGGAACTCTTATAAGTGGGGGCAGGGAATCAGATGAGCCAGATACAGTTGAGCAGATAAATGTATCTGTTTTTTAAAAAATTGAGCGTTTTTTGAACGAATAGGTCTTTTAAAACATTCTCTTTTAAGAAAGTATGCGGCTGAAACGTATGGTTGGTGTACCAATCCTGTTCGTCTACTACGGTACGTAAAAAACAGTAATTGGTCTGTGGGTCAACCTTAAAGAAATCGTCGGCACTCGGGGGTATCCCGTGGGTATGATGAACAGTTTTTTTGACAGGAAAATAAAGCGAAACTGTATGTCGCTGGTTGGCATGGAGTAGCCCACTCAGACTCATAAACAGTATTATGTATAAAACCCGCTTTAACATTTCTAATCAGAATTTTTATAATAGGAAGTACATTCCCGGAATCCGGAATGAAACAACTGCCTGTTAATGTTCAACGAATCCTTAGATTGGTTTATTACCAAACACAAGGCGAGTTTTTTCAAATTCAAAATTAGAGCAATGAAGGCAAAGCCCATGTCAAACATGCGTTAAAAATTTATTAAAAAGTCTTTTTTGATTAAATATGCTCTGTTTTAAGATCGTTTTGTGTTTAAGTGACAGCTACTTCAATTAAGATTTATACTTGGAAAAGTACAAGTTTAGGTCTACCTTTGTAGAGAAAAAATGATGGTGTGTGAGATGAATAACACGCGTAAAAAGACATCAAAAATGGAAACCATATACGAGAAAAACCTGGGTACTAAACAGAAGGCTTTGCGTATCAATCTCAATAAACAGATTTACGGTTGTTTTGCTGAAATTGGCGCCGGGCAGGATGTAGCCGCCAACTTTTTTAAGGCCGGGGGGGCATCAAAAACCATTGCCAAAACCATGTCGGCCTACGATATGACCTTCTCTGATGCCATTTATGGCGCAATGGAAAACGGCCGTTATGTATGTGAACCACGCCTGATGAGCATGCTTGACCATGAGTATGGTTTGCTTATTGAGCGGCTTAACGAAAAAAGGGGAGAAACCTCTACATTTTTTGCTTTCTCTGACACAGTTGCAGCGCTTAATTACCACAAAACCAACGAAGCCCACGGCTGGATGGGTCTCAGGTTTCAGCTTACCCCGGGTGGTGCGTATAATGATATTATTATACACGTAAAAATGCTGGACAACGACAACGTTTTACAGCACCAGGCACTGGGCGTTCTGGGGGTTAATCTGGTTTACGGAAGTTTTTATTATTACCAGGACCCCGAAACGCTTTTGTTGTCGTTAATGGATGATTTGTCTAAAGACCGCATTCAGATAGACATGATACGCTTTGAAGGGCCAGACTTTGAGCATGTCGATAACCGACTGATGAGCCTTCGTCTGGTAATGCACGGATTGTCTGATATTGCTCTTTTTGGCGCCGATGGTGAAAACCTGCAACCTTCTGAGGTACTTTTCAGAAAACACGCGCTGGTTTTGAGAGGTCGTTTCAGGCCTTTGGTAAATGTGCATCTGGATATGCTCGACAACGGCACGAAACAGTTTATGCGTGAGCCTGACGTTGATAAAGACAAGGTTGTGGTGATGTGCGAAATTACCCTTCAGGGGCTGAAACAAAACGATGCTGAGATAGACGAGAAGGATTTTCTGGACCGCGTGGATATTCTGTGTTCGATGGGCCACATGGTAATGATATCAAACTATCAGGAATACTATAAGCTGGCTGCCTATGTATCAAAAATTACCAAACTTAAAATGGGATTGATTATAGGTTATCCTAATCTGGAATACATTTTTGAAGAAAAGCATTATACTGATTTAGCAGGTGGCATTCTTGAATCGTTTGCCACGTTATTCAGCCGCAACCTGAAAGTTTTTGTGTATCCGACCTATCAGAACGGCAAAATTATGAGTGGCATGCGGTTTACACCACCCATGCACCTGATTGATTTGTACAGGTATCTGATAGCCAATAATAAAATTGAAGACATTCATCATTATAACGACAAGAACCTGGCCATCAATACAGACAGAACGCTGCAACTAATAAAGCAGGGAGAAGAAGGCTGGGAAGAAAACGTTCCGGATGAAGTAATAAAAATGATAAAAGACCGTTGTCTGTTTGGTTTTCCGTGCGTAGTTATACCCGGCCAAAGCAAACAGGATGCGGCACCAGAAGAAAAGTAATTGGTGCAGGCAGAGAAGCGATTCTCTTTCTGTATCCGGTTTTTTTAAATAACTTATCGTATGATTAAAATGAGAACTAACCTACTGATTTTTAGTTTTTTAGTACTTTTTCAGCACTTATTCGCACAAGACTCACCTAAAATTGTTTTACCTTCAGGTACCGACTGGAACCAGCTAAAAGAAGGCACCCAGGTTGCTTTTCAGTTAAAAATTGAAGGTAAAGATTGTGGAAACTTCAAGTTTTCAATTCCGCAGGGCAAGGTAGATGGGATGGAACTGGATTCGCTCGGCAGATTTTCCTGGACACCCTCTTATGACCTGGTTGACCGCCTTACAGGCTTTAAATTTCAACAGGTTATTTTTGAGGCCAGATGTGACTCATCTAAAGACGTGGTGTCGGCCAAGGTAGAATTCAGAATACAGCATACCAATCGCCCTCCGATTGTAAAAGACCAGAACCCGTTTTATGTGCAATACAACACAACCAATATCTATAAGTTTGACCGCTACTTTGTTTACGACGAAGACAACGACCCCATAGTTATTATACCTTCGCTTGAAACGCTGCCCGAGGGCATGAAGATGTCGTCGCAGGGAGAAGTGTCCTGGACACCCTCGCTTACACAGTTTAAGCAATTGAAGAATCAGCCGCTATACATTGAGTTTTATGCAGAAGACCAGCCCTCAAAAGTACAGGTGAAAGGCAGGCTGAAAGTTGAGGCAACCCAGATAGACCTGCCTCCGGAAATTGTAGTGGTGCCAAGAGAGAGTAACTTTTTCCTGAAAGAGAACCAGACGGTGAGCCTGCGTTTTTATTTGTCAGACCCGAACGGCGATGACGATATTCAGGAGTTTGATTTTCTGACTGATAACCAGAATATTACCAAAAATATGCTGGTAAAAAACACGGCTAATCAGTATGAGTTTATTTTTAAACCCAGTTATGATTTTGTGAAAGACCCATACGACACGCTGTCGTTCACGGTTGATTTCTTTGTGATTGACAAAACCAGAAAGCGGGCTGTAAAAACCATTAAGTTTACCGTAAAAAACGCTGTTAACGAAGCTGAAGCCGATTTGAAGCTTTATAATCTGTACAGGGGAACCCTACTGAGAGGCTGGGAACTGATGGAGCAACTGAGAGAGAAAGAAGCCGAGTTGAAGAAATTGTATATTAAAGCTAAAAAAGGTAAGAAGAACAGGTCTATTGTAACGGCATCGTTGGGTGCTACTACTAGCCTGTCGTCTTTTCTGATACCCAAAGATCAACCGGAACAGCAAAGACTGGCATCTACTTTAGGTGGTACTACCGTGTTAACTATTGGTACACTGGAGGCAACCGAGGTAATTGGTAAATCAATGAAAGACCTGATAGACAGGCTGAATTACGTAATTGAGAAAAAGAATGAGATTCAGACCAAGGGAGATATCTTTGCACGTGACTTCTCTTTGAAATCGTCTCGCAGAGGGCCCGATTTCATCAGAAAAGTTGATGATTTCATGAGTACCATGAACCTGAAAGGGTTGGTGGTGCTTGACCTTGATGCGTCATGGGAGCCTAAAAACAAGCCAACTGACACTAATATCAAGAAAACATTTAAAGATTTTAATCCGGAAGAACAGACGAAACCTTGATTCTTAAATTTGTCTTAAATAATTCTTAAAAAAATCTTAAAATTTTGCAATTAGTTTAAATCGTGTACGTTTTTGAGTTATAATCAAAAACTTCAGAAATCATGCGATTTACCATTAACCATAAAGCAGCGCTATTGGGAGCAATAGGCTGCTTTTTTATGGCTTGCGCCAGACAGGGAGACATCGATTCAAAAACAGAAGAACCTGATTTATCAGGTGGCTCCGAAATCGCTCCAGAAAAACAAGATTCCCTGTTGCGGTCTCAATTCATCCGAAAGGTTGATTTAGATTTTAAGGTAAAAGATGTGCGGAAATCGTCAGAGCAAATTGAAGAGCTGGCTCTTAAGTATAATGGGTTCGTGAGTTACGCTCACATGCAATCAGAGGTAGAAGATAAGAAAACAATTATCATAAGTCCGGATTCTTTAATGGAAATTAGTTCGGTAAATATTACAAATAATATTACCCTCAGGATACCTAATAGGAATTTGCAGAGCCTTCTGAAAGACCTGAATGGTATGATACTTTATATAAACCACCGTACTATAGAGGCAGAAGAAGTAAGTTTAAGAATCTTATCGAGTGAGTTGGCAGCGATAAGACATGGAAAGTTTGTAGCGCGGAGCATAAAGGTTCATCAGAATCGGAAAGGTGACATAGAGACAGCAGTAGAGGCGGAAGAAACGCTGTTGGCTCATCAGATGAGTGCAGATGAGAGCAAACTAAAAAAGCTTGGAATACAAGAGCAGGTCAATTTAAGCACTATTACTATTCATCTTTACCAGCCTGCTTTTCTTGATAAAACAATGGTTGAAAACAACCAAAGAATGGATACCTACAGAACGGGTTTTTGGGTTCGTATCCAAAATTCACTAATGACAGGATGGGTTTTCCTGGAGGATGCAATAGTTCTTCTCATGAAACTCTGGGTATTTATTCTGGTAGCTGTAGGAATGATCTGGCTTCTGCGAACCAGAAAAACAGGCTATGCTGAACGCCCATAGGTAATGACTTTAAATTAGGCAGAAAATATAATTATCGGTGTAGGTTTCAGATACCTAGCAGCATATTGATGTTAGCAGCCGGGCAATGAAGCATTTGGGTAAGTGAGTATTAATATAAACAATAAAAAGCAAATCTAAAAACGGTCAAGTACTATTCTAAGAATATCTTGAACATTTGTGAGTTTTTCTTGTAATTTCGTGGCAGGATTCAAAAAGCAACAAATATGGTAAATTCGAAAATAGCAGGTATAGGATTTTACGTGCCTGAGCAGGTGGTAACAAATGCTGACCTGATGAAAGTAATGGATACTACGGATGAATGGATACAAGAGCGTTCGGGTATTAAAGAAAGAAGATACGGAAAAAAGCATGAAGAAACACCCACCACTATGGGTGCCAATGCCGCCAGAATAGCCTGCGAAAGAGCAGGCATAAAACCCGAAGAGATAGATTTTATTGTTTTTGCCACGCTAAGCCCCGACTATTATTTCCCGGGTTGCGGTGTGTTGCTGCAAAGAGAACTGGGTATTGCACACAAAGAAATGGGCGCTATTGATATCCGCAACCAGTGTTCAGGGTTTATCTATTCTTTGTCAGTAGCCGACCAGTTCATTAAAACCGGAATGTATAAAAATGTGCTGGTGGTTGGGTCTGAGATGCACTCAATGGGGTTGGATTTCACAACCCGTGGGCGAAATGTGGCCGTTCTTTTTGGTGATGGCGCTGGTGCTGTATTATTACAACCAACTACAGAAGAGGGCAAAGGTATATTAACAACCCATTTGCATTCTGATGGCACTTATGCTGAAGAACTGGCACTGATAAGCCCGGGTAGCCATGGCGGGTATCATCTGGGTAAAGAGAAGTTCGGTTTTCCTGATGCGCTGTATGGCGAAATTTTCGTGTACGAAAACCTGATTGAGAACAAAACCTATTACCCGAATATGAATGGTCAGCTGGTGTTTAAAACAGCAGTTACCAAGTTTCCGGAGGTAATCATGGAGGCCCTCAACAAAGTAGGTCTTAAACCAACCGATATTGATATGCTGGTGCCGCATCAGGCCAATTTACGTATCGCACAGTTTGTTCAGAAAACCCTGCAACTGCCAGACGAAAAAGTATTTAATAATATCATGAAATACGGTAACACCACAGCGGCTTCTATTCCGATTGCCCTTTGTGAGGCCTGGGAAGCAGGCAAAGTAAAAGACGGAGACCTGGTTTGTCTGGCTGCATTTGGTAGTGGATTTACATGGGGGTCTGCTCTGATTCGCTGGTAAAAGTTTCTGAAATGCTTATAAAACAAAAGACCCCGGGCAGAAATTCGGGGTCTTTTGTTTTATCTGGTATAAATACTATTCAATTTCAATAATCTTAAACTCGGTTCGGCGGTTGGTCTGGTGCTCGTCTTCGGTTTTGGCGTTTCTGATAAGCAGTTCGCTTTCTCCATAACCTTTGGCTGTAATACGCGCCCTGTCTATACCTTTGGAAACGATATAATTAACCGCAGACTCGGCACGTCTTTGCGACAGGCGCAGGTTATATATCTCGGTAGCACGAGCATCGGTATGAGAACCTAGCTCTATCTTAATGGTAGGGTTGTCTACCAGTATCTGCACAAGTTTATTCAGTTCAAGTGCCGCATCCGGTCTGATATCCCATTTATCAAGGTCGTAGTAAATATTCTCAACCCTGAACGTCTTGTCTAAAGTAATTTCTTCCAGATTGAGCGAGGTAAAGAAAGTAGTATCCGTAATGGCTTTTGTTAATAGCGACTGCGGTATGGTACGGCCATACATTGAGAAGTCTTCTCTTTTGGCCAGGTAGTTTTTCTTGCTACCCAATATTACGTAGTCGTTGTCTTCCTGCACTGCTATCGGGCCAAACTTGCCGTCTTTCTGCGTAATGATTTCTTTTAATGGCTCATCTTGTCCGGTAGCAAGAATCTTTACCGTTGCCGAGTCAAGCGGTACATTTTGATTGTTGGCATTTTTGGTATAAATAGTACCTGCCAGGAAGTACCTCACGGTTTTTATTTCCAGAGGTTTCGACAAGCTATCTGGTGTTGACCTCGGAATCAAAGGCGTTGCATCTGCCAGTTCGGTTTGTTTGGGTGCTTCGTAGTAGTAAATATCGTCATCGCCTTTGCCTCCAGCCCGGTTTGAACTAAAGAATACATCGCCGTTTTTACGCATTACCAGCCCGAAATCATCCATATTTGAATTATAAGGGAGCCCCATGTTTTCAACAGTAATTTTACCGCCTGAGCGAATAGCCACAAAAAGGTCTAATTTGCCAAGGCCTGGGTGTCCGTCAGATGCAAAGTACAGTTTTCCGTCTTCAGATACGTAAGGAAACATTTCGTCGCCTGCGGTATTGATTTCCTTGCCCATATTCACCGGATTCCCAAAACGGCCAGAAGCATCCATATTAACTCTGTAAAGGTCAATACCCCCAAATCCACCGGGACGGTTAGAGGCAAAGTAAATAGTTTTGCCGTCGCGCGAGAAAGCCGGAGAACCATCCCAACTGGCCGAGTCAGAAGCGCTCACATAACTGGGTTCTGTCCATCCGGTGCCATTTACATAGCGCGATATGTATAAATCCATGTCTGGAGAAAAGTCTTTTCTTTTGCCGGTATTGCCCCGGGCGTAAATCATGGTTTTACCGTCAGGCGAAAAGGCTGGGGTGCCTTCGTTGCGTTCTTCGTCAAAAATGGCATTGCTGAATTTCTCAGGTTTGCTCATTTCTTCCATGGTTCGGGCAAATCTTGATTTGTATAAACCTACATAAGGCAGGCCGTTAGAATACGTTTTGCTTTTGCGCGACGCAGTAAAAATCAGTTCATCGCCCAGCACAACCGGAGAAAACTCAGCCCCGGCAGTGTTGATTGCAGACAAATTGCTAAAAGTTATATCTGTCTGTTTTTGTTTCAGTTCGCCTATCAGCCTGAGCGAGTTTACCTCTCTGTAGGCTTTTTCGTTATAGGCTTTTATGGTGCTTTTGGCATCTATAAATTGTTGCAGCTCTTTTAGGGCCTGTTCATATTTTCCGGCTGCTTTCAGGGCAAATGCATAATGAAAGTGAGCTTCGGGTATCATCAGTTTGGCTTCAAAGGCCTTTTCGTAATACGGAATGGCCTCTACCCAGCGGTTCGACAAACGATAAGCCTCTGCAATTTTGTAGTTCAGGTTGGCTTTTTCACTTTCAGCAATATTGGTTACCTTTGACAGGTCTTTGATGGCTAGGTCGTACTGGCCTTTATCAAAACTTGCCAGGCCTCTTTTATAAGTCTGAAGTTGCGCAAAAACACCGTTCGAAAGGAGCAGAAAGGTAATGATATAGCGTATTTTTTTCATCATTTAAATGGTTGGGCTAACATACTTGCCCACAATTTTATAGATTGTAGCTCTAAGTTTGTTTTGTAAGTCAATCTTGTCAAAATTACGGGGCTTTAATGCCGTAAATTTTTCTTCAATTTAGATGTTTGACCTAATAACACAAACGTTTTTGAACCCGAAATGTTGTGTCAGTAAAAATATAAGTAAAGATGGCAAAAATATTAACCGAAATAAACATTTACCCTATTAAATCACTGGGGGGTATTTCACTTCAGGAAGCTCAGGTCGAAGACCGCGGCCTGCAGTATGACCGCCGATGGGTGTTGGCTGACGGTGATAATGTGTTCAGAACTCAACGTGAAAACGAACAAATGGCATTGATTGATGTGGCCATTGAGGCCGACGGCCTGCGGGTAAGCCATCGGAAGTTAGCAATTGCTCCATTAAAAGTGCCTTTTACACCGCAGACTGACGATACCCGTATGATAACTATCTGGGATGATACCGTAAAAGCCGTAAGGGTAAGCAATGAAGCCGATGTCTGGTTTACTGAAGTGCTGGGTAATGAAACATATCTGTATTATCAGCCTGATGATTCCATACGCCCTACAGACCCTAAATACTCAATTACGCATGAAGAACACACCAGCTTTGCCGACGCCTACCCGCTATTGTTAGTAGGGCAGGCAAGTTTAGATTTACTGAACGGAAAGCTGGACGAGCCGATAGGAATGAAACGCTTTCGTCCTAATCTGGTTTTCAGTGGCGGAGAGCCGCACGAAGAAGATAACCTCAGGTTTTTCTCTTTAGGAAACGCCAGGCTGGCAGGTGTAAAACCATGCGCCCGTTGCGTATTAACCACAATTAACCCTGAAACGGCAGAAAAAGGCAAGGAACCTTTAAAAACGCTGAACCAATACCGGCGCAATGGCAACAAGATTCTCTTCGGGCAGAATATACTGGTAATTGAAAAAGGAAAGATTCGCATTGGCGATGAAATATTACCCGAAGCATAGCACAAAGGCAGGTGACCCCCACCTGCTTATTTTTTTCTTAAGCGTTTTTCAATACTCTTTGGCTTGTCGTCTTTCTTTTTAGCCTCCGCTTCCTTTTTTTCTTTTATTTTTCTGAGGCCTCTCTGGTAGGTGTAGTACAAAAAACCGGCTACCGAAAACATCAGAAAAAAGTAACTGTCTTTAAGCGCTACTTTTTTATAAAGTGCCTGGTCTACAAACATGACCAAAAAAGCAAGACTCGCAAAAAGTATAATTGATTCTATGAGTTTCATATTAAACTAATGAGTGAATTAGTGAATTAGTGAATGAGCGAATGCGTGATTTTGAATGGAATTAACGCGTAATTACTGAATGAGCTTGCCTATGGCTTTAAACTTCATAAAAACGGCTTCGGTATGCGGCGCGTCTTTTAGCTCGTCGGTCAGGTCCTGGCCAGCCCAGTGTTCATAGTGCTTCCCGTTCCGCCATAGTCTTGATTCCGTCACATCATAAATAACCGACTGGTAAGCTACCCATATTTCTTCTTTATCCTGCCCGTTGCGAAGCGCCAGCTGGCCTCTGGTGTATTCTTTCAAGATTAATACAATTTTTTTTACAAAGTTCGTAAAGATTTATGAATGCAGGCAACTTAAAACAGATTAATTCATATCAGTTAAAATTTATCTACAACCAATAGCTTAAAAATTACGTCTATTTTATTAACAAGAATTTTTTTTGGTTTATATTTAAGCCATATTTGCTGTTGCTCTCAGGGCAAAATGATGTTGATTAAAAAAGGTTGAAAAACAAATTCAAAAATTTACTCTATGAAAAAAATTGCCATTCTTTTATTTGCTTGTAGTTTCTTTATTTTTTCTTGTGGTGGAGACAAAGTTGTACCGGTAAGCGAGAAAATCAAGAAAAACTGGTCTGCCAGTACAGTAAAGGAAGGAAGCGCCATTGTGTATAGTAAGGGTGCTGCCAGTAACACAAGACCCGGCTACTCGGGCTTTCAGTTAAGGTTATTGTCTTCTCCAACGGTTACTTATATTGAGTTCGACGGAAACGCTTTTTCGGGTCAGTATGAAGTAGTGGGCGACACCAAGCTGATTTTGAAAAACCTGAACCCTGCTCCGACAGGTACAAGCGGAACAATTGAGTTTACAATTGACTCAATTACCGATACCCAATTGATATTGACGCGCACATCGGCCAGTGCAAAGACCGGTGGCACCATAAATACATATACCCTTGTAACGCAATAAAAGGGATTGATTTTTGAAGGAAGGTGGGCTGCGAAGTCCACCTTTTTTTATCTTTGTGAAAAAATAGTGAAAAGGTTTTGCCAAAACAGCAAATAGCATGGAAAGAACAGAGTTGAATACATTAGGAGAGTTTGGTTTGATTGACCGCATAAAAACAAAATTCAGTTTGCAAAACCCTGAGTCTGTATTAGGGATTGGTGATGACGCAGCAGTGATTGACACGGGCGATCGATACATGCTTGTTTCGACAGATATGTTGCTGGAAGGGGTGCATTTTGACCTGGCCTATGTTCCGCTTCGCCATTTAGGGTATAAATCAGTAGCAGTGAATGTGTCTGACATTGCCGCCATGAATGGCATTGCCAAACAAATAACTGTAAGTGTAGGGTTGAGCAATCGTATGTCGGTAGAGGCAGTTGATGAAATTTATGAAGGCATTAAATTTGCCTGTGAGGACTATCAGGTTGATTTAATAGGAGGCGATACCACCTCGTCACGCTCGGGCCTTGTTATTTCTGTTACCGTAACCGGTTTTGTAGATAAAGACAAGGTAGCTTACAGAAGCGGAGCAAAACCGAATGATATTTTGTGCGTAACCGGCGATTTAGGCGCTGCTTACTTTGGGTTGCAGATTTTGGAAAGAGAAAAACAGGTTTTTCTGGCTAACCCGGGTATGCAGCCAGACCTGGAAGAGAAATCGTATCTGGTGGGTAAACAACTGAAACCCGAAGCCAGAACAGACATTGTGCATGAGCTGGCTGAAGCAGGTGTAGTACCTACTTCTATGATTGATATATCAGACGGGTTGGCCTCTGAAATTATCCACCTAAGCACACAATCGGGCGTTGGGGCGCTTATTTTTGAAGAGAAACTACCCATTGAAGATATTACCATGCTAACGGCAACCGAGTTTAAGCTGAGCCCGGTTACGGCGGCCTTAAACGGAGGAGAAGACTACCAGCTGCTGTTTACCATCAAACAGTCTGACTTTGATAAAATCAAGAATGTAACAGATATAACGCCTATTGGCTACATGACAGAAAGCAAGGCCGTAGAACTGGTACTGAACAGCGGCTCAAAAGTGGGTATCACAGCCCAGGGGTGGAATCACTTACAATAGTCATAGAACATGTATTGCAACCTGAAAACTTTTCGCAAACTTACCTTTTTACTTGTTTTTCTTTGCCTGAGCCCTGTTCTTATGGCGCAGGTAGCGCAAGCCCCCCTTGCGCATCCAACAGTACCGGCTATAATTGAGCAGGTAAAGAAAAAATATGCCCCTGATAAACGCGTAGCTGTTTTTCAGGTTGAGCTGGATAGCAACAAACTGAGAGGCAAGACCAATTTGCCCCTTGCCAAAAAAGAATTGCTGGGCAGGTTGAAAAATAATGGCTTCGAGCTGATTGACGAAGTAAAGCTTTTGCCTGATGTAAAAGAACTGGAAGATAAAATATATGCAATTGTAAATGTATCGGTGGCTAATATCCGCACGCAACCCAAGGAAGCAGCCGAGTTGGCAACACAGGCCCTGCTGGGTACTACACTTAAAGTGCTTGATAAAGACCGTTACTGGTATCTGGTACAAACGCCCGATAACTACATTGGCTGGGTAGAAGGTACTACCATTAAGCGATTCGTTAAAACAGATATAGAAGTATATAGTAGTAAACCAAAACTGATGTTTGCCAAGCCATTCGGCTTTGCGTTCACCGAGGCAGATGAAAACACTCAAACGGTTTCTGACCTTACCTGGGGCAACCTGCTAACCGTAAAAGACACCCTGGCCAATTATTTTGAGGTGGCGTATCCGGATGCACGCAAAGGATTTGTGCTGAAACACGAGGCAGTCTCTTATCAGGAATGGAAGAAAATAACTTCACCAAGCCCTGAGTCATTAACAAAAACTGCTTACCGCATGATGGGCCTGCCGTATCTGTGGGGTGGTACCTCATGGAAAGGTGTAGATTGCAGCGGTTATATGCGCATGGTTTTTCAGACCAATGGCATTCTGCTGCCAAGAGATGCCTCTCAGCAGGCCTTTGTAGGCGAAGAAGTAGCCTTTGAAAACCTACAGGTAGGCGACCTGCTGTTTTTTGGTGAAAAATCTACTGCCGATAAACCCGAAAGAGTAGTGCACGTAGGTATGTGGATAGGCAACAATGAGTTTATACATTCTTCGGGTATGGTGCGCATCAGTAGTTTTGATAAAGAAAGTACTCGCTATGATGCCGGTAATGCGGCACGTTATCTGCGTGCCAGGCGTATCCTGGGTCTGGGAACTGACAAAGGTATCGTTTCTCTCAAAAATTAGTCCTCGTACATTTTATTTGTCAGATTGACACCAATTCCGTACTTTTAAAGTATCTATTCAAAGCCTTTAACAATGTATTTACCTGCAATGAAAAAATCAATCATTTTTTCTATCACTGTTCTATTGTTATCAGTTGCCTTTAGGCAAGACTCAGGGAAACTCTCAGACGAAGAATATGCCAAACTGACAGAAGAAGATAAACGGAAAGTGCAATATGCACTGGATGGCGTAAAGCTGGCCGACCCTGAGCTGGAGGTAACACTTTTTGCCTCTGAGCCAATGATGATGAACCCCACCAACATGGATATTGACGCCAAAGGCAGGGTCTGGATTTGCGAAGGCTACAATTACCGCAATCAGCTAAATCCTAAGAATCCATATAACAAAAAGGGCGACAGAATTTTGATTCTGGAAGATACAGATAAAGATGGAAAAGCTGATAAAACCACTGTGTTTTATCAGGGTGAAGAGATTAACTCGGCTTTAGGCGTATCTGTTTTGGGCAATAAAGTAATTGTGTCTTGCAGCCCTAATGTGTTTTTGTTCACCGATGAAAACGGAGACGACAAGGCAGATAAAAAGGAAGTGATTTTTACTAACCTGAAAGGGGTACAGCACGACCACGCCATTCATGCCTTTACGTTCGGGCCTGATGGTAAGTTGTACTTTAATGGAGGTAATGAGATAGAAACCCTGAGTGATAAAAACGGAGTAGAGCTGAAAGACGACCTGGGCAGACCTTTTTCAAGCTACAAGCAGGGCAAGATTTTTAGATGTGATGTAGATGGCTCGAACGTGGAGATTCTTGCACACAATTTCAGAAATAATTATGAAGTTGCCATTGATTCTTACGGCAGAATGTGGCAATCTGATAACGATGATGACGGCAACAAGGGCGTGCGTATCAACTACGTAATAGACCATGGCAACTATGGCTATAAAGATGAAATGACCGGGGCAAGCTGGCAGGAACGCCGCACCAACTGGGAAAACGAAATACCTTTGCGCCACTGGCACCTGAACGACCCCGGTGTAGTGCCGAATCTGCTACAGACAGGGGCAGGTTCACCAACCGGCATGATTATCTACGAGGGCGATTTGCTGCCCCAAAAGTACCGCAATCAGATGATTCATTGCGATGCCGGGCCAAACATTGTGCGCTCTTACGCAGTAGAAAAAAGTGGCGCTGGATTCAAGGCCACCATCAACAATATTCTTGACGGCTCAACCCGAGACAAGTGGTTCCGCCCGTCTGATGTAACCACAGCGCCCGACGGCTCTATTTTTATTGCCGACTGGTACGACCCGGGCGTGGGCGGCCATGCCATGGGTGACAGCCTTCGCGGGCGAATTTATCGTGTAGCACCCAAAGGAAGCAAATTCTCGGTACCGGTCTTTGATTTTGAAACGCCTGAAGGCTGCGTAAAAGCCCTGCAGAATCCGAATCTGGCTGTGCGTTATTTGGCCTGGACAAAACTAAACCAATGGCAGAAAAAAGCTGAACCTGCATTGCAGGCCATGTGGGCTTCTGAAAACCCGCGTATACGCGCCAGAGCCTTATGGTTGCTGGCTAACATAAAAGGCGAAGAGAAGAAATATATTAATGCCGCTCTGACAGACAAAAACGAAGATGTACGCATGGTTGGTCTGCGTTTGGCGCAGGAGCTTAAAATGACAGATTTTGCAGTACTGACCAAATTGGCGCAAGACCCTTCGCCGCAAATCAGAAGGGAAGTGGCATTGGCTATTCGTCATAGTAAAAATCCGGAGGCTGCCAATATCTGGGTATCACTGGCAAACCAATACGATGGCACCGACCGATGGTATCTGGAGGCGCTGGGTATTGCTGCCGATAACCAATGGGATAGCTTTTTTGCCAAGTACATAGAAACCATAGGCGAACGCTGGAAATCTGATGCCAAAGCCAAAGATATAGTGTGGAGAAGCCGCTCGACCGACAATATTTACCGGCTCGCTGAATTAGCCAAAACTTCAGAAGGGGAGGCCAGACTAAGATATTTCCGTGCTTTCGATTTTCAGTCGAATCCGGAAAAAACCACAGTGCTGCTGGGTATGCTGGATGGTGGTAAGGCACCTGCCGATGTAATGACCTTGGTTTTTAAGCATCTTGATGTTGAAAGTGCTAAAAAAGATGCGCGCTATGCTGCGCTTTTGCCTAAAGTGCTGGCTGGTATTCAATCGCCATCCGATTACCTGGATATTGTAAAACGTTACCAGTTGAAAGACCAGTCAACTCGTTTGGTGAATATGGTAATGGACGACAAAACATTTGGTGGTGAGGCAGCCAGACTACAGATTAGATTAAATGGACTGGATGCATTTAAAAAACTGACCACCAGCAAGGATGAAAAAACAGTGCTGAAAGCGATAGATATGTTTGGCGGCGTTGACGAAAAGCCAGTTACCGATTATCTGATAACCTTATACAACAATAAAGCGAAGAGCATGGCAGTGCGCGAAAGAGCCATGTGGGCCATGACTGGCTGGAACAGTGAAGAGATTCTGTGGAATCTGGTGAAAGCCAATAAGGTGCCCGAAGATGTAATGCCGATTGCACAGAAAATACTATTGAAAACCTGGCATGGCGACATCCGTTCAGAGGCCATGAAAATGTTCGGAGCAAGTGTTGATAAGTCGGTTGGTAATATCAATGACCTGGTGAAACTGACCGGTAATGCATCAAAAGGACAGGAAGCATTTAAGATGTATTGTACTTCATGCCACGTGGGTAAGGGCGAAGGCGTTAATTTTGGCCCTGCCTTGACCGAGATTGGTAGTAAATTATCTAAAGATGCTTTGTTTTCTGCAATTCTGAACCCAAGTCAGGGCATCAGTTTCGGTTTTGAGGGCTTTACGGTAAAATTGAAAAACGGCACTGAAGTAGACGGAATGATATTGACCAGAACCGAAAACGACGTTACAATGAAAACGCTTGGCAGCGCTAACCCTACCTCATACAAGCGTTCTGAGATTGTATCTATCAAAGAACACAAAGAGTCGCTGATGCCACAGTTTCCGTTGCAAAAACAAGAACTTGTTGACCTGGTAGAATACCTGTCGACCTTGAAAAAATAATCACTGCAAAGGTTTGAAGGCAAACCTTTGCAAGGTTGAATTTAGTACTTATGAAGCCCAAAATTACACTGGAATATTGCCCGAAATGCCATTGGCTGATGCGTTCTGCATGGTTGGCACAAGAGTTACTCACTACCTTTGAAGAGGAGCTGGGCGAAGTAAGTCTACGCCCAAGTGAGGTGTCCGGTAGTTTCAAGGTTTTATTGAATGAAGAGGTAATCTTTGACCGTAAAAGAGAAGGACACTTTCCGGAAATAAAGGAGCTAAAGCAACTGGTAAGAGACCTGATTGCACCGGCGAAATCGCTAGGGCATAGCGACAGGAAGTAGCGCCAAGGTAGCCGAAATTCAAATGGCATTAAAAATTTAAAAACAAACGGAGCAGGTAGTATTACCAGGCTCCGTTTTTGTTTTCAACTTTATCAGGTACAGCAAACTAATTTCTTTCTAAAACAACTTTGCGAACAAATGTTTATATAATGGATGAAAAGCCAGGCATAAGGCTCAGGACTTCTTCATTTGTTTAATCCATTCTTTTATCAGCTCAATGCCCTCTTTGTGATTGGTTTTACGGCCTACCTCGGGCATCATTTCACCCGGGTCTGTTGATTCAATCCTATACAGCAGGATAGACTCTTCCGGTTTCCCCGGTACAATATCAAACTTCCTGTTTCCGGAACCTCTCCCGGCAGCTACCGGGGTTTTCATGATACCATAGGCAAGCTGGTCGGTCTCATGTATACTCAGATTAAGGCCTGAGGTTTGCGCAGGGCCCCCTAATCGGTGGCAGTGGGCACAATTGATGTCAAGCCATATTCTGGCTCTTTCGTCCAGGGTCCCGGTTTCAGGTTTATTCCAAACCGGCGCTTTGGGTACCAGTTCAAGAGCTGGCAAATGCTGCAGAACTCCTGTTTTTTGCCAGGCAATAAGCTGGTTTTCAGTTTCTTCCTTTGTTCCCCATGCTTTGTAGCTTCCATTAAGTTGCCGGGCAGAAGGCCCAATGGGTGACATCACCTCGTTTCGGTTATGGCAACCTTTGCACTGGTTCAGGTTGGGTACACTATACTCGTGTTTTTTCTTTTTACCGTTCAGGTCAATGTAGCTTACTTCTTTGGTGTCACCCGCCACCTCCAGATAAGCCTCTGTCTGCTCGTCGTTCCATACATAAGCCAGTGCTTTCCAGCCATCGGGTTCATGTATCAGCAGGCGGGTTTCCATAATTCTTCTGCCTTTATCAATATTTCTGAAATCGTTGGGGTAATAAAACGTTTTTATAAGGGTTGAACCAACCGGAAAATCTAACACTTCTGTGGCATTATAAGGAACTTTTGCACCTTCGGGCAGTTTTACGAATCTCAATTTCTCGGCGTAATCACTAAACAAGGGGGTATTTAAAGAGTAGGGTACAACACCTGCCACAGGTTTCTGAGCAGCCATGTTACCCTCAAAAAAATGATAATCTGATAGTTTCTCCCTGGGCATGCTTGCCTTTACCTCTTTTGTTGCAGTTTCCTGCTTCAAAGAAGTAAAAGCAAAAATGCCAAGAGCCAGGAGTAAAAAAACAATTTTGTGCATTAAAGAAAGAGAGGTCAAACGCTTAGGTCGGAAAAAAATAATTAATCAATTGAGGCCACTTTCAGACTTTCCAGCGAACAGTTATGAACTGAGGCATCGCGTGAAACATTCTTGAAATTATGTTCCACATCAAGATTGGCAAAAGAGGTATTTTTATTGTTTTTAATACACAAAACTTTCTGATTATTTTTAGCGTCAACAATGCCATCCCACTGGATATGCGGCACATTTTTACCGAATCGTAGTTTAAAACGATACATCTGTCCGAAACGCCCTTTACTGGTAGCCTTTACATGCTGGCGCTCAAAAACATTATCATGAATATTGATGGCCACCGGATAAGGATAATAAGTAGGGTCTTTTATGGGGTTTTCGGTAGTAAAATAACTGATAATGCCAGTACTTACCGATTTATTATCGATAATCTGATTATTGAATATTTCCACATTATTGGCAGCCAGAATCAGCACTCCTGTGCCATCAGGTACCTTACCCACAATATTTCCTTTCGGGGCAAAATTGCGCAAATTGTTGTGGTGAATATTGTTGTTGAACACACGGGTATAACCACCTTTTTTAAGAATCAGGTCTGGCAGGTCAAATACCAGAATACCGCCTGTGTTTTCAGTGGCTTCGTTTTCATACACATCTGCATTGAGCGAGTTTTCAATTTCAATGCCTGCCACATTACGAAAAGCACGGGATTTACGGACAATAATATCTTTCGATTGCCCTACATAAATGCCTGCATCAGAAGCGCCAATGGCTTCGCAGCCTTCAATGAGCACTTTTTCGCATTGTACCGGATATAGGCCATACGAACCATTTTCTTTTTTGGGGCCACCCGTCCATTCGGTTTTTACGTTTCTGAAAGTAATGCCTTTTACGTTCATGGTTTTTACGGCATCTCCTTTACTGTCCTGCACGGTCAGATCCTGTATAATAATATTTTCTGCATTTGACACACGAATACCCTCTGCACCTTCGGTCTGCCCTTTAAAAGACAAAATGGTTTTATCTTTCCCTTTTCCCTTGATTATGATGTTTTTCTTACCTTCCATAGAAAGGCTGGCCGTGAAAGTGAAAGAACCCTCGTCCAGCTCAATAGTAGAGCCGTTTTCAGCCATAATAAACTGTGTCTGGTAGCGTTTCTGAATATCTTTTTGAGCATAGACAACAGCCGAACAGACCATTAGGGTAGTTATAAAAAAGGCAGTCTTCTTCATTTTGTTTAGGATTGAATGAACAGATTCCAAATCTTGCATTTTTTCGGGATATAATTGTTTGATAAATGTCAAATAATTAAAGGCTGCTCAAATAAAGAAGTTGTGCTGTTAATCTTTCTGCCCTCTTACCCGGCTGAGGGTTTCCAGCTTTATGCCTAAAAATGAAGCCAGATACTTAAGCGGTATGCGTTGCACAAATTCGGGTTTGTGTTGCAGCAGGTACTGGTAACGTTGCCTGGCTGTAAGTGTTTGCAGAATAATCTTCATCTCTTCTATTTGCACCAGATATTGCTCGGTTATTATACGGCCCAATCGCTCTATTTCATGAAACCTGCCATATAGTTGTTGAATATCATCATACTTCAAAACAATTGTTCTGGTGTCTTCCAGCGCCTGAATGTGCGTGAGGCTGGGTTTTTGCGAGAAAAAACTATGGGTTGAAATAGCGATTGCGTTTTCGAAGCCAAACCAGGTGTTTATTTCATTGGCATTGGCGTCTTCAAAATACTCTCTTACAGAACCTGAAATGATAAAATGAAGCTCATCAGATACATTGCCCTGCAAAACAAGAAAGTCTTTCCGGCTGAAGGTTCTCTGATGTAAGAAAGGAACAAGCGCATTGATGCTTTCCTGCGATAAGGGAGATAGTTTTAGAATAAACTGAAGGTAGTTTTCGTATTCGGGAAGCATAGTGAAAGAAATAGCTCTACAATATTAGTAGAAAAGTATCAGAAACAATATTTTTTTCCAACTTTGTAAATTATCCGTCTGTTAAACAACCAATTAAAAATTGCTCAATGAAAAAATTGTTTTTAATGCTATTTACCTCGGCTGTTATGTCTAATCTTTATGCCCAGAACGAAACTATTTTACTGTATTCTGATGCAGTACCCGGCTTAAAAAAGCAAGTACCGGAGGACTCTAAAACCACCGACGGCATTACGCGTGTAAAAGATATTACCCAGCCCGCTCTGATTGTTTATCCTGCCAAAAAGAAAACCACCGATGCAACCGTAATTATATGCCCGGGTGGTGGTTATGGTATTCTTGCCATAGACCACGAAGGCTACGACATTGCCAAATGGTTTAATGCCAGAGGCATGACAGCCTTTGTGTTGAAATATAGATTGCCGCAGGAAGAGTTGTTTGATAACGACGAGATCAGACCTTTACAGGATGCCCAGCAGGCCATTAGGATTGTACGTAAAAATGCCGCTAAGTATGGAGTGGCCGCCGATAAAATAGGTATTATGGGCTTTTCGGCAGGGGGGCACCTGGCCTCTACGGCGTCTACGCATTTTACAAGCCAGGTAGGAGAGCTTACCGACCCATCGGTAAGTGTGCGTCCGGATTTTTCTTTGCTCATTTACCCTGTTATATCATTTGGCAACAGGTTTACGCACATGGGCTCAAGAGACAACCTGATTGGAAAGAACCCACCGGTAGATAAAATTGAACTATATTCAAACGACAAACAGGTAACCAAAGATACCCCTCCCACATTTTTAATCAGCACCACCGATGACGGCGTACAGCCTGAAAACAGTATTGCGTATTTTCTGGCCTGCAAAAAAAATAAAGTGCCTGTTGAAATGCACATTTATGAAAAAGGAGGCCATGGTTATGGATTAAAGAAAAAAGGAAGAGGCCCAGTAGAAACATGGGCCAACCGCATGGAAGACTGGCTGAAAGACAGAAAACTGATGAAGTAATCAACAAGGGGTGGAATAAAATTCCATCCTTTTTCTTTTACGCCAACCTCCGCATAATCAAACCCTTTATTAAATCATAAAACTGGTGGGGCTTTAGAGTCCGCCAGTTACCGACCTGTAATGTTCCGCCGAAATTGATGTAAGAGTCAAGATGGTAACGTCTGAACTCGTCAAGAATAAAATCCCTGAAATTAACGGCGGCTATCCAGCCATCTTCTACGTCTTCAAACCATTCTTCGTAGTAGTCTTCATCTCCACCATGAAATTGTAACAGGTTTTCACCAATCAGAATATATTGATTAATACCTTTCTTAGTAAGATGGTCTACTACGGTTCTTTTCAGAAACATGACATCATTATGAAGTGTGTCGTTCCATTCGCCGAATACTTCAATAATGGCATAATGATGTTCATAATCTGCCATCAGAATTTTACAATACAGTGTTTCTGAGCCAATAGAGTCCCAGTTAGGGTCAATATAATAACCATATATGGTATCCTCGTATTCAATACCATACGTGCGGCCATAAAAGGGTGAATTTTCGTCGTCTTCCGACAGGTAATATCTCTGCCAGTTATAAAAGGGTTCAATTTCGTGCATGCGGACTTGGGATTGATTTAATCAGAATAAGATTACCGGTTTTATGATTATTTTCTCTGAGTTTTGTGGCTGATGATAGTCATCTCAAACTTCAGAATAAATAAAAGTAATGCAATTAAAGGCCAAATTTAAAACAGGAAGTTAAGCTGCCAAACAACTACAATTTATTAAAGATATCATCACAACATATTTTTCAAAAGAGTGTTTAAATTCTTTATCTTGGCGGGGCAGTTGCAAAACCTTTCTGGTAAACAAAACTAACTCTTAATACAATTTTAAACTTTAATGTAAAATGAAAAGGACTCTGATTATTGTGTTTTTGATGTGCCTATGCGCAACAGTATTTGCTCAGACTAAAGAAGAACCTAAAGTTAAGGTTGACCCTATGGATATATCAAGGCAATTGGAGATGATAGAAAAGTATGGTGTGCCTACCATTGCTAGTGTAGATGCAATGAAAAAGAAAGCAGATGCTTTATATGAGGCACAATCGTGGAAGGAAGCAGTCACTGCTTATGAGGCTTACTCTAAAAATGTAAATTGGCTTGCAAATTTGCTATCACAATGTGTTGAGCCGTACTATTCTGCCAGTTATGATGAAAAAAATAGATTTTCGATTTTTAAAATAAAGTCTATCGTACAATTTGAAAGAAAAGCTAATGAGTGCAAGGCTAATAGAAACATTGCTTACGTGAAAATGGGGTTGTGTTATAAAAATTTAGGAGACACAAAAAATGCTGTGGTTTACCTGCACAAAGGGCTTGATTTGATAGGTATAGATGAAACTGAGTATTGGACATTGGCAAGAAATGCAATGGCTGAAATAATACAGTTTACACCCGAAAAATAGGTTATTAATTTAGCAGAGGGCCATTTATAGTGCTTCTGAATTTATTTTTTCAACCCGTAGTACATCAGAAATTCCATTATAACGTTCTGTGTTTGCTATCTGGAAGAACAATTTCTTTTATGTGCCAATAACCCTTTTCATTGCTTTTGTTGGTGAAAATCGGGATAATTGAAGCATGTCTGTACAAATGTACTACGGGTAATTTTATACTTGACTTTAAAGATACTATTGGCATTAGTAACAAAAATATAAGGTTGTACCCTGAAAACGCGAAGCTGATTTAAGAAAGGCTAATCAACTGATAAGAAAAGAAATACGGTAATTTACAGCTGATAAATTTTAATAATACCAACGCGCGTGGGTAGCAGAACAACACCTGCAATAGTGCTCAAAAGGGCAATCTATGTTGTGTACTTTATCTTTTTTTGTAATTTCGCCCCTGAAAAAATTGCATAGGAACTTCTGATTAAAACGAAATCGATTTACACTGAGTGCAATTTAGTTTAATCCACTCACATTCATCAACAATATAATTCTACTCAATTATGAGAAAAAATCTTTTTTCAATCTTACTGATTGTCATTTCGTTCACTTCATTTGCGCAGGATAAAGTAAATTTTTCAGAGAAATTCAAAAAAGAAAATCAGGGGAAATATAAAATTGAAATCAACGAAGTAAAAGAGTTGATTAATATCATGGTTGCCATTACCAATACCGGCAAAGAAAACGATGATATGGTTCAGCAGAAAGGGCAGTATTATCAGGACCTACGTTCTTATTTTAAGCCATACGAAAATGAAAAAATTATCAAGACTTTTGATTCATTAATGGTCTCCTCTATCTTCAATTATATTTTTCTTACTGGAAACGCAATTTCATATAATTTCAAAGGGAATAAACTTGTAAAAAGTGACGTTTTCATTTTTCCGGCTACCGGCGTGGCCAATATGAAAATTGATGAAAATCCGATTACCAGGTATAGAAAGGATATAGAAGATTTTGCAAAAAAATCTAAATTCAGAAAATTCTATTCTAATCATCAGCCATTTTATGCAGGAATTATTTCTGACTATGAAAAAAATGCTAATCTCGGAAGACAATGGAAATGGTTAGAAAATAATTTTGAAACAAAAAAAGACAGTTACATTATATTGTGCTCTCCGTTAATAAACGGATTGAATTATACGGGACAATTTGACAACAATAATTTTTCGTTGATTCACATGAATCTACCACCTGTTGATAATTATCCGAATCTTACACCTCTTGAAAACGAGTTGCTGAACACCAGGGTCATGTTTACTGAAATTGACCATAATTACGTTCATGCCCCGACAGAGGCTAACAAAGAACTTATCAATAAAATTTTTGCAGACCGAAAAACCTGGGTAGATGAAAAAGTGGAAGGAATATTTGCTTATCCTAAGCCTGTTAGTGTTTTTAATGAATATATGACTTATGGTGTTTATGTGCTTTATTGCAAAGACCAGTATGACCAAGCCACCTTTGAAAAGGTTAACAAAGATATTATTTCAATAATGACTGAAAGGGGTTTTACAAAAATGAAATTATTCTCGGAAAATCTTCTTAAAATCCGTCAGGCGTATCCGAAAGAAAAGATTGATAAGTGGTATCCCGAATTTATAAAACTGTTTGCTGAGTAAATAACAAGGCATTGTTTTTAACAAAAGAAGATAGTTTTCTTGCAAGCCACATAGTGTTTGGCTAGAGAAAACTATCTTCAACATCAGTTTAATAGCTGCCTGCCTTACCAGTTCAATTGTCAGGCAGATTGCCTATTTTCTTTCCAGAACTCGCTTCATTCGTTCTACAGCCTCTACCAGCCGGCTCATTTGTGTGCCGAAATTAAGACGGATGAAACCTTTGCCGTCAAAAAAGAATTCACCTTCCGAAATACCAACCCCGACATCTTCCAGTTTTTGAGCCAGATTTTCAATTCCGCTCTCGCGTACATCTATCCAGGCCAGATAAGTGGCCTCTAAAGGCAGCATTTTAAAGCCCTTGAAGGCATTCATTTCTTTCAGAATATACGCATAATTTTTGCGCAGATAAGCCAGCAATTGCTGGTGCCAGTCGGCGCTGTCGCGGTATGCTGCCAGTGCAGCTTCATAGCCATAAGCAGACACCATAGGTTCAAGAATATATCTTAAATCAGCATATCTGGCTCGTAATTTATCGTCAGGAATAACCGCAAAAGAGCAGCCTAGACCTGCAATATTGAAGGTTTTGCTGGGAGCCAGTAAGGTAACTGTGTTCTTTGCAATTTCCGGACTAAGCGTGGCAATAGAAATATGCCTTTTGGTTTCGTCCAGTATCAGATCGCAATGAATTTCATCTGCGCAAATCACTATATTGTTCGCTACGCAAATATCTGCCAGTGTTTGCAGTTCTTCTTTAGAAAAAACCGTACCGCCCGGGTTATAAGGATTACACAACATAAATATCCGGGTGCGCGGAGTAATGGCAGCCTTTATGGCTTCAAAATCAAACGTCCATCGGTTATTTTCTTCTTTCAAGGGTACTTTTACCAGTTTTTTACGGGCAGCAACGGGCGCTTTCATGAATGGCCCGTAAACGGGTACAGTGGTTATAACCTCGTCGTCGTCATTACCTACGCTCATGCAGGTGAGTGTCAGGCCGGGTACCATTCCGGGCAGCCATACCAGCCATTCTTTAGGCACTTTCCAGTTGTGCCGTTCTTCCAGTCGTTTCAGAGTTACCTCCACCAGCTCGTCTGGTATCTGCCAATAGCCAATTACTCCTTCTCTGGTTACTTTATCAAGCGCTTGTAATATGGCCGGCGACGCCTTGAAGTCCATATCTGCCACCCATAGAGGTATAATGTCTTTTCCCGCATATTTTTTCCACTTGGCGCTGTCTGTTTGTGTGCGGTCAATTAATTCGTCGAAATCGTAGGTCATGTAATATTTATAAATTTTTTAATATCTCCTTTACCAGGGTTGCCGAGTTGTCGGAGGCAATTTTTTTAAAAGTCTGAAAGTCTACCGATGCTTTTTCATTGGCTTTATCACTGATGCTTCTGATAATCAGAAACGGGATATTCTGCTGATAACAAACCTGTGCTACTGCAGCACCTTCCATTTCAGTAGCATCGGCCTGTAAGGTTTTCTTAAAAAGGCTTACTGCCGTGCTTGATGTTACAAAGGTGTCTCCCGTTACAATAGTTCCCACCGATACCATTGGTTGTGGGCTATCTGTTGAGATTTTAAGTAAGCGAATATTCCCCGATGCCTGTATGGCTTTAGAAACCAATAACGAGTCAGAGGAAAAATAGACCGGGTTCAACTGCTTGGTTATCGGGTTGCGTGTGGCATTGGTGCTTAAGCCTTCATTGGTTAACCGGCCGTAATCATGGTAAGTCAGACGATTGCCAATGACAATGTCGCCCTGATTAAGGTTTTCGCTAATCCCCCCGGCAATACCCGTAAAAATAATTGATTGCGGACGAAACTCTCTGATTATCAAAGTAGTAACAACGGCTGCATTTACTTTTCCGATGCCTGTTTCGGTAAGAATTACCTTTTTGCCGTTTAGTTTTCCGGTTTTAAACTGAAAGCCGAGTATATTCTTTGTACGAACCCGCGTCAATTGCGATTCCAGCAATTGAATCTCCTCAGGCATGGCGCCCAGAATGGCAATTTTCTGCGCTACCGCCAACTGAGGGGCACAAATGCTGAGAAAAGCAGTAAGCAATAGTAAATAAACAGAACTCTTTTTCATTTTATGCGGTATTAATGACCCAGATACAAGGCCCAAAGTGCGAAAATATCTATTATTATTAATGTATACGAAACCTCCTTCGACTTCCCGGTAATCAGCTTAATGATGGTCCATGACAGAAACCCCCAGATGATTCCCTGCGTAATAGAGTATGTGAAAGGAATCAGTACCATAGCCAGAAAGGCAGGAATAGCATCATCAAGTTTATCCCAGTTTATTTTAATAATGGGTTTTATCATTAAAACACCGACTATTATCAGCGCAGGAGCCGTAGCAATGGCCGGAATGATGCTAAGCAGAGGAGACAAAAACATGAAGGGCAAAAACAGTATGCCGGCAGTTATGGCGGTTATACCCGTGCGCCCTCCCTGGCTGATACCCACGGCAGATTCAATATAAGCCGTACCCGGGCTTGTGCCTAGTAGCCCACCCAGTGTGGTAGCCACTGCATCTGTTAATAATGATTGTTTAATATTGCGGGGTTCTCCATCTGCGTCGTATAAATCAGCAGCTTCGGCTACTCCTACAAAGGTAGAGAGGCTATCGAACAAATCGGTGAAAACAAAAGCAAATATGACCGGTATGAGGCTTATTTTCAGTGAATTAATTATGTCTAGCTGAAATAATAAACTGAAATCAGGCGCAGCAAATACCCCCTGCCAGGTTACCAGTGTCGCCTGCCCGAAATTAATGGCTGAGGCATCGCCCCACCAACGGCCTACAGGTATGGCCAGCAGGGTGGTAGCAAGAATACCCATAATAATGCCACCCTGCACACGCTTTACCAGTAAAACCATGGTTATGGCAAGGCCTGTCAGAAAAGTGATAATGATAGGGTTGTGCAGGTTAGTGATGCCAATGATGGTGGCCGGATTGGGTACAATAAATTTGGCATTGGCAAAGCCAATAAGGGTAATAAACAGCCCTATACCTGCCGAAATGGCATAGCGCAAAGGTTTGGGAATAGCCTTTACAATTTGAGACCTGATATTGAAAACTGATAAAAACAAAAACAGTACACCTGCCCAGAAAACCGCCCCCAGTGCCACCTGATACGAAATACCCATGCCTTTTACAGCTGTAAAGGTAAAAAAGGCATTCATGCCCATTCCGGGCGCTACCACAATGGGGTTTCGGGCATAGATACCCATCATCAGGCTACAGAAAAACGAGAGCAGAACCGTGGCAGTAAGCACACCGTTAAACGGCATACCGGCCTGGCTCAAAATAGCCGGGTTTACCACAATGATATACATAGTTGCCAGAAAAGTAGAAACACCGGCGAGGATTTCGGTTTTGAGCTGAGGTTTCGTAGGCATTGTGCAATCTTTTATAAATTGTTTTGCAAGATAAAGCGATAAAACTTAATTTTCTGAAATTCTATTCAAAACACTTAATTAAATGATGAATCGTAAAGACTTTATTCGCACTTCTGCATTGGCAACGGGGGCGCTTGTCTCCCGTCCGTTTATAACTTATGCCTCACAGGCCAGATATAAAACGGCTTTGATTGGCTCAGGATGGTGGGGAACCAACATCGTTAGAGAGGCTATCAAATCAGGCGAATGCCAGATTGTAGCCATTTGTGACGTAGACGACAAACAAATTAAGCAATGCCTGGGTGAAATAGGGAAACTGACCAACGACCAACCTAAGATTTACAAAAACTATCAGGAACTTTTGCAAAAAGAGAAACCTGAAATTGTAATAAATGCCACACCCGACCACTGGCATGCGCTGATAGCCATTGATGCCATGAAAGCCGGTGCGCACGTGTATCTGGAAAAACCTATCGGGCATACCATCAATGAGGGTAAGGCCATTGTAAAAACTGCCCGCGATACACAGAGAATCTGCATTACAGGGTTTCACCGCCGGTATTCGCCACATAACGTGAGCGGGCAAGAGTTTCTGAAGTCGGGTAAGGTAGGTAAAATAAAAGAAGTGCGTGCTTTTGTAACCTATGGCTTTGGCCAGGGTAAAATGATACCTGACGAGCCAACCCCAGCCGGTATTGACTGGAACATGTGGTGTGGCCCGGCACCTCTGGTGCCGTATAATCCGGCCATACATCCGCGCAGCTGGCGAAACCACGTTGAGTTTGCCAACGGCACCGTAGGCGACTGGGGCCCACACTGGTTTGACCAGATATTGTGGTGGACAGACGAAATTGGCCCGAAGAAAGTGTTTTCAATAGCCACAGATAAGTTCAATACAAACAATAACAATGCCCCTGAAAGCCAGATAGTAGTGTATGATTTTGAGGACTTTACCTGCACCTGGGAGCACAGCACTTTGAACGGAAGGCCGACCTCAAAAAGTGAAAATGTGGGTGTGTATTTTCATGGAACCGAAGGTACCTTTCACATGGGATGGATGAGCGGCTGGACGTTTTATCCGCGTGATACCCGAAAAGAGGTGATTCATCAGAATCCGGTGCTGAATATGCCTGACCAACAGAACATAGACCTGGTTTTTGCCGATTTGTTAAAGTCAATTAAAAGTAAAGAGCTGCCATTTGCTGATATTCTGAAAGGCCACAGAGCTACCAACATTAGCTTATTGGGTATGGCGGCTTTGAAGGCAGGTAAAAGCCTTGAATGGGATGCCCGCAAAGAGGTATTCACTAACGACACGGCTGCCAACAAGTATCTGAGCCGCCAGTATAGAAATGGCTGGGTGTATCCGAAAGCCTGATAATAGCGATTCTAAAAATATAATCAATCAGAGGCAAGTCTGTAACCAGGCATGCCTCTTGTGTTTTTTACCTCTTTTTCTATCAGGTAAATTCAGTGCCTATTCCTGCTTTTCGTGCTGCTCATCATTTATTCTTTTGTTTTAAACTAAATTATAGGCGTAATTTAGACCAACAAATTATCTGAATGAAATGCCGACCTACGGACAAATCAAGCGACAAATAGATTTAAACCCTTTTGCTATTCTCATGCTCCGCAATGAATTGAAGGCACTGCCGGAGATTATCAGAGAAGATGAGTATGTAGATGCCTCCGTACATGGATACTGGAACAACCGCCATGCCCTGTTACTGGCTACCACGCAAAGAATTTTGCTGGTTGACAGCGACACACAAGGTGATGTGGAAGTTATAGAATTTCCTTACGATAACACTGTTACCGTGCGTTGCCCCACACCCGACTCGGTGGTGTTTGGAACCGAAACCAGAAAAATAAGGATTGATAACACCATTGAAGAATATATAGCAGCTTTTTATAAGGTGGTGAAAGACAGGTTGGATGGCAAAGAACCACAGATTTACCGTGAGCGTGATATTTACTCAAAGGCTAGCGAAGAGCAGCAGGATTATCCGGAGCAACCACAACAGGTGCAAGGAAGTAATCCTTTCCATGTGCTTTTAAAAGGGCTGGATGGTATCACTAAAATGATTAATCCGGATGTGCGGGTGAGTCAGTCTGATAAAACGGCTGAGGAGCCTATTGCTCACAGCCAGCCTGCCGAACCCGAAAAAACTCTGGACGAATTGCTGGCAGAACTGAATGCACTGATTGGCTTGCAGGATGTAAAAGATGAAGTTAGCAGCCTTGTGAATGTGCTGAAGGTTGAAAAAATAAGAAATGAACAGGGTATAAAAGTGCCTGAGCGCTCGTTACACATGGTTTTTCATGGCAACCCCGGCACGGGTAAAACCACCATTGCCCGTTTACTGGCCAGAATTTTCAAGGCTTTGGGCGTTTTAAGCAAAGGGCATTTGTATGAAACCGACCGTAGCGGATTAGTGGCTGGATATACAGGGCAGACATCGCTGAAAACAATGGAGGTTTGCCAGAAATCGAAAGGTGGTATTTTGTTTATTGATGAGGCTTACGCTTTGAATACCGACGATACCTATGGCCCCGAGGCGGTAAACACCATTGTGAAGTTTATGGAAGACCATCGCCACGACTTTGTTGTAATTGTAGCCGGATATGAAGAGAAAATGACCGAATTTATTAATTCAAATCCCGGGCTGCATTCAAGATTCAATAAGTACATCGGCTTTAAAGACTACACGCCAGAAGAGATTTTAGAGATATTTCTGATACAGGCACAGAAAGTGCAGTTGACCGTTGAAGAGGCCGCCAGAAAAAAAGCTTACAAGCTTTTCAAGAAGCTGTATGAAGGCCGCGATGCCTCGTTTGGAAATGGCCGCCTGGCCCGGAATGTCTTTGAAAAAACCTATGAAAAGCAAGCCAACAGGCTTGTAAAAGAGGGTGTTGAAATTGCCGACATAAGCCTGATAAAAGAGGCAGATATACCCGTGATGGAAGATTAACCATATCCTTCAAAAAGACCTGTTATCCATAGGGTAGTCCGTCTTTATAAATTTAATAGATTTTGTCAGGTTAAAGTATATTTTTACCTTATAAATACAGAGATAAGATGAGAAACACGTTCAACTACATAAAAAAGGCACTGGATAATAAAATTGGAATTCTTGAAAGAGAAACAGAGGTAGGCTTTGTACAATTTGGCAATTTTAAGACCGATGTGGCCGGGGTTTTTAAAGATAAAAAGTACCTCTTCAAAAAGAAGAGCTTCTGGAACTCTGATTATGAAATTTATCGTGATGATAACCAGCAATTGATTGGTGAAGTGGTATTTTCTAACTGGAAGCAAAAAGCAGAGATAACATTAATAAATGGTGAAAAATTTGTAATGCAGTCTAAAAATTTCTGGAGTACGAAGTGGAGCTTAGACGATACAAACAGAGATGTAGTGGATTTTGAACAAACCAAATATTTCTGGACTGATGAGGGAACCATTACAGCCAATGTGCATGATAATGAAAAAATGGGACTTTTGGTGCTATTAAGCACCTTTGTGAACTTCGTTTACCGCAGAAGGTCTGCTGCGGCTGCAAGTTGAGTTTGTATCCGGACGAGCATTCTACTATGCCTCTATACCCATCAGGTATTTTTTCTTAAAATTAGAAGGGCTTTCGCCTGTTTTTTGTAAGAATTGCCTGCTGAAATAAGCTGGGTCTTCATACCCAAGCTGGTAGGCAATTTCTTTGGCGGTCATAGAGGTATGAATCAGTAATCGCTTGGCTTCCAGCATAATACGGTCTTTGATAACCTCATTAGGCTGAGGCAGGTTAAGGCGCTTAAATTTATTGGTGATGGTCTTGGCAGCCATGCTCAGCAAATCGGCATAGTCGGCAACACTGTGTTTTTCTTTGTAATAGGCATCAACCAGCACACTAAAGCGGCGGAAAAAATCAAGCTCGTTGTTACTTTGCAATAGTTCCTGCCCCAGGTGTTGTTTCTTCCATATCCGGGTCGATTTAATGAGCAATTGTTTCAGATAGGTACGAATCATTTCTTCCTGCGATGTATCGTTCAGACCGAATTCTTCATCAATAGAATTAAAAAGAGGGTCAATAGCCATAATTTCTTCTTCTGCCACCCTAACCATCGGCATTTTGTTGATGTTGTTGAACAGCAGCCCGTCGCAAGCTACTTCGGCATCATGAATTTGAATACAATAAAAATCTCGGTTATAAAAAATCATGTACCCTTCTTCCTGTCCTACAGTTCCAATATGTAAAAACTGATTAGGCGCTACAAAGAAAAGGCTATTTTGCGTGGTAGTGTAAACGTTAAAGTCTACCGTTAGCTGGTAACCCGCCGGTAGATACAGAATCTTGATATAGGCTTTGTACGCGCCATTATTGATAACCTTACTGCTCTCGTTGTTGACGTTTAAAAGCCCCAGTTTTTTAAGACTTGCTTCAAACAGACTTTGCTTTAACATATATGCTCTGATTTAAAAAAGAAAACGGTTAAGTTGATGCTCTACTGCATACGAACTATTACTAAATGAAACTTTAAATGTAGTAATTAAATAAGCAGAGGCCATGTAAACCTCTGCTTATTTGATAGCAGTGTTATTGTCTGGCAAATTTTTCCAGTTCAGTGTTGAATTTGTCCAGCTCCTCAATGAAAAGGGCATGGCCGCTGTTTTCAAATCTGACAATGTAAGCGTTCTTTATTCCTTTACGAGTTTGTTCTGCCAGAGAGAAATCATTCAGTTTGTCTTTTACACCGTGAAAAATAGCAACAGGTATGGTTATATTAGCCAATTGTGGGCGAAGGTCGGTATCACGGAGGGCAATTATCGATTGGGTAGCGGCATACGGCGAAGCCTCCAGATTGATGCCGCCAAGCCAGTTGGCCAGACCTTTCGAGATGCCGTCTTCAGTGGCAGCAAACCCTTTACCGAAGTTTTCTAGCAATTGCGGGCGGTTAGATCTGCTCAAATGTATCAACGCCGCTGCGGCTTCATCCGAAACGCCATACGGATAATCGGCTCGTTGTTTCCATGAAGGAGATGCTGTTCCGAACAATGCCAGTTTAGAAACATGAGCCGCATTGTACTTAGCCACATAATGTGTTACTACGGTTCCGCCTAATGAAAAGCCACCTAAAACTGCATTATTTATTTTCAGTTTTTCAAGCACAACCTTAATGTCATCAGAGAAAACATCGAAATCATATCTGCCATAAGGTTTGTCTGATTTCCCGAAGCCCCTCAGGGTGATACCAATAACTCTGAAACCTTTTTGAACCAGATATTGATACTGGTATTCATACATGGCGTCGCTTAAAGGCCAGCCGTGTATCAGCACAATGGGCTGACCATCTCCGAGGTCGGTAATATGCAGTTTTACGTTTTTTTCAACCTCAATGTATTCTTGTCTGCCGGCTGATGCAGGCTTGTGGGTAACCTGAGCGTTGACAGAACTTCTAAATGCCAGACCGGCTAAAAGTGCAATGATTAAAGATGTGGTTTTCATTTTCTTAATTGTGTTAATATAGTTTCTGATTGTCATAAAAGTTTAATACTGATTAATTGAGATAGGCTTCAAGCGTAATCTCCAGATTATAAGCCTTGCTCACGGGGCAGGTTTCTTTTGATGCAAAGGCAATTTCAATAAATTGTTCCTGCGTAATACCCGGCACAATGGCATGAACCGTAAGGGCTGAACGGGTGATAACACCATTATTTAAAGAAACCACGGCTTCGGTGCTTAACTCTTGAGGTGTAAAGCCTGCGGTTGTGAGGTCGGCACTTAATTTCATGGTAAAGCATCCGGCATGAGCGGCGGCCATTAGTTCTTCAGGATTAGTGCCTGGCTGGTTCTCGAACCTCGATACAAAAGAGTAAGGAGTTTTATTCAATGTCTGACTTTGTGAGGTTAGTGTACCTTTGCCTTCTTTGATTGTGCCATTCCAGATGGCTTTTGCTGAACGATTCATTTTGTTTGTATTTTAGATGATTTACTGCTTTAATTTGATAGCACAAAGTTCGGCTGAATTTGCAGGCCAGCCAATGCACAGATTTCTATAGATATTGTACTTTTTTCCTTTTGAGGGAATAATTTAAAAATAGAACTAGAATTTTATTGATTATTGGTGATTGGTGGGAGAGAAGAGGGAATGGAAAGTATAAACATAGAGATGCCATTCCTCTAATTGGGGTAAGAGGATTCAAGGCCGTACAATCGTAAATATTAAGAAGGCTTACAACATCCCATCCGGATTAGGAACAAAATTAAGGAAGGAGTCAGAATGTGACCGGTACTTTTCTGTATCGAGTTTGTAAAGAAATGCGCCTTTTTTAGAGAAACCTTTCTGTTTTTCTTTCAGTTTGATTAGTAAACCTGTTGAGAGTATTTTTCTGCTGAAATTACGTTTATCGAAATTACTGCCATAAATGGCTTCATAAAGATTCTGTATCTGCGGAATTGTGAAGGTCTCAGGCATTAACTCAAAACCAATCGGGTGAAACGCCGCCTTGTATCGCAGGCGCTCAATGGCCATTTTTATCATGGTCGAGTGGTCAAACAACAATTCGGGCAGGTCATGCATCGAAAACCACTGCGCTTGGTAGGTGTCTGAAATTTTCGTTTCATAATCCATCACATTCACTAAGGCATAATAAGCCACGGCCACTGTTCTTTCCACAGGGTCACGGTTTGGATCACCGAAAGCACCCAGTTGCTCCAGAAACACACCAGTTAGTCCTGTCAGTTCAAACAAAATGCGGTTGGCAGCCTGGTCGAGGCTTTCAGAAGGATTAAGCCACCCACCCATCAGCGACCACGTGTCTTTATCGGTCTGCACCCCACGTTTTACCAATAATAATTTTAATTCTTCGCCATCAAAGCCAAAAATAATTGAATCGAGGGCAACCAGACATTTCGTTTGCTGCTTGTAAAGTTCTAACATCTCAACGGTTGAGCTTGCGGTATTTTTTAGGTGGTTCATAATTTATCAACAATATTAGGAAAGTGAATGCCGTTGCACAACAAAAAACAGAAAAAAGACATAGTTTTGTAATAAAAAACCCATGCCCCTGCTTAAAATACAGAATTTGTCCAGATCTTTTGACGACAAAAAGGCAATTAACAACATTTCCTTTGCATTAAAGAAAGGAGAGATTCTGGCGATTCTGGGCGAGAGCGGCTCGGGTAAAACAACCCTGCTACACCTGATTGGCGCATTACAGGAACCCGACGAAGGTGAACTGCTTCTGGAGGGTAACCGTATCACGCCTCCATCGCGCAAACTAATTGCCGGGCACCCTGATATTAAACTGGTACGGCAGGACTACGGCCTTTTTCCTAATATTTCAATTAGAGAAAACATTGCGTATGAACTTCGCTACTATGAAGAAAACTACAGGAATAAACGAGTAGATAAATTACTAAAACTAAGCGGGCTTGATAAAGTGCAGACTCATTTGCCGCGCGAAGTATCCGGCGGCGAGCAGCAAAGAGCCGTAATTGCCAAAGCCATTGCAGAGCAGCCAAAGTTGCTGCTGCTTGATGAACCTTTCAGCCACCTGGATGCCGTTAATAAACGCAGACTGAAAACCGAGATTCTGCGCCTGATAAAGGCTGAGGAAGTGAGCTGTATTTTTGTTACACATGACGTGAGCGATGCTTACGGTATGGCCGACCGACTGGCAATTATGCGCAAGGGAAAAATTCTGCAACTGGATAACCCCCAAACGGTATACCAGCACCCGGCAAACAGATATGTGGCTGAAATAACCGGAGAAGTAAACATAGTTAATGAAGATTGGGTGGCAAAGGCGGGTATCAAACATCAGTTTGTACGTCCGGAACAAATCAGATTAGCCCCATTGTCTCCGCTTAAAGCCACTGTTTTATCGGTTAAGTTTTTAGGCAGTTATTATGAAATTTCGCTCAAATGCCTTGAGCAGGAATTAAAGATGTTCAGCTTTGAGCCTTTGGTTGTAGGGGCAGAGATTGGTATAGAGATAAAGAACTAAACACAATATGTAGTTTCCCGATCAAGAAGCTATACAATTCGAAAAACCTGCCTAAATTGCGCAAAATTTTACGTTATCTTAAAAGCATGCAGAAAATTCTTTTCATAGACCGCGACGGTACCATTATTGATGAGCCCAAGACAGATTTTCAGATAGATTCTCTTGAAAAATTATTCTTCCTTCCCAAGACTCTTTCCAACCTTAGAAAAATAGCTGAAGAAACCGATTACAAATTAGTGATGGTTACCAATCAGGATGGATTGGGAACAGCCTCTTTTCCTGAGGATACGTTCTGGCCGGCGCATAATAAAATGATGCAGGCCCTTGAAAATGAAAACGTGTATTTTGAAGCTGTTCATATAGACCGTAGTTTCCCTGAAGACAACCTGCCTACGCGCAAACCAGGTACAGGCCTGCTTACCGAATATATGAACGGTGATTATGACCTGGCCAATTCTTATGTAATAGGCGACAGGCTGACAGATGTGCAACTGGCGGTTAACCTGGGAGCCAAAGCTATTTTTATTGGAGAAAACCCTACATTAACACCAGAACAGGAGAGGGCCACAGCACTTGTTACCACCGATTGGGATGCCATCTATGAGTTTCTGAAATTACCACCCCGTAAGGTCTCAATTGAGCGCAATACCAAAGAAACAAAGATTAAAATTGAGCTGAATCTGGATGGTAAAGGGAAATCTGATATACATACCGGGCTTGGTTTTTATGACCACATGCTCGACCAACTGGCTAAGCATTCAGGCGCCGACTTATCTGTTTTTGTAGAGGGTGATTTACACATAGACGAACACCATACCATTGAAGATACGGCATTGGCTTTGGGAGAGGCGTATCTGAAAGCGCTTGGCGATAAAAAGGGGATTTCTCGCTACGGATTCCTTTTACCAATGGATGATGCCTTGGCACAGGTAGCCATTGATTTTTCAGGCAGACCGTGGATAGTGTGGGAAGCAGAGTTTAAACGCGAAAAAGTAGGAGAGATGCCCACCGAAATGTTCTACCATTTCTTCAAGTCGTTTTCTGATACCTCAAAATGTAATCTGAATATAAAATGCGAGGGGCAAAACGAACACCATAAAATAGAGGCCATATTCAAGGCATTTGCCAAAGCTATTAAAATGGCTGTTAAACGAGACCTGAAAGACCTCGACAGCCTGCCAAGTACCAAAGGGGTACTATAAAGACAAAGGGTTTGCAGATGCTGCAAACCCTTCGCTTTTTATAGAAACTATCTATTAATAATTTACTGAGATACTTAGGTGTGATTAAAAAAACTTCGCTAATTCACGATTCACTAATTCACCATTCGCTAATTCACGATTAACTCATTTAACCCTGTCGGGGTTTTCACTGGCAAAGGCTGCCCAGCCTTTCTTTTTTGATGAGTTACCCGTAAGTGCTTTGGTTTTGGCGTGCATGTAATGGCAAATGGCCACACCAATAGCATCGGTGGCGTCATAAAATTCGGTTTCCAGTTTCATTTTCAGTGTTTGCTCAAGCATGTAAGCTACCTGCTCTTTGCTGGCGTTACCATTGCCGGTTACAGATTGCTTCACTTTTTTAGGCAGGTACTCTACAATAGGTACATCGCGGTTCAGTGCTGCAGCTATGGCTACCCCCTGCGCTCTCCCCAATTTCAACATCGATTGCACATTTACTCCGTAGAAAGGCGCTTCAATGGCCATTTCATCGGGCAGAAATTCTTCAATCAGTTGCGTCATTCTTTCATAAATCTTCTTTAACTTCAGTTCATGTGTACTATATTTGTCGAGTTTTAAAACACCATATTGCAGCAGGGTAATGGCGCTACCTTGTACGGCAATAATTCCATAGCCCATAATTCTGGTTCCGGGGTCTACGCCTAATATTATTTTCTCTTTATTCATACATGCAAAATAACTCAAAAATCTTAGACTTTAAGCCTGGTTTCTGGTTATGGATGTTAAAAAATGTCCTGTTTGCAGTAGTGTTGTGTTTGGTTTATCTGCTATTAAAAGAGAAAGGAGGCAATATCAACCAAATGCTTCAATACCTCAGCCAACTTCCGGTAAATACATCAATGGTAGCTATTGTAGCTTTGATACCTGTCAACTGGGCCTTTGAGGCCTGGAAATGGCAGCGGCTGGCCGCAAAGGTAGAAAAAATCAGCTTTGGGGAGGCATACCGGGGTGTGCTGGCTGGTCTGGCATTAGGTAACTTTACCCCCTTAATGATTGGAGACTACGCCGGAAAAATAGCCATGTTGAAAACAAAGAAGCGCAGCGCAGGTGTTGGTGCCATATTACTCGGTAATGGTTTACAGTTGTATGTCTCTCTGTTATTTGGGTTTATCAGTTATCTTTATTTTGTGTTGGTGGCCAATCCTGAGCCTTTTCCATTGCATGTAAGTGTGCTAGTCTTTTTGGGTATTTTGTTAATAATAGGTATATGGATAGCCTTCAATTTGCAGAGGCTTGATTTTTCAGCATCTAAAATGGGTTTCAGTAAGTATGTATCCAGATACCTGATAATAGTAAAGGAATATGGTATGACCGAAATAAGAGATGTTTTTCTGATAGCTACCGGGCGATACATCATTTTTGCCTTACAGTTTCTGCTACTATTTCAGTTGTTTCAAATCAAATTGGCGGTTCCGGTGTTGCTGGCAGGTATCGGGGTAATCTTCCTGACAAAAACATTAGGCGCTGCTTTCAATTTTCTGGGTGATCTGAGCGTTCGGGCAGTTACATCAATGTATTATTTCGGGTACTTCGGTGTACAAATATCATTAATAACCACAGCCACCTTTACTATCTGGTTTATTAATGTTTTGGTGCCGGTTATTGTCGGTAGTCTGTTTATATTGTCCTTGAGGTTATCAACCAAACCCACATCGGAGTCTGTCAGTTGAGTTTATCTTTAATTTCTTTAATCTGTGTTAGCCACTAGTCTCATTATAGTTACCTCTGTTTACTTCCTGATGAATATCGGGCTTATTTTGATATGGTTATCAAGCAAACCTTACAAAATACAGGCTGGCGACAAAGAGCCTTTGGCTATATCTGTCATTATCCCGGTGCGTAATGAAGCCGCTAATATAATCCGTTTGTTGCAAAATCTGGAAATTCAGAGTTATCCATTTGATAAGTTTGAAGTTATAGTGGCAGATGACGACTCAACGGATGGTACCCTTACGCTTGTTAAAGATTTTCAGAGACAAACCTCCATGAGGTTGTTAATAAATCAGTTACCTGCCAAAATCAACAATACATCACCCAAGAAAAGAGCCATTGATGCATCTATCCAGTTGGCAAAAGGCGAATTAATAGTAACCACAGACGGCGATTGCCGTGTAGGTAAAAACTGGTTGGCGGTAATTGCCAGTTTTCAGGCCGAGACCGGGGCATATCTGGTAAGCTCGCCTGTTACATTTATAAATGATTCCAATAGCTTTTTGGCAAAACTCTGGCAGCAGATGCAAACCATTGAGTTCAGTAGTCTTATTGGTTCCGGAGCCTGCGCCATGCTGATTGGCAAACCCAATATGTGCAATGGAGCAAATCTGGCCTATCTCAAATCGGTTTTTAGAGAAGTTGGCGGGTTTTCGGGTAATGAAAATCTGGCATCGGGTGATGACGAGTTTCTGATGCACAAGGTAGCAGCCGCGTATCCAGGCAAGGTCAGGTTTCTAAAACATCAGGAAGCCATTGTAGAGACCCAGGCGCATCAGTCTCTGCAATCATTTTATTACCAGCGCAAGCGATGGGCAAGCAAATGGAGACATTACAACAATCCGGTAACTACTGCCTTGGCGGTTTTTATTTTCCTGTCCAACTTTTCTATAATACTTACTGCGGCGCTTTACTTTTTACAGGTAATTTCGGCAGAAAAAGCCGTTATCATCCTTTTTACTAAATTTTCGGCAGAGCTGCTATTTTTAATATTGATTCTTAGCTTTTTGAACAAAAAAAGACTAATTTGGCTCATCCCGGTTATCCAGCTCATTTACCCGTTCTATGTTAGTTTTTTCGGATTGATTGCCCAGGGTAAAAATGAATATATCTGGAAAGGGAGAAAACTTCAATAAACTAACCGCTCACCTATCGTATCAGATGAAACACCTGTTCCTGCTGCTTTTACTGCCATTGGCTCTTTTTGCGCAAAGTAAAAAAGAACAACGCCTGTTGAAAAAGGCTGATAAAATCCATGCCCGCGCTTATACAGTAGATACCCATGCCGATGTGCCCATTAACATGTTGGAGATAGAGGGATTTGATATTGGCATAAAGCATGATTATAGCAAAGACGGTACACAGATTGATTTTCCGCGTATGAAAGAGGGCGGCATGGATGCCATGTTTTTTGCTGTCTATATGGCGCAGGGCAAACGTACTACTGAAGGAAACGCAGAAGCCAAAGAAAAGGCATTGAAGATATTTAAAGCCATTCATGAGGCGGTTAAAAAATACCCCGACATGGCTGAGCTGGTAACTACCGCCAGAGAAGGATACGCCATGCATAAAAAAGGGAAACTGGGTGTTTTTATTGGTATGGAAAATGGTTGGCCGATAGGGCAGGAGTTATCAAACCTTCAGCTGTATTATGACTTAGGCCTGAGATACATTACCCTTGCTCACTCGTTTAATAATGATATCAGTGATTCATCAGGTGACCCCGAAGGGACCGAGCATAACGGCATAAGTAAGTTTGGAGAAGCCTGCATTGCCGAAATGAACAGGCTGGGTATTATAGTTGATGTGTCGCATCTTTCAGATTCAGCCTTTTATGATGTTATGCGTTTAAGTAAGGCGCCAGTATTTGCTTCACACTCTTCTTGCCGGGCATTAAGTGATGTTAAAAGAAACATGACCGACGACATGATTAAACTGATGGCTTCTAAAGGAGGTGTTATTCAGATTAATTTTGTGGCCGATTTCCTGAAGAAGCCTTCGGAGGAAGTAGCGGTTTCTATCCGTACACTCAGAATGCAAGCCATGCGAGCCGATGCTACGCCGGAAGACAAAAAAAGAATCAATAACGAACTCCGCCAGTTAAAATATAAGTATCCCGGCGATGTACCCAATGTAAAAACCGTTGTTGACCATATTGACCACGTAGTTAAGATTGCTGGTATTAAGCATGTGGGTATTGGGATGGATATGGACGGAGGCAGCGATGTAATGGGCTGTGAAGACGTAAGCAAAATTAAAAACGTTACAATTGAGTTGTTAAAACGTGGATATACGGCCCGGCAAATACGTAAAATTTGGGGTGGTAATACCATGCGAGTATTGGAGGCTGTTGAGAAAACGGCCATAAGATTAAACAAATGAATCTGAGTAGCCATGCCTATTGATTGGGGGGGGCTGTTAGATGAAATGTTGCTCTATAAATTGTAAGATTTTTTTCTGCCCGGTACAATCTGATATTTTTATGCCAAAAAAAAATGATAAATTGACATATACCGGGTATTATTGTTATCTTTGTTGAACTATAACAATACTAATATTTTATATAACAAATGTGGCTCTGGATAGGGTATTATATAAAATTACTTAGAAAAATTTGGAAGCCTTATTCAAACTTTTTAATATTGTAACTAAATGATACAATAATACTTTAATAAAAAACGAAAATATTTACATGGATTATATTATACATTAACTATCTGTGATTAATCTGGTTCTCATTTATTTTCTATCAAAACTTCATCGTTTAAGGTTCAAAATGTTAAAATCCGCAATTGTAAAACTAAAAAAGTAAACATTGATTCATTGCGGTAGTGTTTTTTAAAAATTAAGCAAAATTTAGATGAACCTCGACCTCGGCATCCTTTTTTTGCTCCTCTAATTTCCACAGCTTCATAACTCAGTAGTAGATTTATCAAAAAAACAGTTTAAGACGTCTGCAAATTTATTTGTTCCGGATGTTTCATAGTATTTTTATGCTTTTTTTAATTTATAAAAAAAACATGAAAAATTTGGAAAATTTAAAGCATGCTTCTATAATTGTGCAAAATACACTTATCAGGATAATTCAATACTTTCCTTTTTTAGTGAAAAACAAAAATCTTTAATTACAATTTATTTTTTACTTTTTTTTTAACTAAAACAAAACTATGAAACAAAACTACTTTGTGCCCATAAGGGGTGCTCTGATTTGTGGACTACTCTGGATGATGTCCATAGTAGCATTTGCACAAAAATCTGTCAGTGGTAAAGTAAGTGATGCGAGAGGGGAAGCCATTCCAGGCGCCAGTATCTCTGTAAAAGGAACAACAACCGGTACAATTTCAGATGCAGAAGGTAACTTTAAAATTAATGTGCCAACTGCAGGTGGTACTTTGGTAATCAGCTCAATTGGTTACAAAACTGTTCAGGTTGCTCTAGCTAATCAGAGTACATTGAACATTACTCTTGAAGATGATGCATCAGGTCTTGATGAAGTAGTTGTAACCGGATACACGGTTGATAAAAGACGTGAGTCTACCGGTGCCATCTCTACTGTAAAAACGAAAGACCTTACTACGGTTCCAAGTTCAAGTGTTGAACAACAGTTACAAGGTAGAGTAGCGGGTTTAACAGTTGTAACCACCAGCCAGCCTGGTTCTGGTAGCCAGATTCGCGTACGCGGTTTTGGTGCATTCGGTGGTAACGAGCCTTTGACAATTATAGATGGTTTGCCAAGTACCGATGCAAGTTATCTGAACCCTGAAGATATCGAAACAACAACAGTTTTGAAAGACGCCTCGACAGCTTCTTTCTACGGTGCCAGAGCAGCTAACGGTGTAATTATTTACACTACTAAGAAAGGTAAGAAAAATGCGAAAAAACTAAACGTAACTTATGATGGTGTGTTTGGTTTTACAGACCCGGGCAAAGGTCAGCAAATGATGAATCCACAGGATCAGGCAACCTGGACCTGGACGGCATTAAAAAACTCTGGAGCCCCATTGTCTCACCCTCAATATGGTTCTGGAGCAACTCCAATTATTCCTGATTACCTGAAAGTTGGTGACAGAAGCGGTGTTGTGGGTACTATCGATTTAGCTGCTGAAAAACTGAAATACAACATAACCGGGCCAACAATCGGTGATTTCTATCAGGTTATTAAAGCAAACAAACAAGGTACTGACTGGTATAAAGAGCTAACCCAAACCGGAACAATTCAAAGACACTCACTTGGCTTTGAAGGTGGTGGAGATGCTTCTCGTTTTTTTGTTGGGTTATCACTACTAGACCAACAAGGTATATTGCCAAGCCAGAGAGCCAAACGTATTGCCATGCGTGTAAACTCTGAGTTTGATCTTTTCAAAAACGTAAGAATTGGTGAAAACATCCAGCTTACGTATCTTCAAATCCTTGGCCGTCAGGGTGGTAACAACGGTTTGCAATCATCTCAGGATGAAAACGACATCCTGGCTGCTTTCAGAGCTCCAACAATCCTTCCGGTTCGCGATGAGTTCGGCGGTTGGGCTGGTACGACTGCACTTGGATTTGGTCAGGGCTCAAACCCAGTAGCTAACCAACAGGCAGGTAAGTTAAACAAAAACTTTAATGGAATTGTTGCGGGTAACTTCTACGTTGAAGTAGATGTTATCAAAGATTTAACATTACGTTCTTCTATTGGTGGAACTTACAACAACTCTTATGGTTGGGGGTATGGTCGTCCGATTTATGAAACCCTTGAAAACAAAAGTGTGGTATGGTCTTATAACGAGAACGCCCGCTTTAATTTAGCATGGACTTTCACCAATACCATTGCGTACAAAAAGAAATTTGGTATACATAATCTAGAGGTTCTGGCTGGTCAGGAAGCACTTAATACCGGATTCGGTAAGAATATTTCTGCTGACGGTCGTGCGCCTTTCTCTGGTGACCCTAACTATATTACCATTTCTACGCTTGATATCAGAAACCCTGCAAACAGTGGTAAAGAGAATGGCGTTAATTTTAACGCGTACTTTGGCAGAGCAGTTTATTCCCTAAAAGATAAATACATTCTTACCGGGATTATCAGACGCGACGGTTCTTCGCGCTTCGGTTCAAATAACAGATATGGTGTGTTCCCTGCAGTATCTGCTGCCTGGAGACTTTCAGACGAATCATTCATGAAGAGCTTGTCTTGGGTAAATGATCTGAAAATCAGAGGGGGTTATGGTACAATGGGTAACTCAAACAACGTTTTACCTACCAACCAGTATAACCTTTATGAGCAAAACGTTGGTACTTCAGGTTATGACATTAACGGTACGAACGCTGGTATAGTAGGTGGTTTCAGACAATCACAAATCGGTAACCCTGATGCTAGATGGGAAACCAGTATCACTAAAAACATTGGTTTTGATGGTTCATTCCTGAAAGGCAAATTGGATGTTATCTTAGATTTGTGGCAAAAAGATACTAAAGACTTATTGTATCAATTGCCAATTACACAAACAGTCGGTGGAGCTATTGCACCTTCAGTTAACGTTGGTACAATGGTAAACAAAGGTATTGATATTCAGGTTATTACACGTGGCAAATGGGGTGCAGACTTAGGTTATTCATTTGACGTAACCGGTAGTTTCCTTAATAACGAAATTACAGAAATTGGTGGAGGTCTTAAATACCTTCAGGATGTGAACCCTGGTTTCAGAGGTGTAAACCCTATACGTAACCAATTGGGTTATTCGTTATCTTCTTTCTATGGTTACAAAGTTGTTGGCTTGTTTCAGACGCAAGACCAGGTTAACCAGGCTTTGTTAGAAAAAGCAACACCTGGCGCTGCAATACCAACGCAAGTAGGTGCTGGTCTTGGTCGTTTCCGTTATGCTGACCTGAACGGTGACGGCAAAATTGATGCTGACGACCGTACCTATTTAGGTAGCCCGGTTCCTAAATTTACAGGTGGGTTAAACTTCAGCCTTTCTTATAAGAATTTTGAAATGCTTGCCTACTTCTATACTTCAATCGGTAACAAAATCTTTAATATGTCTAAAAGATTTACAGATTTCTATCCGTTGTTTGCTGGTGCTGCTATCTCTGAGCGTGTTAAAAACTCTTGGAGCCCTGAAAATCCAAATACAGATATCCCACGTTTTGAACAAAATGACGGTTTCAGTACTGGTTCTCAATCAAGCAGTTTCTATGTTGAAGATGGTTCTTATTTAAGATTCCAAAACCTTTCAATTGCTTACAATGTGCCTAGTGCAATTGCAAGAAAAATGAAATTAGGAAGAATTCGCGTGAATGCCGCAGTTAATAACTTATTCACGGTTACTAAATATAGCGGTCTTAACCCTCAAGTGGCAGGTGCTGCTGATACTAACTTTGGGGTAGATTTGGGTAACTTCCCAATGACTCGTCAGGTAACGTTTGGTTTAAATGTTGGATTCTAACCTAAGTCAAATTAAATTAAAACAATGAAAAAAGTTAAAATATTAATTTCCAGCTTCGTCCTGTTTGCAGGGATGTACGCTTGTAAAGATAGCTTCCTGGATGTGCCTGCTACAGGTACACTCTCTAAGGACCAATTGACCGGTACTGCTGGTCTTGAGGGTTCATTAATTGCAGCTTATGCACAGCTGAGTGCGCTTAGCCAAACTCACTCTGGTCCGTCAAACTGGCTTATCGGAAGTATCAGAGGCGGTGATGCCAACAAAGGAACTGACCCGGGTGATGGTACCGAAATGATTCCGGTTCAAAGATATGAGTATGTATCTACTGATCAGGTGGCTGGTAACGTTTACCAAAGTCATTTTGATGGTGTAGCCAGAGCAAATGCAGTTTTAAGTCTGTTGAAAGATGCATTGCCAAGTGTGAAAGAGGCTGACAAAGCAAGAATTGCAGCTGAAGCGCGTTTTATCAGAGGCCATTTTTACTTCCAGTTGAAGAGAAACTTCAATATGGTTCCTTATGTAGATGAAAACATTGGCGTAGCGAACGGAATTGAGAAAGTTAAAAATGATACAGACCTTTGGCCAAAAATCGAGGCTGACTTTAAAGCAGCTTATGATGCTTTGCCAGAGACATCTTCTTCGGTAGGTCGTGCTAATAAATGGGCTGCCGCAACTTACCTGGCAAAAACGTATTTGTATCAAAAGAAATATGCAGAAGCAAAAGCACTTTTTGATTTGATTATTGCTAACGGTAAAACAACCGGTGGTAAAAAGTATGCGCTGTTACCAAAGTATTCTGACCTGTACAGAGTTGCCAACGATAATAACGCAGAGTCAGTTTTTGCTGTTCAGGCAACTGTTAAATCAGGTAGCGGTAATAATGCTAACGGCGACTTGCAGCTTAACTTCATCCAAGGTGTTGACCCTGGTACCTGTTGCGGTTTCTTCCAGCCGTCGTTCGAGTTTGTAAACTCATTCCGTACTGATGCCAATGGTTTACCATTGTTGGATAACTCTTACAATCTTGACGCAAATGCAGTTAAAAATGATATGGGTATTAAATCTGATCAGCCTTTCACATTAGATGCTGGTCCGTTAGACCCAAGATTAGACCATTCAGTAGGCCGCAGAGGTATTCCGTTCCTTGATTGGGGTCCTCACACTGGTTTCAGCATGATTCGTAACCAACCTAACGGTGGCCCGTACTCTCCTAAAAAGTACATCTTTACTAAAGCAGAGAAAGCAGCAGGTTTGACAGAAACAGGTGGTTGGGGACACCAGACCTACAACGCTTACAACGTTACTATTATCAGATTTGCAGACGTTCTGTTAATGGCTGCAGAAGCTGAAATTGAAGTGGGTTCTTTGGCCAAAGCTTTGGAATATACTAATATGGTAAGAGGTCGCGCTACTAATGCATCTGATTTTGTTTCAATCAACGGCCAACCAGCCGCTAATTACAAAATTGGTTTGTATAGCTCGTTCCCAACTAAAGAATATGCAAGAGCCGCTGTTCGTTTTGAAAGAAGATTAGAGTTGGGTATGGAAGGTTATCGTTTTTATGACCTTGTTCGTTGGAACGAAGACGTAGAAGCTATCAACCGCTATCTGAAATATGACCAGAAGTTTTTACCGGGTGCATTAGGTGGAGCAGTTTACACAGCTAATAAAGCTTTGTTCCCGATACCACAATCTCAGATTGACCTTGTAGGTTCTAGTGTATTAAAACAAAATCCTGGATATTAATATCTAAGATATAATAGGATTACTTCATATAGGAGATGGCTGACCGCCATCTCCTATTGTTTTTTAACCACCTCAAAAATTGATAATGGAAAATTTGTTGATTTTTTTGCCTCTTGATGTTGTTTTCTTGCAAAAAGGAGCAAAATGTATTCAGAGAGCTAACTGGTGATAAGTTAAAGAACGTTTACTTTAAAAACAATACTTAACGCTCGCGGAACCAGTGGCATTATAGTGATTAGGTTAATTAGATTGAAAGCAGACTAGTTTACAATTGTGAGGCGTTTGGGTAAAGTACAGGTTAAAGAGATATAATAATACAAATCAGGTAAGATAATCAGGCTGAGGGAAAAGTAAGTTTCTTCGTTTATTGTAACCGTTGAGAAGTTTACAGATTTTCTTTTGATTGAGAGTAGAAAGATAAAAACAAAGATAGTAGTAAGATAAGCCTTGTTCGGCTGCTTTTATGCCTTGCTTTAAGCCTGGTTTTTAATTTTTTTTAATAAATGAGTTGCTTTTTTTAAAAAACAAAAGCCCTAGATTAAAATTTATAAAATAAATGGAAAAATTTGGAAAAATTAAAGAATTGACATAATTTGCTCCCGTAATGGAAGAGGATGCGTTAAACGCATATTTTTTTAAACAAAAACATACTTAACCTATAAAATACTCTGCATTAAGGCATTTTTATTTTGTCTGAAGCCTGATTTTGTAATAATATATTTGACCTAATTTTAACTAATACTGATATAAGCCTATGATAAATTTCCCTTGCATCTACTCGTAAAGCATTTGGAATTCTCGGAGCTAACACTTTTGTATTTCAGGTATTAATACTGCCTGAGTTTAGATTATAATTTATAAGCGTATGAAAGATAATTTCTTTTCGTTCACTGCACGATAAATCCGGATTATCTTAATAAAAATAAAATTTTTAAGCATGGTAAAACAGGGGCTGAATGTATTTTTCTTCGCCTGTATGTTGCTGTGTCTGATGATTTTCCACAACTAGTTTTAAAACCCTGTTTTTTGTCTGATTTTTTAAGCGTATGAAAGATTAAGTTCTTTCCCCGGTTATGTTCTGCCATTAACGGCAGGATATACTGTTTTTTACAATTAATTTTTAATTTTTAACCAAACAAAACAAGCGTATGAAAGAAAACTACTTTGTACCCATTAGGGGTGCTCTGATTTGTGGCGTACTTTGGCTAATGTCCATTGTAGCTTTTGCCCAAAAATCTGTTAGTGGTAAGATAAGTGATCCAAAAGGTGAGGCGATCCCTGGTGCCAGTATTTCATTAAAAGGAACTACTACCGGAACCATTTCGGATGCTTCAGGAAATTACAAAATTAATGTTCCAACCTCTGGTGGGGTGCTTGTGGTGAGTTCGATTGGCTACAGAAATCAGGAAATTGCAGTCGGCAATCAGACAACCCTGAACATCGTATTAGAATCAGACGAAGCGGCTCTTGATGAGGTGGTTGTAACCGGTTATGGTACTCAGTCAAAAAGAGATATTACAGGCGCTGTAACAACAGTAAATGCAAAAGACCTTCAGTCGGTTCCTGCTACAACCTTTGCACAACAATTACAAGGGCGTGCATCTGGTTTGAGTATCGTTAACGACGCAACTCCCGGGGGTAATGCAACAGTACGTATACGTGGGTTTGGTACCATCGGTAATAATGACCCTCTGTTCATTATTGACGGTGTACCTACTGAAAATCAGGGTAACTTAAACCCCAATGACATCGAGACTATCCAGATTCTGAAAGATGCCTCTGCTTCTTCAATTTATGGTTCTCGTGCAGCTAACGGGGTAGTTATCATTACAACAAGAAAAGGTAAAATTGGTCCGGCTAAAATTAACTTCTCTGCTTATTATGGTTCACAGAAAGTTTCAGAAAATGTTGAGTCTCTGAATGCCAAGGAACTCGGACAATACCTTTATCTGGCTGATAAATATGCAGGCAAAACGCCTTCACATGGTCAGTACACTTATGGCCCTAATGGAGAGGTTACCATTCCTGATTACGTGTTTCCAAGTGCGGGTAAAGAAGGCGCTGCCAATACCAACCCTGCCTTGTATTCATTAACACCAGACAACATCTACGCCATTACTAAATCGGCAGATACCTACTGGTGGGGAGAACTTACACGCACTGCGCCTATTCAAAACTATCAGTTGTCTGCAAGTGGTGGTTCAGAAAACAGCCGCTATGCTTTGTCGGTAGGTTATTTCTCTCAGGACGGTGTGGTTAAATTTATCGGCTATGACCGTTACACTCTACGCTCAAATACTGAGTTCTCAGCCATTAACAAAAAACTGAGAGTAGGCGAAAACTTTACCGTAGCGCTTGATAACCGTAAAGGCGGTTTCAGCAACAACGAAGAGCAAAATGCGGTTTCTGGTTCATACAAACACCATCCGTTGCTTCCGATTTATGACATCAATGGTTTCTTTGCGGGTTCTCGTGGTGCCAACCTGGGTAACAACTCTAACCCTTATGCAACATTGGCGCGTCAGGCTGATAACAGAAGATACAGACTGAGAGGGTTCGGTAATATTTACGGTGAATACGATATCCTTCCGTTCCTTACTTTCAAAACCAGTTTAGGTATTGATGTTGTAGGTGAAAACGGTAAATATATCAGCCGTGCTAACCCTGAGTACATTGAAGGTAGCTTCAACAACGGTTCAGAATCTAACACCAGCTACGACTACCAATGGGTATGGCAAAATACGCTATCGTTCAGCAAAGTGTTTGATAACGTTCACAAAGTGGATGCTTACATAGGTACTGAGGCCATCAAACAATTTGGCGAGTACTTTGGTGCAACCCGTAATGGCTATGCTTTTGAAACCTTACCGATTATCAGCTACCTTGATCTTGGAGATCCAACCAGAGTTGGTAACTATGGCCGTGTTGGTAACGACTACACCCTGTCATCGCAGTTCGGTAAATTCAACTATGCTTACAATGATAAATACCTTGTTCAGGCGATTATCAGAAATGACGCCTCTTCACGTTTCTTGTCAGCATCACGTAACGCGCTTTTCCCTGCGTTCAGTTTAGGATGGCGTTTGTCTGAAGAGAAATTCATTTCAGGTAACCTGCCTTTTGTTTCAGACTTGAAACTTCGTTTCGGTTGGGGTAAAACAGGTAACCAAAAAATTGGTAACTACAACGCCTATACTACTTATCGTTCTGATATTTACCATGCTGGGTATCCTATTGATGGTAGCCAAACTACTCCGACAATCGGTTACGATACACAGGCATTTGGTAACCCTAAAGCAAAATGGGAAGCTACAACCTCAACTAACATTGGTTTAGATGCGTCGTTCTTCAAAGGTAAATTGAACTTTGAAATCGATTTGTGGAAACGTGTAACGTCTGATATGTTATTCACTACTCCATTGACTTTCACAGTGGGTGATGCGAACGCTCCGGCTTTCAACGTAGGGCAGATGACAAACAAAGGTCTTGATATTGGTATTAACTATAAAAACAGCATCAATAACTTCCGTTACAGCATTTCTGGTAACTTGTCAACTTACAGAAACAACGTAGACCAACTTGATGCCAGCCCTAACACTCGTTATTTCGGATATGGTTCTCGCGTACCAGCTGTTACTTTAACTCAGGCTGGCTTACCGATCTCGTCATTCTACGGTTACAAAATTCTGGGTATCTTCCAAACACAAGCAGAAGCAGATGCTTGGCCTAAATATGAAGACTACAACAAACCTGGTAAATTTAAAGTGGCTGACATTAACGGAGACGGAAAAATCACTGATGCTGACCGTACCATTATCGGTAACCCTCACCCTGATTTCGTTTACGGTTTGAACATCAACTTAGGATATAAAGCATTTGACCTGACCATTTTTGCCAACGGTACACAAGGTAACGATGTCTTTAACTATACCCGTTATTTCTCTGATTTCAATACTTTCCAGGGTAACCGTTCTAAACGCGCATTGTACGATGCATGGCAACCAAACCATACTTCAGGTACTGTACCTATTATGGATGCCAACGACCAGGTTAGTAGCCGTCCTTCAAGCTATTTCATTGAAGATGGATCGTATTTCCGTATCAAAAATGTACAGTTAACATATAATCTGCCTTCAAAAGTTGCTAAGAAAACAGCTTTAGACAATGCACAGATTTACCTTCAGGTTCAGAACTTAGCTACATTTACCAAGTATACCGGTCTTAACCCTGAGATTCAGACAGGAACCGATAATACGCTAGGTTTTGATGGTGGATACATGCCTGTATCAAGAACATTTATTGTAGGTGTTAACTTTGGTTTCTAATTAGAGTAGCAGTAAAAATTAAAAGCCAACACATTTATTACATTTAAACAAATACAATTCAAATATGAAAAGTAACAATATTGTTAAAATATTTCTGGCAACAGGACTAACGGTAGGACTCGCAGTTGGATGTAGCGATGAATTCCTTACCCGCGAGCCACAAGCCCAATACAGCCCTACCTCGCTGAAAACAGCTAAAGGTGTTGAAGGCGTATTATTGGGAGCCTATGCAATGATTGACGGAACAGGGCTTGACGGTCAGGACGCCTGGAATAATGATATCCATAACTGGGTTTTTGGTGGTATCCCATCAGATGATGCCTACAAAGGTACTGACGCCGGTGACCAACCTGAGCAATCGTTCCTTGAAAAATGGGACTTCCAACCTACCAATAACCACATCAAAAACAAATGGAGAGGTTTATTTAAAGGTGTGGCACGTGCCAATGACGTAATTAATACCCTTGCTGATGTGAAGGATATTACTGACGCCAGAAAAGCACAGATTCTGGCTGAAGCGAAGTTCCTTAGAGCTTTGTTCCATTTTGAGGCTAAGAAAATGTGGAAGAATATTCCGTACATTGACGAGAAAATCTTCAATCTTAACGACCTTGAAAGTACCAAAGTACCTGTAGATGCAAACGCATGGGCAAAAATTGAGAAAGATTTTGCTGACGCCGCATCGGTTCTTCCTGCAGCACAGGCACAGGTAGGCCGCCCTACCAAATGGGCTGCCAAGGCTTTTCAGGCTAAGGCTTTGATGTTCCAGGGCTTTGATATCAGCACTGGCGCTGCCAATACAGCTAAACTTACAGCTGCCAAAACACTATTGGAAGAAATTGTAAACAGCGGTAAATTCAGATTGGTTGATGTGTACAGAGATAACTTTGATGCAAGCACGCGTAACAACGCTGAGTCAATCTTCGAAGTGCAGTTTGCTTCTTCAAGTGCTACCGGCGACGCCGCCAACCAAGGTGTAGGTCTGGCTCACCCTTATGCGTCTCCTTGGGGATGTTGCGGGTTCTACCAACCATCACAAAACCTGGTGAATGCATTCAAGACAAGTTCAGACGGATTACCATTAATTGATAATTTCAATGATTCTGACGTTAAAAACGACCAGGGCTTGAAATTGGAAGACTCATTCACTCCTTATGATGGTGCGCTTGACCCTCGCTTAGACCAGACAGTTGGTCGTCGTGGTATCTTGTTTATCGACTACAAAATTCATAATGTAGACTTTATCCGTGACCAAACTTATGCGGGTCCGTACTCACCTAAGAAACACATTCCTTCTAAGGCATTTACGGGCGTAAACGGTTGGGGTAACTTAACCAGCAACAACTACCGTATTATGCGTTATGATATGATTTTGCTATGGTTGGCAGAGTGTGAAGTTGAAGTAGGAAGCCTTGAAAAAGCCAGAGAGTTGGTTAACATGATCAGAACCCGTGCAGCTAACCCTGCCGGATTTGTTCAGAAAGCTATTCAGGGTGCAACACGTGACGCTTACACGCTTGTATATGACGCACAAGGCAATCCTGTACCTGCTGCTAATTATGTAATTAAAAACTATACCACCCCCTGGACCAGCAAAGATGTTGCCCGTAAAGCGGTTCGTTTTGAAAACCGTCTGGAGTTTGGTATGGAAGGACACCGTTTCTTTGACCTCGTAAGATGGGGTATTGCTGCCGATGTATTGAACAAATACAATGAGGTAGAAGCGAACAAACGTGTTTATAAGAAAGGTGCCAGATTTGTTAAAGGTAAAAACGAGTTTTATCCAATTCCGCAAGAGGCTATCGACCGTTCAGAAAAAGACGGCAAGCCAACTTTGGAGCAGGATCCGGCTTACAAATAATTTTAATGTGATTGTTTTAGAAAAAAAAGTTTATTTTTACAGAGATGGTAGCTTTGCCATCTCTGTTTTTTTTAATACTACCTGATTTTGTAATGAAACTACATTCTATTAGCCCACTTTTTGTAAAATCCTTGCTTTTGCTTTTAGTACCCTTTGCTTTTTCGTGCAGTAAGAAAACAGATACTGTTTTTAGTAAACTACCAGCCGACGAAACGGGTATTCAGTTCTCAAACCGTATTACTGAAAATGATACGATGAACATTGTATCGTTTGAGTATATCTACAACGGTGGTGGAGTAGCCATTGGCGACTTCAACGCTGATGGTAAACCAGACGTTTATTTTACAGGTAATCAGGTTCCGAATAAATTGTACCTGAACGAAGGTCTGGATGCCAAAAATAAACTTAAGTTTAAAGATGTAACTGCCGAAGCCAGGGTAAGTGGCGAAGGTCGCTGGTGTAACGGTGTTTCGGTGGTTGATATTAATAATGATGGCCTGCCTGATATTTATGTTTCTGCCTCAGTAAAGAAAGTGGCCAGCCAACGTGCCAATATGTTATATGTGAATCAGGGCGTAGGGCGGAACGGTGTTCCGTCGTTCAAAGAAATGGCTGCTGATTACGGAATTGCAGATACTACACACACAACCAATTCGGTGTTTTTTGATTATGATAACGATGGCGACCTCGATTTGTACATATTGGTAAATCAGATGGAAGACATCAATGTTCCTAATATGTACCGCGAAGCACTGAAAGACGGAAGCTCTAAACGCACCCACCGGCTTTATAGAAACGATTGGGATGAAACCAGAAAGCACGCCTATTTTACCAATGTATCAAAAGAAGAAGGTATTCTCGTTGAAGGCTTTGGTCTGGGGGTTAATATTACAGACATCAATCAGGACGGCTGGAAGGATATTTATGTTACCAATGATTTCCTTACCAACGACCTGCTCTATATAAATCAGCACAAAGATGGCAGGCATACAGGTTTTACCGAGCAAGCGGCCAGTTACTTTAAGCATACCTCATACTCGGCTATGGGCAACGAAGTGGCCGACATCAATAATGACGGCCTGGTAGATATTATTGCGCTTGACATGATGCCCTTTACCAACAAGCGGAAGAAAATGATGACGATGGCCAATAACTACCAGACTTTTCAGAATAACGACCGCTTTCATTATGTTTATCAGTATCCGCGCAATACGCTTCAGGTAAACCAGGGTAAAGACCCGGTAACAGGCAAGCCGATTTTCAGTGAAGTAGGCCTGTTATCAGGTGTAGCACAAACCGACTGGAGCTGGACACCCATGGTAGTAGATTTTGATAACGATGGCCTGAGAGACATCATCATTACAAATGGTTTTCCGAAGGATATCACCGACCTCGATTTTATGGCTTACAGGCAATCAGTGTCTCATCTGGCTTCTGCTTCTTATCTGAGCGACTATATCCCTTCTGTAAAAATTCAGAACTTTGCCTATCATAACAAGGGGAATTTTCAGTTTGAAGACGTAACCAAAAAATGGGGAATGGCCGAGCCTTCGTTTTCTAACGGAGCCGCCTATGCTGATTTGGATAATGACGGAGACCTGGATTATATTGTTAATAACATTGACGACTCCGCCTCAGTTTACCAGAATAACTCAATTCAGCTAAAACCGCAGGAAAGCAATTACCTGAGGGTGAGCTTTAAAGGCAATACCCCGAATCTGATGGGTTTGGGTGCATGGGTTGAAATTGAATATGATAACGGCAAAAAGCAGGTATATGAGCATACGCCTTATCGTGGATACCTGTCGTCGGTTGAACCGGTGGCTCATTTTGGACTGGGTAAAATTCAGAAAATTGACCAACTCAAAATTACCTGGCAGAGTGGCAAAACCCAGATTCTGAAAAATATTAAGACCAACCAGGTTTTAAACCTCAAAGAAAGTGATGCCTCGGTGCATCCGGCAGAGGCTAAAACAAGTCAGCCGGTTTTGTTTACAGACATCAGCACACAACTGCAGGTGCCTTATAAACATGAGGAAGAAGACTACATAGATTTTAACGTACAGAAACTCTTGCCACACAAACTCTCGCAGTATGGCCCTGCCATTGCCGTTGGCGATGTAAATGGAGACGGATTGGAAGATATGTTTGTGGGTGGCTCTAAATTTCGTAAAGGTAGATTCCTGATTCAGAACAAGGATGGTAAATTTAATGTGCAGGACTGGCTACCCGGCGAAGAAGGCTTTAAAAAACCGCAGGAAGACGCCGGCGTTTTACTGTTTGATGCCGATAACGACAAAGACCTTGACCTGTACATTGTAAGTGGCAGTTATGAGTTTAAACCAGATGCACCCGAACTGCAAGACAGGCTATATATCAATGATGGTAAAGGGCATTTTACATTAAACACAGAGGCCTTGCCGGCGTTTCTGAAAAGCGGCTCTTGTATAAAAGCGGCAGACTTTGACCATGACGGAGACCTTGACTTGTTTGTGGGCGGCAGAGTTGAGCCTAACGCTTATCCGAAACCTGTTTCAAGCTATGTTTTAAGAAACGACAGCCGTAACGGGCAAACTAAGTTTACGAACGTAACAGCCAGTTTAGCTGCGGGTTTACAGAACATAGGCCTGGTTTGTGATGCCGTATGGAGCGATTATGACAACGATGGCTGGCCGGATTTGGTACTGGTAGGAGAGTGGATGCCTGTAACCATTTTTAAAAACAATAAGGGCAAACTTGAGCCGCTGGCTAAAAATGAGGGGCTGGCTGCCAAAATTGGCTGGTGGACAAGCATAACGTCAGGGGATTTTGATAATGATGGAGATATTGACTATATAGCCGGAAATTTAGGTCTGAATACCCTGATGCAGGCCAGTGATACCCAACCGGTGGGTATTTATGCCAAAGATTTTAATAACGATGGTTTCTACGATGCCATTCCGACGGTGTATTTCCCTGATGATGAGGGAATACCGAAGGAATTTCCGTACAATACCCGCGATGACCTGGCCAAGCAGTTTATTCAGACACGCCAGCGTTTTCAGAACTACCAGAAGTTTTCTGAGGCTACTATTGATAAAATTCTGAAACCGGAAGAAATGAAAGATGCTTTGGTGCTGAAAGCCAACTGGATGAAAAGCTCATACATTGAAAATAAAGGCAATGGAAAATTTGAAGTAAGGGAATTGCCGATTCAGGCGCAGTTTGCTCCTTTAAATGGAATGGTTACCGGCGACTTTGACCAGGATGGTAATCTGGATGTGTTGATAGCAGGTAATGACTACGGTACCGAGGTGCTGGTAGGAAGACACGATGCCTTGAACGGATTGATGCTGAAAGGAGATGGCAAAGGTAATTTTACTGCTGTGCTACCCGAAAAAAGCGGCTATTGTGTAACAGGAGACGCCAAAGGCCTGGTACGCCTGAAGAACGCCAAAGGCGAATTGTTATTAGTTGCCTCTCAGAACCGCGACAATCTGAAGTTTTTTAGTTCTAAAAATCTGGTAAGAACCATAGATTTATTGCCATCAGAAACTGCAGCTCTACTTACCTTGAAAAACGGTAAAGTAAGAAAAGAAGAAGCCGCTTATGGCTCATCTTTTCTGTCGCAGTCGTCGCGCAGTGTCATCATTCCTTCTGATGTTTCACAGGTAGAAATTCTTGATAACTCAGGAAAAAAACGGATAATAAAACCGTAAAACAAATCATTAACTGAGGGCCGGTAATGCAGCATTACCGGCTTTTTTTGTTTATATGCGTACATGTGTTATTGTTACATTATGAATCAATGGCTGTGATTGTTATAATGACATATTAGAAAAATCATATATTGGGCTTTTTGGCGTTACATTATCGTCATAAAATCTTCTTTTATATGCTGATTCTTGGCATAAGTCGATTCTTCAACTGTATTCAATTAACTGGGTTGTAAATTGAAAAGTATTTCAGCCAAACCTGATATACCATCCATCATTCAACTGAAACAAAACTATATGAAATCTAACAGAAGAAATTTTATCCAGAAACTCGGTTTAGGTGCAGCCGGGGTAGGTACAATGGGTATGGGCAGTGCTATGCCCTTAACTGCCCATACGCAAGCGTTCGGAATTAAAGAAAAAGACGATGAACAGATATTGTTTGTAGGTGATAACATAGCTGTGGCCAACACAAGTTATGGCAAAATAAGAGGCTATATTTTAAGAGGTATTCATACTTTTCTGGGTATTCCTTATGGCGCAGATACAGGCGGCGAAAACCGTTTTATGCCTCCGCAAAAACCAAACCCCTGGGCCGGTATCAAGCCAACCGTTTGGTGGGGTAATACGGCTCCGCAGATAATGGAAAAACGCTATGCCGACCAGTATGCCTCTTTTGTTGACCACTGGAATTATGATGATGTGAGCGAAGACTGCTTGCGCATAAATGTCTGGACACCGGCTCTGGACACCAAAAAAAGACCTGTAATTGTATGGCTACATGGTGGCGGCTTTGTAAACGGAAATGGTATTGAGCAGGATGGATACAATGGCGAAAACATCAGCCGCCTGGGAGACGTGGTTTTTTGTTCGCTCAACCATCGCCTTGGGTCTCTGGGTTTTACCAATCTGGCTGGTGTGGCCGGTAGCAGGTTTGCTGCATCTGGCAATGTAGGAATGCTTGATATCGTAGCGGCATTAGAGTGGGTTAAAGAAAATATTGCCAATTTTGGCGGAGACCCCGGCAATGTAACCATCATTGGGCAGTCGGGTGGTGGTGCTAAGGTATGCACCCTGATGGCCATGCCTTCTGCCAAAGGGTTGTTCCACAAGGCTGTGGCATTAAGCGGTACAACCCTGAGCGGTGTCAATAAAGAATATGCCGAAAAACTAGGCGCAGCTGTGCTAAAAGAGGCAGGTCTGGGGCCAAACGAGGTAGGCAAACTACAGCAGATTCCGTGGAGACAATACATTGATATAGCCAACCGTGCAGTGGCCTCTTTGGCTGACGAAGCAAAAAGACTTAACCTGCAAAGAGGCGGCTACGCTCCTGTGGCAGACGGGCAGTTCCTGAGCGATAAACCCTTCTTCTCAGACGCCGGACATTTTTCGGCTGATGTACCTCTTATCATTAGTACTACTTTCAACGAGTTTGCCCCAAGCAGAACGGACGCTTCTCTGGAGAAAGTAACGCTGGCTGATGTAACAGAAAAGCTAAAACCCAGATTTGGTGATAAATCGGCTGATATTGTAGAGGCCTATTCAAACGCATTTAAAGATAAAAAACCCATTGAAATCTGGTCAATGATTATCAGTAACCGGAAAAACGCCATCGCAGCAGCCGATGCCAAGGCGTCTCAGAAGGCACCGGTATATGTTGCCTGGTTTGGCTGGCAGCCTCCGCTGTTTGATGGCCGCATGAGGGCGTTCCATTGTGACGACATCTGTTTCTGGTTCTATAATACAGACCTGATGCTTACCCACACCGGTGGTGGGGCAAGGCCACGGCGGTTGTCAGAAAAAATGGCGAAATCTTTTCTGAATTTTGTTCGCACAGGTAACCCGAACGGTGGTGGCCTGCCTGCATGGGCACCTTACACTTCTGCCAAAGGCGAGACCATGATTCTGGATGACGTTTGTATGCTTAAAAACGATCCGGATCGTGACGCCCGAAAGGCAATAGTTTAGATATAGAAAGCTGATACAGCTTATTGAGCAGTTTTTCTCTGTAAAACATTGGTAATGAATATAAAATAAACTTTTAGTGTAATGTTAAACAGAAGAGATTTCCTTAGGAATTCGGGGGTATTAGCTCTCGGAGGCCTTGCATGGCAGGGTCAGGCAAAAGACTTGTTAAACTTCAAAACAAAATTTGAACCGGGCGTTCAGTTGTTTACCACTTTGTCGGTAATTGATAAAGACGTAAGCGGTACGCTTAAGCAGATAGCAGCTATAGGCTATAAAAATATTGAGTCGGCATTTAGCATGAAAGGCGGCTACTACGGCATGAAACCCAAAGAATTTGCCACACTGGTAAAAGACCTGGGCATGACCTGGCAGTCGCACCATGTAATGGGGGCTCCGTTCAGAATGCTTATGCCTGCACAAACCGACCCCAAAGCCCCTGCAAGACCAATGCCCAAACTACCGCCAATAAAAGACCTGATGAACAATATGCAGGAAGTAGTAGACGATGCAGCCGAAGGCGGAGTAAAGTACCTGGTATGTGCTACCACCCCGGTTAAAACGCTCGATGAAGTAAAACAGTCGCTTGAAGTACTGCAAAAAACAGGTGAAGCCTGTAAAAAAGCCGGTATTACCTTTGCCTTTCATAATCACAGCGCTGAGTTTGAGCCGGTTGAAGGCCAGTTGCCGTTTGATATTTTTGCCTCTCAAACCAGTGCTGATATATTGAAGTTTGAGCTTGACATCGCCTGGGCTATCAAGGCAGGTATAGACCCTGTGGCTTTGTTTGCCAAACATAAGGGGCGGTTCCCGCTCTGGCATGTAAAAGACCTTAGCAAAGACAAACAGATGCCTGTTGAAATTGGCAAAGGATACATTGATTATACACCTGTGTTTGCTGCAGCCAAAACAGCCGGAATGAAATACTATTTTGTTGAGCAGGATGGCGCTCCGTCGCCGGTTGATAACCTCACTACCAGCTACAACACCCTGAAAAAGGTAGTAGGGGCATAATTTCAAAACACTAATTACTCCCGACCCTGAACGAACGAACAGCCGTCTTTGCTTGCAAAAGTAAAACGGCTGCATTCGTTTTTTGTATTAAACTGGTTTGAAATTGTTTTAAATTTGGATTGAAGCACAATCTCTTACTATATTTACTACGTATTCACCCTATAACCTTTACCTATGCAATGAAGCACACTTTTATTGTGTTGTTTGTATTTTTGTCCCTAACTGCATTGGCACAGAAAGGTACCGTAAAAGAAAATCTTACCATCCCGAGTACCATTTTAGGCAAAGTTGTAAAGTATAACATTTATCTGCCGGCAGACTACCAGGCGTCTAATCGTTCTTATCCTATACTCTATCTGTTACATGGTTTTGGTGATGATGAAACCGGCTGGGTTCAATTTGGTGAGGCCAACAGTATTGCCGACAGGATGATTGAAAAGGGCGAAGCTGCACCTATGATAATTGCCATGCCTGATGGCGGAGTAACCGGATATGTGAACAGTTTTGATGGTAAAGTGCGCTACGAAGACTTTTTTATCAATGAGTTTATTCCATACATAGAGTCTCACTACAGAATACGAAATCAAAAACGGTATCGTGCCATTGCCGGGCTCTCAATGGGGGGCTATGGTACCCTGATTATGTCGACCAAACATCCTGATTTATTTACGGCTGCGGCCCCTCTTAGTGCCGGAGTACGCACCGACGACGAAGTACTTGCCATGCCAGACGCCCAATGGGCCAGTTCTTATGCTCAGCGTTATGGCAGCAATCTGGTTGGGGCAGCCCGTTTGAACCCGCATTATCAGAAGAATTCAATCCTTAAAATTGTTGAGACGGCTAATCCTGACGAAATCAAAAAAGTGCGTTATTATATTGATTGCGGCGACGACGACTTCCTTATTAAAGGTAATATGGCCCTGCATGCACTGATGATTGATAAAAAAATACCACATGAGTTCCGGGTTCGTCAGGGTGGGCATACCTGGACCTACTGGCGCACCGCATTGCCGGAGGTTCTGAAATTTGTGAGTGAAAGTTTCCATCAAAAATAATTGTTCAGTATCATGAAAAAACTAAATCTGCTTCTGCTGTTATTCATTTCAAGCCTTTCTTTTGCCCAGCAAGGCATAGTTAAAGAAAGTTTGAAACTAAAGAGTAGTATCTTAGGTAAAGATGTAAAGTATAATATCTACCTGCCTGCCGACTACGAGAAGAATAATCGTATGTATCCGGTGCTGTATCTGTTGCACGGCTATACCGATGACGAAACCGGCTGGACACAATTTGGCCAGACACCCGAAATTGCCGATAAAACCATTAATAGTGGCGATGCCCCACCCATGATTATTGTAATGCCAGATGCCGGGGTAAGCTGGTACATGAATTCGTTCGACGGAAAAACAAAATTTGAAGATTTTTTCATAAAAGAGTTTATTCCTTATATTGAAACCAGCTACCGGATACGTTCTAAAAGGGAGTTCAGAGCGGTAGCAGGTCTTTCGATGGGTGGTCTGGGAACGCTGCTCTATGCAACCAAGCACCCTGATATGTTTACGGCAGCAGCACCATTAAGTGCAGCCGTTTGGACAGACGAAGAGGTGGTGTCGGGCAATCAGAATCAGGACCAATGGAATTATGTTTTCGGCGATTTATACGGTAAGAACCTGAAAGGCAAAGAACGCCTTACTGAGCATTATTACAAAAACGCTCCGATAAAGATTGTAGAAACGGCTAATGCCGAAGAGCTAAAAAAAGTAAAGTTTTATATTGATTGCGGCGATGACGACTTCCTGATTAAAGGTAACATGGCCTTGCATGCCATGATGATAGACAAGAAGATACCACATGAGTTCAGGGTGAGAGATGGCGGGCATACCTGGTCTTACTGGCGCACTGCTTTGCCCGAGGTGCTGAAATTTGTAGGAGACAGTTTTCATCGGTAAGCATTTAAGCATTTAGTGAATGAGTGATTTAGTGAATTAGTGAATGACGAATGCCGAATGAGTGAATTAGTGAATGGTGAATCAGCGGATTGATAAATGAGCAATAAATACAATGGGTAGCTTGCCACAATGTAAACTGAGTTACTACCCTTCACAATTAAAACATTCACTCAATCTCTCAATCACTCATTCATCATTCACCCAATCACTCAATAAATTTCCAGACGCGTTTTTTTTACATTATCCATATTATTTAATCTTAATCTATAATGAATCGTAGAGAAGCTGTTCAGAGACTTACCCTCTTAGTAAGTGGGGTATTATCTCCGCCGGTAATAGCTGGCGTAATGGGACAAGTACTTAATACCGGCGAAAGCGTTGCTATTACCGCCGACCAGGAGGCATTGGTAGCAGAAGTGGCCGATGTCATCATCCCGACAACAGATACTCCGGGCGCAAAAGCAGCCGGAGCAGAGAAATTTATTGTCAGAGTAATGCGCGATTGCTATGTGAAAGAAGACCAGGATAAGTTTTACGCGGGTCTTGCCAGGTTGGATGCCGACAGCAAAACCAAATATGGTAAAAACTTTATGAGCCTGAGCGTTGCCGAAAAGAATGAAATGGTGAAACAAACCATGACAACCGACAAGGCTTTCTTCTTAAGAATGAAAGAACTAACCACCGTAGGTTATTTTACCTCTGAAATTGGCGCTACGCAGGCATTAGCCTATTTGCCGATACCGGGTAGATTCGATGGAAGTGCGCCTTATAAACCCGGCCAGAAAACCTGGGCCATTTAATTCTTAACCTATTCACAGTTAAACGTACCGACAAATCAAATGAACTTAAATATAGATGCTATTAAAGCCCAGACCTACGACGCCATCGTGATTGGCTCGGGTGTTACCGGTGGTTGGGCAGCAAAAGAACTGACAGAAAAAGGCCTGCGTGTAATTATGCTTGAAAAAGGCAAACAGCTTGAACACGTAACCGGTTATGAAAACGCCATGAAAGACCCATGGCAGATGCAATATAACGGCCGTCTGACTATTGCGCAGAAGGAATCTCATCCGAAATTATCGCGCGATTACCCTTATAATGAAATGACAGAAAAGTACTGGATGAACGATTCAGACTCTATGTATAAAGAAGATAAAAGATTTGACTGGTTTCGTCCGGGTATAGTTGGTGGTAAATCTATTATGTGGGGGCGTCAGTCGTATCGTTGGAGTGACCTTGATTTTGAAGCCAACCTAAAAGACGGAATTGCCGTTGACTGGCCCATCCGTTATAAAGATGTGGCACCGTGGTACTCTTATGTAGAAAAATTTGTGGGTATATCTGGCGAAAAACTGAATCTGCCTCAATTGCCTGATAGCGAGTTTCTGCCTCCGATGGAAATGTACTGGGTAGAAAAAGAAGTGCGTAAACGCATTGAGAAGAACTTCCCGGGCAGGCACATGACCATTGGCCGTGTGGCTAACCTTTCTGAGGCAGCCAAAGCACAATTGGGTATCGGCCGTACCTCATGCCAGTACCGTAACAAATGTTCTTTGGGTTGTCCGTATGGCGCCTATTTCAGTACGCAGTCTTGTACATTGCCTCCGGCAGCTAAAACCGGTCGCCTTACCTTGCGTCCTGATTCGGTAGTTACCGAAATCATTTATGATGAGAACAAAAAACGTGCAACAGGCGTAAGAGTAACCGATGCCGTTACGCTTCAGCCAACCGAATATTATGCTAAAATAGTATTTGTTTGTGGTAGCGCTTTGGGTTCAACTTCTATTATGCTTAACTCAAAATCTAACCGTTTCCCTAACGGGTTGGGTAATGACTCGGGCCAGTTGGGTCATAACCTCATGGACCACCACTTCCGCACAGGTGCATCGGGTATCTATGAGGGTGGCCTTGATAAATACTCTTATGGCCGCCGTGCCAACGGTATTTATGTGCCTCGTTACCGCAATATTGGTACCGACAAACGTGAGTACCTGCGTGGTTTCGGTTATCAGGGTGGTGCCGGGTCTGGTCGTCAGGGATGGCAGCGCAACGTAGCCGAATTGAGCTTCGGTGCAGAATATAAAAACGAAGTTACCCAACCGGGCGCATGGACAATGGGCTTGAGTGGTTTTGGTGAAACCCTGCCCTATTATGAAAACAGAATGTATCTGCACCCTACCGAAAAAGACAAATGGGGTATGCCAATAGTGGTGTTTGATGCAGAGCTGAAAGAAAATGAGAAAAAAATGCGCATTGATATGCTGAACGATGCCAAAGAAATGTTGGAAAGCGCAGGCGTTAAAAACGTAAGAGGCTACGACAACGGCTCTTATCTGGGTATGGCTATTCATGAAATGGGTACCGCCCGTATGGGTAGAGACCCTAAAACTTCAGTATTAAATGCCAATAATCAGATTCATGATGTGAAAAACGTATTTGTAACCGACGGAGCCTGTATGGCCTCGGCCTCATGCGTTAACCCATCGTTAACCTACATGGCGCTTACTGCCCGTGCAGCAGATTTTGCTGTGAAGGAGCTGAAGAAGAAAAACCTATAATTGCCTTGATAACAGGTGTTTTTTTAACCTCTCCGGCATTATGCAGGAGAGGTTAATTTATTAATAAATAAGATTGACACAATGAACCTATTCAGGATAATAAGCTTTCTGTCTTTTTTTAGTTTATTATTTGCCATGAGCTGCAACAACCTGCAGGATGCCAGCCAGAATACCGGTGAGCAACTGGCCAGAAAACATTGTGCATCATGCCATTTGTTTCCTGAACCTGAATTACTGGATAAGTCGGCCTGGCAGCAAGGTGTGTTGCCCGAGATGGCGCTGCAACTGGGCTTTCAGATGAACGGAGGTAAGATTTACCCCGATGTACAGCTGGAAACAAACGGAGACTCAAGCTATTTTGTCAGCAAATCGGCCATGAGTATTGAAGATTGGGAGTTGCTGGTAAAGTATTATGTTGATAACGCACCCGAAAAGTTAAAGCCACAGAACCGTCCGCCTATTAAAGATATTACCGGGTTATTTGAGGTACGCGCGCATTATGCCAGAAAAGGCAGTTTCCCCTCAACAACCTATATCAGAATTGACGAGGGCAACCAGCAGATTTATGAAGCCAGCTTGGCTGATAGTTCGCTGAATGTATTGGATAAAAATCTGAAAGAAGTTTCGGCCAGAAAAATTGATGCCACAATTGTAGATATCGACTTTGATGGAGACCTGAAAAAGCCCGGTAAACGCAGTGGTTTTATGTGTAGTATCGGCATCTTGCATCCTAACGATTTACGGACAGGCAAATTACTTGATCTTAACGCCACAGCCCAAACCCCGCCGTTGATTGACAACCTGCAAAGACCCGTACAAAGCCTTGCTGTTGATATGGATAACGACGGTTGGAAAGACCAGCTGATTTGTAGCTTTGGTAACACAAACGGGGTGCTGGCCTGGTATAAAAACCTGAACGGCAAGGGCTACGAAAAACGGGTAATAAGAGAGCTGCCCGGGGCTATTAAGGCCTACATTGCTGACGAAAACAAAGACGGCCTGCCGGATATTTGGGTTTTGTTTGCTCAGGCACAGGAAGGTATATTTTTATTGTTGAATAAAGGTAATGGAAACTTTGAAACCAAAGAGATACTGCGGTTTCCGCCCGTTTATGGCTCTGCCTACTTTGAGTTAACCGATTTAAATAAAGACGGTCATAAAGATATTGTGTATGTAAGTGGAGATAACGCCGATTTCTCCAGAAACGTATTGAAGAATTATCACGGCATATACGGCTACCTGAACAACGGCAGATATGAATTTAAACAGGCTTTTTTCTTTCCTGTAAATGGTTGTTTTAAGGCTATTCCGGCTGATTTTGATAAGGATGGCGACGTAGACCTGGCAGCGATATCGTATTTTCCGGATAGAAAAAATCAACCCACCGAAGGCTTTGTGTATCTTGAAAATCAGGGGAACTTCAATTTTAAACCTTATACGATTAAAGAGGTGAAATCTGGCAACTGGTTGCTATTGGATGCCGGAGACCTGGATGGCGATGGCGATAAAGACCTGGTAATTGGCAGCCTTGATTTGAACAAACAAAACCGGAATGGGTCTCGGAGAGATACCTCGTTTCTGTTATTAACAAACAAGCTGATAAAAAAATAACCATAAGGGCAGGTTTTTGTACGCTGCCCTTATAATTTATTAATTGCAGCCTTTGGTGTAGGCGTGCAGATGTTCGTCAAATTTTATCCAGCTATGGTTGCCTTTTAGTTTATCAACCAGTTGGGGGCAGTCTTTGTATAGCACGGCATAAGCCTCTTCATAATCTTTCTTTCTCAGTTTTACGGCTGCGGCATCACCTATCTTTACATAGTAAGATTTGTTAACTTCATCTTCAATGGCAAAACCATTTTTAAATTCCATGGTTCTGGTTGAAACCCCCAGCGGATTATGAAATACCTTGATTTTCTCGCTGAATGTCGGGTTTACCAATTGCAGCAGTAGTTGGTCTGTTTTTGCATGATTGGCAACACTGGTTTTTTCAAAATAAGCATATCCCTGTTGTATCACCTCATTGTTTACGCCTTTTCCCCTCCATTTGCGTGGATCGAAAGTCAGGTTTATGGCATTATTTATCTTGTTGAATTGGCTGATGGGCAAATACATCGCTGTAATGCTTTCTGCTTTTACTTTGGTCTTTTTGCTTTCTCCGCTCGGCTTTAGCACAAGGCTCTGGATAAGTCCGTTTTTTTGATTGACCGAACTGACGGTTCCTTCCAGCGTGTTACCGTCTGCCAGATAAATGTAGGCGGTCTCCTGGGTAGAAAACTGCTCATAAGCCGGTGTAAACAACTGGCCAAATGCGGTGGTGCAGCTTAGTAAACTTAAAAGCAATGCTATCTTTTTCATAATTGTTTATAATTGTTGTTAATAAATAAAAGGTTTTGTTTCATCACTGCCTGATGCGGTGTTCAAGCAAGACAACCCTGATGCCCACTACCCCTATATGGTGTTATGAAATTTTTTAAGATACAGAAAGCTAATGCCTGCGCATGGCTGAACAGCACGGCTTTCCCATCAGGCTGTGCAAGATAGCCTGGCAGTGGTATGCTGGTAAATCAAAGCTTTTTTAACGACAGTATGGCCGTAGCGAGCGGTTATTTCAGCTTGTTGTATTTACGGCTTAGTTCCAATACCTTGTCGGTAGGTAAGGCTTTGATGGTGCCGTTGGCGCCTTTGGTGGTTTGTGCGGCAAACATGGCGTTAATGATGGCCTCTTCGGTGGCCTCAATGGCAGCCAGAAAGAGCGGAGATACGTCATCATTCCGCAGTTCGGTAGCTTCATAGAATCGGGTAGAACCGTTATGAGCCACCCGTAATGGTTTGGCCGTTGAGAAAGCAATTACGTAGTCGCCACTTCCGTTAGAGGCAATGCCCCCGGTTTTTGCCAGCCCGAAGATGGCCCTTTTGGCCAGCCTTTCCAGATTACGCGCCGTAATGGGCGCATCGGTAGCCACTACTATCATACAAGACCCGTCGGCAGGGTCGTTCAGTTGGTCGTTCAGAAAATACTGGTTCAGTTCTTCACCCACAGGCACACCGTTTATTTGTAATACACCACCAAAATTGGTTTGCACAATTACACCCACCGTATAGCCGCCAGATTTGGCAGGCAAAACCCTTGATGCCGTACCGATGCCGCCTTTCCAGCCGAAACAGACAGTGCCGGTGCCTGCACCCACGTTGCCTTCCTGCACTTTGCCGGTGGTGGCGGTTTCTATGGCTTTCAGTACGTGTTCTTTGGTAATGTGCCTGCCAGTTATGTCGTTCAGGTAGCTGTCGTTGGTTTCGCCGATAACCGGATTCACCGACCGCACCTTTTCGTTGCCTTTTTGTGCCAGGGTGTAGTCAATCACGGCGTCGGCAGCGGTGGGTACCGAAAGCGTATTGGTAAGCACAATGGGCGTTTCAATATTGCCTAGTTCCTGCACCTGGCTAATGCCCGTTAGCTTGCCAAAACCGTTGGCTACAAAAATGGCGGCAGGTACTTTATCCTGAAATAGATTGCCCTCGTGCGGAACAACGGCCGTTACGCCTGTATGAATCTTCTCTCCGTCTGCCAAGGTGGTATGCCCAATTTTTACGCCGGCCACATCTGTTATGGCATTGTTGATGCCGGGTTTCATAACCCCTGTTTTGATGCCCAGTTCTCGCGGGCGTTTTTGTTGGGCCTCAACCGTTATGCTTAACAAAGACAGAAAAAAGAGAAGTAGTTTCATGCGTTTAGTCTATTGATTTGAAAGGCCTAACGGCCAAAAGTGTCTTCATAAATAACCTGGCCGTTGCCTCTTGAAAGTTTAACAGCATCTACAAGCCCTGCACCCTGAAACTGGTACGTAAGGCCAATAATTTTGCTACCTGCGCCTTTATGGGGGAAATCGAACGCCAGTTTATTGTCTACAAATATTTTTACATGGTTATTGACTGCCTCACACCGAACTGCTACAAAGTGGTTGAAGTCAACCCCAAAACCTGATAAGTCGTTGGTTTTACCAGGTATTTCTTTGTCGATATAGAACAGGGTGTTTTCTGAAATACAACCTTTGGCCGACAGCCGGATGAGGATAGCCGAACCTTCGGTCAGCAGGCCTATTTCTGAATACTGGCAAACGGCTGCACCCTCTTTATAGGTGTTTTGTATGGTGGTTTCATAAATGAAACTATCAGTGCTGATGTCGCCGAAATCCTTCAGGTTCATGTATTGCACCGATGGCGCGGTGGGTTGCAGGTTGATATGCCGTGCCTCTATTTTTTCAACGGTCAATCCCAGTTTTCCGTCTTGAATTGCCTCCTGCAGTTTGAAATATACCGGAACAGGCTCCTGGTTTATCAGCGGCAGCCAGCCGTTGGTTTTTATAAAAAGCTGATGCTCTTTGATAACCTGATGGCCTACTACCAGTTTGGCCTGAAAAAAGCCCGGGTAATAATAGATAGAGGTATGCTGATGCTGATTGCGCGCAACACGGGTTCGTTTGGAGGAATCCCAGCTTTGTTGAATATACACCGAATCTTCAGGTGCTTTGGAGGCATCATAATCAAAAATAACTGAATTAGGTACGCCCGATGCCACCACTTTTTTGCTGCTGAATTGGTAATCGGCAGGGTTCAGCTGCGCTGATGTGTTTACATCTTTTTTTGCAAGCAACAACCAGCCGACAATGCCTGTTGCCAGTAAAAAGGGCAGAATAAACGAGAAAAGATACGGGCGTTTGCGTACCTCGGGTTTGTTGGCCGGTATTTGAGCCGCTGTAACGGCAGACGCCTGCTGTGGCATTTCGGCTGCATGGTGCTGACGGAAATCCCGCCAGTTTTCAAAACCTGTGTACTGTGCCAGCGTGTTCAGGGTAGTGGCAGTAGGTGCAGACTCATACTTTACCTTGCCCCAGATGCGCTTCAACGTGGTGGGGCTGAGGGTTACAGAGGTAACATCAAATATCTGTTGAGATAACTCTTCAAAATCGCGGTTGCTCCATTGGGTGCTGTTTCCCCAGCCCAGTTTCTCTTCAATCAGGGTTTTGCATCGGGTTAGCAGTATGTCATCTGTATCGGTTTTCAAGCGTTTATGGGCTGTGGGGTGGTTTGAATAATCTTGAACAGACTTGAAAAGGCTATGAATAGAACCGTTGGCAGAGGCTTCATAAATTGTCAGGTCGATTCGGTGAATCAGCAATTAAATTCTAAAACACTAACAAAGCTATGCAAAAGAACACAAAAACAGGGGTGCTGGCAGCAGTTTTTTTCGCCTTCTTATTTCTTACATTTGCTGTCTCTGCGCAGGACGACAAAGCCAAACGTCCGTCGCCGCCGGTTACGGCATCAGGCATTATCAACGGTAATAGCATAACTATTAATTATGGCCAGCCCTCAGTAAAAGGCCGCGAGATTTGGGGTAAGCTGGTGCCTTATGGTGAAGTATGGCGTGCAGGTGCCAATGAGGCCACAACCATTGCGTTTGCTAAAGATGTAACCATTGAGGGCAAGACGCTTCCGGCTGGCAAATATGGTTTCTTTGCCATACCCGGTGCCAACGAATGGACCATCATATTTAACAAAGTGCCTAACCAATGGGGGGCCTTTAAGTATGATGCCGCACAGGATGCCCTGCGTGTAACCGTAAAGCCTAAGCAAGCAAAGGCATTCAGCGAAAAGCTATGGTATGCAGTGAACAAGCACTCAGTAACCCTGGCATGGGCAAACACCGAGGTAGCTTTTGGGGTGAAGTAGGGTTGAGCCACTAAAGTGATTGAAACCAGTATTGGCCACCATCGTAATTTACTAAGACCTGCACTTTCCGCACTTTCTGTACTAAAGTGCGGAAAGTGTGGAAAGTGTGGAAAGTGCGGATTCGCACACCTCGCACAAGAGTGCGAATAGTGCGAGTTAGTACGACCCTTATTTTTTCATCAAATAGATTGATATTTTTATAATTAATTGATAGTCAATACAATAAATATTATATCTATGATATTATAGAAGATAGATTCTGTTTTGGAAGCCAATAACCGTACCAAGCGTACAAATCGCACAAATCGCACCAAAGTGCGGAAAGTGCGATTCGTACCATTCGTACCATTCGTACTCTGGTACGAGTAGTACGAGGCACTACATCATTAATCAATATAAATATTTATAATTAATTGATAATCAATATATTAATTAATTTATCTATAATATTATAGAAGATAGATTCTGTTTTGGAAGCCAATAACCGTACCAACCGTACCAACCGCACAAATCGCACAAATCGCACAAATCGCACAAATCGCACAAATCGCACCAGAGTGCGGAAAGTGCGATTCGTACCATTCGCACCATTCGTACTCTGGTACGAGTAGTACGAGGCACTACATCATTAATCAATATAAATATTTATAATTAATTGATAATCAATATATTAATTAATTTATCTATAATATTATAGAAGATAGATTCTGTATTGAAAGCCGATAACCGTACCAACCGCACCAACCGCACAAATCGCACCAGAGTGCGAAAAGTGCGATTCGTACGAATAGAAGTTCTTAATTAGATAAATGAAATGAATTAAACAGAATTGAATATTTTTTTTGTAACTATTTGATTATCAATAATTAATAATCAAAATAAATAATATAATTATTAAAGATAAGAGTGAGTAGCCTTTGTTCAGAAAACCATTAACCACACTTTCCGTACTTTCTGTACTCTGGTGCGGAAAGTGTGGAAAGTGTGGAAAGTGCGGAAAGTGCGATTAGTGCGGAATCGCACACCTCGTACACCTCGCACTATTCGCACACCTCGCACAAGCGTGCGACTAGTGCGAGCTGCTTTGGCCGCTGATGCAGACTTATATCAAAACTGGCGTAAGTCTTTCAGATAAGATGGCCCACCCAAAGCCCGCATTTGCCGGGCAATTTGACTGGTTCGGCGAGCTACATAAGGCCCCGGATTCTGGATTGACCATTTCCTGGGGCTGGGCAATACGGCTGCTATCCGTGCGGCCTGTTCTCGGCTGATATTTTTGGCAGATTTATTAAAATACCGGTTAGAGGCCGCTTCTACGCCAAATGTCCTGTCGCCCATTTCTGCTACATTCAGATACACCTCCAGAATACGTTGTTTGCCCCAGATAAGCTCTATCAGTACTGTAAAATATACCTCAATGGCTTTACGGATGTAGCTGCGGGTTTGCCATAGAAAAACGTTTTTGGCCACCTGTTGCGAAATCGTGCTGGCGCCGCGTATCTTCCGGCCTTTCAGGTTACGGTTAAAGGCGGTTTTCATCGACCCGAAATCAAACCCGTAATGGTCAGGGAAAAGCTGGTCTTCGGCAGCCACCACCGCTAAGGGCATTTCTTTTGATATTTTGTCATACGAAACCCACTGGTAATGTATCTCGCTGTCTTTTCCTTCGGCAATGGCTTCTATTTTTCTTGTCAGCATGGTAGCCGTAAAAGGCACAGGTACAAACTTGAAAAACACTACGGCACTGATGCTTGAAACAAAGAAAAAGATAACAAACCTGACCAGCGTACGTTTCAGCCTTACCCATACGGAGGCGAGCCTGGGCCTGGCCGCAGCTTTTGATTTTTTAGGGGCCGGAGTTTTACTTCTGAATGTATTCTTAGCCATGTGTCAGGTTAAGTTTTGTAAGGGTATTGCACTTTTTTATGCAAAAATCGTAAAATTATGCGGTTACACAAACCATTTGCCCTGTGCAACCAGCTGCGCTTTGCCCCCTACCTGCAATTTATACTTTTCGTTGTCGGTTCGCTCGCCTTTAATACTGATTAACGAAGGGCGGTTTATCTCGTACCCCTGTTCTACCAGTTTATGAATAACAGGCAGCTCATGCTTAAGCAAATAGGCCAGCAGGCAACTATTGGCGCTGCCGGTGGCGGCATCTTCTACTATTTTCTGGTTTTCGAGGCAGAGCATCCGGGCATGCACATGATTTACCTCTGCGTGTGTTTCTGGCGAGAACACAAAGAAAGCAGTGGTAAGGCCATCGGCCGAATTACTTTTATGCAGCTGGTTGTCAATAAGCCATTGGGTAATGGCGGCGGCCTCTGGTTTTACCTGCTGCACGGCTTTCAGGGTTTTTAGCGGAACAATCAGATAAGGCAAACCGGTTGACACCAGCTGAACAGGCAGGGTATCGTCAACATCGGTGGGTTCAATGCCCAGCAGAGGCGGCAGGTCGGTGTAGAGGGTTTCACCAAAAACAGGGTTGTTCAATTCAAGCCAGAGTATTCCATCGGCTGGTTTTACAGGCACTTTACCTATTTTCAGGTTTAAGGTTATTTCAGACCCGGTATCGCCCATCAACACAAATGCCGTACCCAGCGTAGGGTGGCCTGCAAAGGGTACTTCGTATTCGGGCGTAAAAATCCGAACGTTATAGCCACCGTCTGAGGGTTCATCAGAAAGAATAAAGGTGGTTTCCTGAAAATTGATTTCCCTGGCAATTTTCAGCATTTGCTCGTCTGTCAGTTCTCCGGCATTGCGGAATACAGCCAACTGATTACCCTGATATTTTTGCTCGGCAAACACATCAACAATTGAAAAATCTAGTTCCATCTTTTTTCCGGTTTAAGATTTAGAATTGATACCCTTTCATGGCCTGGTGCGGCAAATCCTGAAATCATGTTCCAACGTTTTGCTAAAAAACGAAATATCCCCCATAATGGGTGATGATGCACTCGTTTTTTTTTACTTATTTGCCGTGCATCAATGGTTTGCAGCATAGGTATGGTGTCTGACACCACGAGATACAGGTGGTAAATTGTTGTTCGGTATGTTTTTTGGTGTCATACGAATTAATAACTTTGTGCGTTTACAATCCATCTGAGTTTATTATACAAATTATAATCAATTATTTATGAAAAGAATTGCATGTATGCTTCTGACAATGGCCGTTATGGCCGCCTGTACCAGAAGCGCCACGGTGAGCACCTCATCAACACAAAAAAATAACCTGTATCAGTTTTCGGTTGATTTAACCAAAGTGCAGAACGATAAACTGGAGGTTTCGTTGGTGGCACCTAAAATCAATGCCGACCAGATTACGTATTTTCTGCCTAAAATTGTGCCGGGTACTTATGCCAATTATGATTTTGGCCGTTATGTGTCTGGTTTTAAGGCGTATAATGCCAAGGGCGATACGCTGCCGGTTACCAAGGCAGATGTAAACAGCTGGACCATCAAAAATGCCAAAGACCTGCATAGAATCAGCTATAAAATTGATGATACCTGGGATTCGCCCGAAATTAAAGGTGAAAAAATATTTGAGCCTGCCGGTAGCGATATTGATGCCAACAAGAAATTTGCCATTAATACTTTCTGCTTTTTTGGCTATTTTAATGGTTTAACAAAAGTGCCTTACCGGGTGTCATTCACCAAGCCTGATGGCTTTTATGGCGCTACTTCTATGAATTTTGTTTCAACCACAGCCAACCGTGATGTGTTTGAGGCCGATAACTACATGGATTTGTCTGATGCCCCGATACTGTACACCCGCCCGGACACCACCGTGCTGAAAGTAGGTGGCGCTGATATTCTGGTGTCGGTTTTTTCGCCCAATAAAAAAGCTAACTCAAAAGAAATTGCAGCCAATATAAACTCGTTGCTGAATGCCCAGAAAGATTACCTGGGTGGCAAATTGCCGATTCAGAAATATGCGTTCCTGATTGTGCTGTCAGATAACCCGAATCTGATGAGCTACGGTGCCTTAGAACACTCGTATTCGTCTTTCTATTATCTGCCCGAAGGCACTTCGAAGGAGCTTTCGCAGACAGTAAAAGACGTGGCTTCGCATGAGTTTTTTCATATCATTACGCCTTTGAGCATCCATTCAGAAGAAATCGGCGATTTTGATTTTAACCAGCCGAAGATGAGTAAACACCTTTGGATGTATGAAGGAGCTACCGAATATGCCGCCGGACACATGCAGATGAAGTATGGATTGATTGAAATGCCGCAGTATCTGGATATGCTGCAGGATAAAATCAATTTCATGAAGCGTGTGAACGACAAACTGCCGTTTACTGAAATGAGCAAGCAGGTGCTGGATAAATACAAAAACCAGTATCAGAACGTATATAATAAAGGCGCCTTGATTGCACTGTGTCTGGATATCAGACTCCGTCAGTTATCAGACGGCAAGTATGGTACACAAAATCTGATGCGTGACCTGGCCAAAACCTACGGTAAAACCAAGTCGTTTAAAGATGATGAGTTGTTTGATAAAATAACGGCATTGACTTATCCTGAAATCCGCGAGTTTTTTACCAAATACGTTGAAGGCCCCGAACCACTGCCATTGGTTGATGTTTTCAAGAGCGTAGGTATTGATTATTTGCCAGAGGCCACCGTGAAGAAAATCAGCCTTGGTGGCATTAACCTGGGCTACAGTGCGGCAACCAAGCGCATAAAAATAGCCAATGCCAGCAACATGAACGATTTTGGTAAGAAAATGGGGTATCAGCAGAATGATGAGATTATCTCGCTGAACGGCCAGCCATTTGAGTTAACCAAAGTGCAGCACCTGTTGGATGATTACAGCAACAACACCAAAGAAGGAGACCCGGTAGTGATGGAAGTAGCCCGTAAAAACAGCGAAGGTAAAGAAGAAATAGTGAAGCTGTCGGCACCGGCCATGCTGGTAGACGTAGTAGAAAAGAATGTGTTGAAACCAGCCGACAACCCAACACCTGCCCAATTGAAGCTAAGAAAAGACTGGCTAAGCCCGGATAAAAACTGATTTTACCGCTTGAACATTCAGCTTGAATAAAAAAGAAGCGCGGCCTTTGTAAACTAACAGGGCCGCGCTTGCTGTTTATAATTTTCAGTAGGCTTTCAGGGCTTCTACCAAAGCGGCGTTCTCGGCATCAGTGCCTATCGATATACGGATACATCCTTCACAAAGCTGTACATTAGAGCGGTCGCGGGTGATAATCTTCCGGTCAATCAGGTATCTGAAAACCGCTTTGGCATCTGCAAACTTAACCAGCAACTGGTTGGAGTCTGAAGGGTAAATGTGTTTTACAATTGCCAGCGTGCCCAGCATATCTGCCAGTGTCTGGCGTGCTTTCAGGATATCCTGTACGTAAGCGTTCTTTTTATCTTCGTTGTTCAGGGCATCCAGTATCAGCAATTGCGTTACGGCATTGAGGTTATACGGATACTTGATTTTGTTCAGAATCTTAATCAGGTCTTCTGATGCAAAGGCCATCCCGAAGCGTAAGGCGGCCAATCCCCATGCTTTAGAGAATGTCTGCAATACTACCAGGTTCGGGTAGGTGTCTAACAAGTTGGTGAAAGAATCAGCCTCTGCAAAATCAATATAGGCTTCATCCACTATTACCAGCCCGGTTGTAAATTTTTCAAGAATCTCCAAAACTGCCTCTCTGCTCACCAGATTCCCCGATGGGTTATTAGGCGAGCAAATCCATATCAGTTTGGTATGGTGTGTAACCGCCGCCAGTACGGCTTCGGTATTTATCTGGAAGTCTGTGGTTAATGGCACCTGTATTACCGGGGTATTCTGTACATCGGCACATACCTTATACATACCGTAGGTTGGGGGCATTATCAGAATATTATCTTCCTTTGGCTCGCAGGTAGCACGAATCAGCAAATCAATGGCTTCGTCAGAGCCGTTGCCCAGAAAAATCTGCCCCGGTCGCACGCCTTTAATTACAGCCAGCTTGTCTTTTATGTCTGTCTGGTGAGGGTCCGGGTAGCGGTTATAATTTCCGTCTATTACCGAGCCGAAAGGGTTTTCGTTGGCATCAAGAAAGATACCTTCTTTGCCGGTGTATTCATCACGAGCCGACGAATAGGGGGCAAGTGTAAGAATATGCTGGCGTATTATATTGTTCAGAGAAAACATAAGGGCGTATCTGATTTATTTTTAATGGTGGTTGGTTGTACTAATTATTTGGGAGCCATTCTGATGGCGCCATCCAGGCGAATCACTTCTCCGTTCAGCATGGTGTTTTCTACAATATGCTGGGCAAGCTGCGCGTATTCATCCGGCTGGCCCAAACGAGACGGGAACGGAACCTGCTGGCCTAATGAAAGCTGCGCTTCTTCGGGCAATGAGGCCATCAGCGGGGTTTTAAAAATACCCGGGGCAATGGTCATTACCCTGATACCGTTTCTGGATAAGTCTCGGGCAATGGGTAAGGTCATAGACACGATGCCACCCTTCGAGGCCGCATAGGCTGCCTGCCCGATTTGCCCGTCATAAGCAGCTACCGAAGCCGTATTAATAATTACACCTCGTTCGCCTCCATCATTGGCTTCGTTTTGGGTCATTTCAAAAGCAGCCAGACGGATCATATTGAATGAGCCAATGAGGTTTATCTGAACTATTTTCTGAAAATGCGCCAGCGAATGAGGTCCATCTTTGCCCACGGTGCGGGCAGGTGGTGCTATACCGGCGCAATTAACCAGAATATGGATGGCTTTGAAACGGGCTATGGCCTGGGCCATCACTTTTTGTGCATCTTTCTCTGACGAAACATCACATTTTACAAACTTTGCCTTGCGGCCCAGTCCGGCTGCCAGCGCTTTGCCTTTCTCTTTGTTCAGGTCTGCTATTACGGCATTAACACCTGCTTTTACGAACCGCCTGACAACGGCTTCGCCTAAACCCGATGCTCCGCCGGTTACTATGGCTGTGAGTCCTTTTAGCTGCATAAATTGATAAAAAAGAAAAATTATTATGGATACCTCTACCGGTGTCGCTAAATTGCCACAAAATTTGAAAAGAATCTTATGTTATCCAAAGAAAATATTGCCGAATACTTCAGAACCCTGCAAGACCATATATGTGCTGCCATAGAAAATACCGATGGCAAAGGCAGATTTCATGAAGACCAATGGCAACACCACAGTGGCGGCGGCGGGCGCACAAGGGTAATAACCGACGGCCGTATCATTGCCAAAGGGGGGGTGAACTTCTCGGCCGTATCCGGTGAAGTATCTGATGCACTACAGAAGCAATTGAAGTTATCGGAGAAGTCAGACTATTTTGCCACAGGGGTATCAATAGTGCAGCATCCGGTTAGCCCTATGGTGCCTATCATACACATGAATGTGCGGTATTTTGAACTGGGCAACGGTACCTGCTGGTTTGGTGGTGGCATAGACCTGACACCCCATTATGTGGTTGAGGATGATGCACGCTGGTTTCATGCCCAAATGAAAGCCGCCTGCGATAAACATAACCCTGCGTATTATACTAAGTATAAAGAATGGGCAGATAACTACTTTTATCTGCCTCACAGAAACGAAACCCGCGGTGTAGGTGGGATATTCTTTGACTACCTGAAGCCAGCCGATGAACCTGCCAAAGCAGATTTGTTTGCCTTTGTGCAGTCGGTAGGCGAGAGCTTTGCACCTGTTTATACGCACCTGATGGCAAAAAACCATCTGCTGCCGTATGGCGAACGTGAAACCAACTGGCAGATGCTACGCCGGGGGCGATATGTTGAGTTTAATCTGGTTTGGGACAGAGGCACGAAATTCGGGCTGGAAACCAACGGACGTACGGAGTCTATCTTAATGAGCCTTCCGCCTGTAGCTAATTGGGTGTATGATTACCAGCCTGAGCCGGGTAGCGCAGAAGCGCAAACGCTTGGCCTGCTAAAGAAAGACATTAATTGGGTGTAAGGCCGCACAATGCACCAGTCGGTGGCTTTTTGAATTGCCAAATTACAACAGTCTTTGATGTTATGAAATATACATTTGTCAGGAAACATCTGAGTACTATCAGAAGGATAAAGAAAGCCAAAGATGCAATAAAGGCCTTGTTAAAGGCAAGGGTAGATGCTATTGCCAATAAAAAGTTAAAGCAGAGCCTGCTCAATGCCATACCTTTCTGGGCAGGAGCCTTCATTACGGGTGTGGTGGCCGTTATTTATGCCAAACTTTTTATGATAGCAGAGCGTGGCACTATCTATCTTTTTCACCTCAATAAATGGGTGTTTATGGGTATTACGCCGCTGTGCTTTATAGTGTCGTGGTGGCTGGTTCAGAAATATGCCCCTTTTGCCCGTGGCAGTGGTATTCCGCAGGTGAGTGCGGCCATTGAACTGGCAAACCCTAAAAAATATGGGCTGGTAAATAATTTATTGAGTATCAGGGTACTGCTGATAAAAATAGTATCAAGCCTTATTATGGTGTTTGGCGGAGGTGCTGTCGGTCGGGAAGGCCCTACTATTCAGATAGCCGGTTCTATATTTAAGAAAATCAATGACTGGCTTCCGGAGTGGTACCCCAAGGTTTCTAAAAAAAACATGCTCATTACCGGAGCTGCCTCTGGACTGGCCGCTGCTTTTAATACGCCGCTTGGTGGCATTGTATTTGCCATAGAAGAGCTTACCAAAACACATTTCAGTTATTTCAAGTCGGCTTTGCTTACAGGTGTAATTATTGCCGGGCTAACCGCCCTGAATATACTGGGGCCGTATTTGTATCTGGGGTATCCAAAGGTAAATAATCTGGCATGGTGGGTTATCTTCCCGGTTATTGTTACAGCGGTGCTTTCGGGGTACCTTGGCTGCACCATGACCCGCATTATTTTGTATATACTGAAGAAGAAAAAGGCCTTGAATACCAACCGGGCAAAATTGCTATATTGCATTGTTGCAGGTCTGGTAATAGCATCGGCGGGTATTTTTATTAGTTTTGAAACCTTCGGCACAGGCAAAGAACTGATGCAAACCCTGTTGCTGACCAACAACAAGTATCTTGAGTGGTACGTGCCTTTATTGAGGTTCTTCGGCCCGGTGGTTTCATTTACCAACGGCGGTGCTGGTGGTGTATTTGCCCCGTCGCTGAGCGCAGGCGCCAGTGTGGGTTCATGGGTGGCAGAATGGTTTCATCTGGTTTGTTCTAATGCCAATCTTATAGTGCTGTGTGGTATGGTCAGTTTTCTTACAGGCGTTACACGCAGCCCGTTTACATCTTCCATACTGGTACTGGAAATGACAACCGCCGAGAGTATCATATTTTATCTTATGATAGCCGGCCTGGCTGCCAATCTGGTATCATCATTCGTCAGCAAGCATTCGTTCTATGACCAGATGAAAGAACAGTATCTGGCTGAAATTGACACCGAAGAAAAGAACTGACCCACTTTTACTTTGAGCCGTCCGGCCGGGCTAATTCTTCGGCAATGTATTTGTCAACCATTTTTTCAAGTATGGCCATGGTTACAGTCCCCTGCGATAGTATGAGGTCATGAAACACCCGAACATCAAATTTATCTTTCAGAGCCTCTTCTGCTTTTTTACGCTGATTCTTAATGGTTATTTCTCCGATTTTATAAGCCAGAGCCTGCCCCGGCCAGGAGATATACCGGTTGATTTCGGTATTGACTTCATGTAAAGAAAGCGCCGTGTTTTCAGCCAGAAAACTAACCGCCTGTTCACGCGTCCAGTCTTTGTCATGGATACCCACATCAATTACCAGGCGGCAGGCACGCCACATTTCGTAAGTCAATCGGCCAAACCTGCTGTACGGGTCTTTGTAAAGGCCCAGTTCATAGCCCAGGTATTCGCTGTACAAGCCCCATCCTTCGCCATACGCATTCACATACAGGTTTCGTCTGAAATCAGGCAGGTAGTCCAGCTCCTGTGTCAACGCTATCTGCAAATGATGCCCCGGTACGGCCTCATGCAGTGTCAGGGCCTCAAGGGTATATAAAGTACGGCTGGGCAGGTTGTAGGTATTTACCCAATAGTTGCCTGCCTGTTTTGATTGGATAGAGGCACCACTATACCGCCCGGCTGTGTAGGTAGGTGCCAGGTAGTCTGGCACGGGTACTACGCCATAAGGCTGGCGCGGCAGCTTACCAAAAAGCAATGGTAGTTTTCCGTCTATCTTTTTAGCAATAAAAGAGGCTTCTTTAAGCAGTTGCTCACCCGTAGTAGGGTAAAACCTGGGTTCGGTGCGCAGGTAATCAATAAATGCTTTAATTGAGCCTTTGAAGTTTACCTCGTCCAATACCAACTGCATTTCTTTCCTGATGCGTTCTACTTCCTGCATGCCAATGGCATAAATCTCATCAGGCGTTTTATTGGTGGTGGTATAGTGTTTTACTTTTTCGGCATAGAATTTCCGGCCGTTCGGGAAATGCGAAGCACCAAGCGTGGTTCTGGTTTTAGGATGGTACTCTTTCTCAAAGAATGTCCTGATTTTTATGTAAGACGGTATCACGCTTTGTTCTATCTGTTTTCTGCCCTCAGCTTGTAGTAATAACCAGTCAGCCTCAGAGATAGACTGCGGTTTTTTTATAAACGGTTTCCAGAAAACAGATTGTTCGTAGCTGTCAACAATATGGGCATTGTAGGTGGCTTCGTAGCCCTTTAGCGCAATGCTGGGTTGAGATATACCCAATGCAAGCCCTTTTCTTATTAAAGCCAGGTTGTCATCCACAAAACCCGGTATCCCTTTCAGTTTGGTCAGATAATGTTCAACCTGTTTTTTAGTTGAAAAGGCAGCAGGCGCAATTCTTGCTATGCCGGTATGAAAACCCTCGTCAGCCAGTATGGGGTTCAGGTATTCTTTGTATTCATAAGAAATCAGCTCGTCATTCAGCTGATATTTCAGCAACGCTATGTTTATCTGGTCGTCAAAAGTAAGTGTTTGTTCATTTACGGCATTCAGCTTGTCAGCTTCCTTTTTAAAAAACTGATAACGGCGAAGGAAATCTTCTTCGCGGTTTCTGCCAAACGGAAAAGGTGAATTGACCGAGTCTGAGGCCGATTCAAGTCTATGAAATGCTTTTATTTCTTCTAATACATCAGTAATAACGGCATTTGGTTGGGGTTTTTGTGAAAAAGCAAAAGAACTATGCAGGCATATCAATAGCAGTAAAAAGTATTTTCTCATGGAAGAACTGGTGCGTTACGGTTAAGGAATAAGAATCCGAAGATAAGGAAAATTCAGAAACGTGCAGCAGTTTTTAGATACTTTGGCTTTAATCACGCTTCCTGAAAGCCGTTGGCGTGCTGCCGGTAAACTTTTTAAACTGTTTGCAGAAGTGGCTTTCGTCGGTATAGCCAAACTCATCGGCAATTTCAGAGATGGTCAGCCTACTGAATAACAACCGGGTTTCAATCAGTTTCATTTTGTATTTGGTAATGTATTGTTTCAACGATTCTCCGGTATGTTTTTTAAAAAAAATACTGATGTAATCAGGGGCATAATTAAATACATCTGCCAGATGCTCAATGGTTAGTTCTGCCGGCTGATGTATATGTTTTTTTATATAGGTAAGAATTGCCTCTACAGAGTCTTTCAACACGGGGCTGGCAGAAGCCTGACCAAACAGATTACGGGCAAGGATAATCATCATACTGCGCATAATGTTGTTTCTGATTAACTCAAAGTACTGCGATTGCTCATGCTCGTTTTCTTCTTCGAGCAGTTTAAGCAAGCTATGCAGTTTCTCTCTTTCGTGTTTGTCGTGCACAATGGTACCCCGGCTTTGCGACGAGGTATAAAGCAGCGTTTTCATTATCTGCTGCCAGGTGCTGTCTTTATCTTCGGTATGTGGTGTATTGTAGATTGACTCATTGAAACGGATAAAACAAAACTCGGTTATTTCATTGATTTCAAAATGATGATAATCTTCCGGCCCGAGAAGAAACACATCTCCGGCCAGGTACCTGAACTCATTGCCGTTGATATTATGGATGCCATTACCTTTCAGAGTAAATATTATCTCAAAATAGGTATGCTTATGCACCGAGTGCACCCAGGTGGCCGCTTCAAAATGATAGATGCTGAAGGGGGTATGCAGTACGTATCTTTTCATAAAGCAAAAGTAGTAAAGAAAGCACTAATATATGTTGGATTTTTACAATACATAAGCCTGCGTCATGGTGTAGCTTTGTAACTGCATACATCATTCTATCTTTACATTTATACGGCTATGAAACACCTTTATCTGCTAATATCTTTATTTTTGCTTGTTTTGGGCTTGTCTTCATTACAGAAAGCGGATGAATGGACTATTCTTCTCGACAAGGATTTAAGCCGGTGGGAAAACTACCTGAGTTATAGGCATACTAATAATTATAATGGAAAAATACCGAAGGATTCTCTTGGGGCGGATATAAAGCCTATTGGCTATAATAATGATAAGTATGGGGTTTTTACGGTTCTGAATGAACCCGGTGGCCCGGTGCTGAAAGTAAGCGGAGAAATATATGGATGCTTGTTTACACGTCAGGAGTATGAAAACTATCATCTGAAACTACAGGTGAAATGGGGCAAACGCAAATATGTACCCAGGCTTGAAAAGCTGAAAGATTCTGGTATACTTTATCATTCAACTGGTGAGGCCGGGGCAGAATATTTTCGTTCATGGATGCTCTCTCAGGAGTTTCAGATTATGGAAGGCCACATGGGCGACTTCTGGTGTCAGGCAAATTCTGCCATTGATATCCGTGCCTGGCAATCTGAAGGAATAATGAATTGTGTGGCTGATGCCAGAAGGCCGTTCAGAACTTTTAAAAGCCAGGGTGATTATTATTGTATGCGGTCGGCCGACTATGAGAGTCCGGCTGGCGAATGGACTACCCTGGAGCTTATCTGTTTTGAAGGCAAAAGTCTGCACATTGTAAACGGACACGTGGTAATGGTATTACAAAACAGCCGCTACATACAGCCAGACGGTAAGGAGGTGCCTATGACCAAAGGAAAATTACAATTGCAAAGCGAAGCAGCAGAGGTATTTTACCGAGACATACGCATTAAGCCCATTGCTGCAATGCCTGAGCTTTATAAGAAACTGTTTTTATAAGCCACATAAAGATTGAAATTATTAAAGATTAAACAGCATAAGAATGAACACCACAACACGCAGGAAATTCCTGAAAAACACGGCTTTGGCATCGGTTGTTACCTCGTCTGCTTTTGCAGGCACTGAAACAAAAGCGGCCAAAGAGCTATTTGTGCATCATGTGTACTTCTGGTTGAAAAACCCGGGCAATGAGGCCGACAAAGCCAAACTGATAGAGGGTCTTGAAGGACTCACCAAAATAAAGGAAATCAAAATGGTGCATATTGGTGTGCCGGCCAGTACCAACAGAAGTGTAATAGAGCGCGGCTACGCGGTATCATGGCTATTGTTTTTTGATAGCCTGGAAGAAGAAGAAATCTACCAGAAACACCCGGTTCATCTGAAATTTGTTGAGAACTACGCTCACCTATGGGAGAAGGTAATCGTGTATGATTCAATAGGCGCCAAAAGGTCTTGAGTTGTGTTGCCAGATTTGCTGGCAATATAGGTGGTAATCCCTCCGGTTTTGCAGCCAGAGGGATTTACTATGCCTGTCAATGAGCGTTTTTTCCGCCTAGATACGGGCTGTCAAGCAGTTTTTGGAAACCTTCAAACTTTACAGGTGTTTTCTGATACTGGTAAGTGCTGCGCAACGATTGCGTTTTGTTGGTATCTCCCATGGCCACATCTACGTCGTCCATCATAAACTGGCAGGGGTGTTCATAACCACAGGCGTGGCTTAGTTCCAGTATTTCCTTCGTCATGGTTTTCATGTAATTATAGAGGCGTTCGCTTTTCAGCGTAGGGTCAATGCCAGACTGCAGCCATTTGTTTTGCGTGGCTACACCTGTAGGGCAGGTATTATTGTGGCAAACCTGTGCCTGTATACAGCCAATAGACATCATGGCTTCTCGTGCTACGTTAATTACATCAACACCCATCGCAAATGCCATAACGGCTTTGTCTGGCAACCCCAGTTTACCGGCTCCGATAAACGTGATTTTATCGTTCAGGTCTCTTTTCTGAAATATTTTATAAACCGACGAGAACCCATAAACAAAAGGTAACGAGACGTGGTCGGCAAAGCTGGGTGGTGCAGCACCTGTGCCGCCTTCGCCACCGTCAATATTAATAAAATCAGGGCCTTTACCTGTTTTCTTCATCAGGTCGGCCAGTTCTTCCCACATTTCAAGCTTGCCAACTGCCGATTTTATACCAACTGGTAAACCTGTGGCTTCGGCCATTTTTTCAATAAAATCAACCATTTCCGGTATGTTAGAAAAAGCGCTGTGGCTGGCAGGAGAAATGACATCTTTGCCTAAAGGCACGTGTCTGATTTCGGCTAATTCCTGAGTCAGCTTGGTAGCTGGCAGCACACCTCCTTTACCGGGTTTGGCTCCCTGCGATAGCTTCAGCTCAATCATTTTTATACAAGGGTTGTTCTGGCAAAGTTTAATCAGTTTTTCCATTACAAAGTTGCCGTTGTCGTCGCGCACACCAAAATAGGCGGTACCTATATTTACCACCACATCGGCACCTTTTTTGTGGTAGGCAGATACCCCGCCCTCACCTGTATTATGATAACACCCGAATTTATCGGCGCCTATGTTGAGTGATTCAATGGCTGGTGCAGACAATGAGCCGAAGCTCATACCTGAAATGTTGATAATTGATTTGGGCAGATATGGCTGCCGGCGATTGTGATATTCGCCTATTACTTTGGCCGACGGGCAAATATAAGGATTAGCGATATTCGGATGCCCAGATGGCAGCTTGTAGGGCAATAAGGCAGGTTTGATAAACGTGTAACCAGAGCTGTAAATATCCTGGTCGGTGCCAAAACCCTGAAAATTATTCTCTTTTTTTGAAGAAGCGTAAATCCAGGAACGTTGCCTGCGATTAAACGGCAGTTCTTCGCGGTTGTTGGCTACAATGTACTGGCGGAGCTCTGGCCCGATGCTCTCAATAAAATAGCGGAGATGCCCCACTACCGGAAAATTATGCTGGATTGTATGCTTTTTTTGTGAAATATCTCTGATGGCAAGTAATGCTAAAAAAACCAAAGGATAAGCCCACCAGGGAATGCTGCTCAGAAACTGACCTATAACTGCCATAAGCTGAAATTTGATGTATAAATAGATAGTAATGCTGGTTAATAAACAACCGGATATAAGTTTTCTTTTGATGAATAGTATTTAATAGTAGTAATTTCGTATTTATCTATGATATTTAACCAGCATTTTCGTTTATGCTGCCTATGTCATTAATCTGAACAAATAAAAAAAAGTACATTCAAAACTATTGCATCCTATGAAACTTCAACACCTGTTTATTCTTATTTGTTTATTAACGTTTAAAAATAGTTTTTCGCAAAGCCCTATCTTAAAAAAAGAGAATATTTTTGAGAATCCACCCTTTGCCGAATGCCATGCGTCAAGCATAGTTGAGCTATCAAAAGGCCAGATGATGGCCACCTGGTTTGGCGGTACGAGGGAGTCGAATCCTGATGTATGTATATGGATAGCCAGGTATGACGGCAGCAAATGGTCTAAGCCTGAAAAAGTTGCCGACGGCGTAATTAATGATAAACTGAGATACCCAACCTGGAACCCCGTATTGTTTAAAACCAATGAAGGGAAACTTTTTCTGTTCTATAAAGTAGGCAAGAACCCGAGAGAGTGGTGGGGCGAGGTGAAAACATCAGCTGATAATGGTGCAACGTGGTCTGCAGCAGAAAAACTGCCGGAAGGAATGCTGGGGCCTATAAAAAACAAACCGGTTCAACTGGCTAACGGCGATATACTGTATCCTACCAGTACTGAAAGCGTAAAGGGCAATAAATGGCATATCCACCTTGAAAAATCTGACAAAAATGGCAGAAACTGGCAGAAAATACAAATTGAGAACGATACCTTCGGCGTAATTCAGCCTAGTATTCTGCAGTATGCCGATGGACGAATGCAATTGCTTTGCCGCAGTAAGCAGAATTATGTGGTAGAGACGTGGTCAACCGATAACGGTAAAACCTGGGGGCCATTGAAGGTAACAAGCCTGCCAAACCCGAACTCGGGTACCGATGCAGTAACGCTGAAAAACGGATTGCAACTAATTGTTTATAATCCTTTGAAAAAGGGCAGAGAGTGGTCGAACGGGCGTCAGAAACTAAGTGTTGCTGCTTCAAGAGACGGAGTTAACTGGAAAGATATTTGTGTGTTAGAAGATGAACCTAAAGGCGAGTTCAGCTATCCGGCCATCATACAGTCGAACGATGGTCTGGTTCATATTACTTACACCAACGACCGTAAAAACGTAAGATACGTAGTGCTTGACGTTAAATAGTTTCTTTTAAACCTGGTATAAAAAAGCAGATTAGGCGCGCCTAATCTGCTTTTTTGTTTGTATAAATGATTGATTTACAAGTCTGTGAGTATATAGCCTGGCTGCTTTGTGGCTTATGTAAGAGCCGCGAACCATGAATGCCGCCAAAAAAACTTCATTTTATGCATTTCATCGAAAAGGCGGGTCAATTATTAATCTAAATCCTGACATTTGATTCAACAAAACGCAGCAGATAAAGCGTTGGGTTAAAGAAAATGAAAAGTTGATAGTACAATTGCTATTGAATTAATTGCTCGGCGTTAAACTGCTGCTTTTGCGTAATCTCAAAAAGTAAAAAATACCTTTAGCTAACCAATAGTTAGGGGTATCTGTAAAAAAAGAAAAGTGGAGCTAAAGTTTGCTCCACGTTTACTGACAATTGCTATTGAGTGAATATTTTTATTACGTTGATTTTATTAAGTCATCATGTAATTTCTTCCAGATAAAAAGGCTTTCTATAGTCATTTTCGGATACTTTGCTCGATCAGCAAAACAACTATAAAGAGTAACATCGAAGCCCAAAAAGTATTTAATCACATCCAACTCCTCCCATTATTGAGCATCTTTCATAATTAGGTAATCTATTAGAGATGCTCATTCAGGGGAGGGTTGGAGTGACCATTACGATGTCCCTTCATCTTAATAGAAATAATCATACCAAAAATGATTACGATTGGATTTGAGTTTTTTTGCTGCGTATGGTCATTACGTTAATTTTCAAACTGAACGCTAAATATTTGCTTCATATTTAAGCCGTTCGATAATAATATTTTTTATTTGATACCCCTTGATAATTTTTTGGATAGGATAGCAGTACGAAAATCCTGCTGAAAGTGGCTGTTTGTTTAAATTGAAAAATTATTTAACGGATACAAAATAATAACAATAAAAAAATGGCATGGATTTTGTTGGCAATGCCGCTTTGCCGCAAGATTTTGAAAATATCCATGCTTAATTCTTCTGACATGAAAAATCATTCGAAATCTACACTAAATACTATTGAAGAGGTACTGGCAGAATTAAACGAGTTGCTGGCGCAAAAAGAAAAGGAAGATTACGCACGAATATTTATTAAGCGCCATAATATATCAACTACTTATCAGTCAGGCGACTATCTGACAATTATGGATATACGTTCAACGTCTTGCGGACAGAAAAACTGGGTGGCTCGTTTTACTTTATAACCTTGCAGGCGGCCTGAAGTGCCGCATTATTTAGTAAGTCTGCGGTATTGCTCAGTTTTTGATGGGTCTATTGATGATAACACCTGAAAAGCCTTTTGTTTTTCTTCTTTTGTTGCTTCAGAAAACACATTTACCATTTCTTCACTTTTGGCGTCCAGAAAGCTATTCATAAGCACCGAGTTAGTTCTTGATTGCTGAAGGCTTTTAATAGTGCTTATAAAATCTAGTATCAGTCGTCGGCTTCCTGCGGGGTCAGTGGTCAGGTTGTCAAGTGCCAATCTGTGATAATTGTACACGCCTTCTCTGAAAGGCAGCAATTGCTGATTCTGCAGATTCTCAACCAGCCAGTACCTGTTTCTTACATCACCGGTTTGCTCCCAGCCGGCTTGCCCTGCACTGGCAGCCAAATTAGCCACGTTATATGCACGCGTAAGAAAGCGGTCTCCGCCGTTTTTTGAAAAACTGTCGTAATCAAGTGTCAGGGCTATTAATGAATAAAACCCCAGAATAGAGGTCAGGTTATTAGAGAAATTCTGTTCATTAAAAATCATCTGGCGGTCTTCCGGCGAGAATGATATATTAAAGTTACGGTCTACGTATGTCAGCAGCAGGGTTTCGTAAGTGGTATTAAATACCGGCCTGATAACCTGAAACTGGGCATTGCCCTGAAACACATTCTGTTGTGGTGACTTCGTAAAGGTTATAATGAGATTGCATTTGATACGTTCGTTCTGAGCAAATAGGTCATTGGTCCAGCGTTTATTATTCATAAACTCGCTGATGGCCAGTTTCATGTCTGTAAATACCTGTTTTTCAGAAGCCTGCTGCGCGTTAATCTGGTCTGATACAATGGTTACATTACAGTTTATTTCCTGGGCGTAGCTGCTTAAAAAAGCGCAGGCCAGCAGGCATGTCATTGCTATTTTTTTCATAGTTTGTACCGTTATCTTATCCGGTAAATTTGTTCAGAACAATTTTCAGTATATCCACTGCTACTTCCTGTTTCGGTTTCAGGTCAAAATCATACAGATTACCCTCTTTGTCAAGAATTTTAATCTTGTTGGTATCATAACGAAAACCAGCGCCTTTATCTTGTAAGGAGTTCAACACAATGAGGTCGAAGTTCTTTTTTTCCAGCTTGCCTTTGGCGTTTTCCAGTTCGTTATCTGTTTCTAACGCAAAGCCAATCAGCAGTTGCCCGTTTTTTTTTCTTGCACCCAATGTGGCCGCAATATCTATGGTTCTGGTTAGCTCAATATTAAAAACATCCTCTTTCTTTTTTATTTTTTTGTCGGCCACATGCACGGGGGTATAGTCTGCCACGGCTGCTGCCAGAATCACAATATCGTTGTTTAAGAAATGTTTTTCAACAGCTTCATACATTTGCCGCGCAGAAAACACCTGCTCTGTTTTTATACCGGCAGGTGCAGGTACAGACACCGGGCCACTTACTAACGTAACGTTTGCCCCGGCCATGCAAAAGGCCTCGGCAATGGCATAGCCCATTTTGCCTGACGAGTGATTGCTGATGAAACGTACCGGGTCTATGGGTTCCTGGGTTGGTCCGGCGGTAATCAGTACTTTTTTACCAGCAAGGGTGTGGTTCTTCAAAAAATGGCTGCTTAGTGCATGCACAATATTTTCAGGCTCTGCAAGGCGGCCTTCACCTGTCAGGCCGCTGGCGAGTTCGCCATGTTCGGCATTGATAATATAGTTCCCGAATGCCTTTAGTTTTTCCAGATTACCAAGGGTGCCTGGGTGCCGGTACATGTCCAGATCCATGGCAGGCGCAAAGAAAACCGGGCATCTGGCCGATAAATAAGTAGCCACAAGCAGGTTGTCGGCCATTGCATTGGCGCATTTGGCCAGTGTATTGGCCGTGGCGGGTGCAATAATAAAGGCATCGGCCCACAAACCCAGTTCAATATGGTTGTTCCATTCGCCGGTTTCATTTTTTACAAAAGAAGACACAACCGGGTTTTTAGACAAAGTGGCTAAAGTAAGCGGCGTAATAAAGGTTTTTGCGGCGTCGGTCATAATTACTCTTACCTCAGCTTCGGCTTTTACAAGCAGCCGTATAAGCAATGCCGATTTATAAGCAGCTATACTGCCGCTTACCCCCAGTAGTATTTTTTTATCTTTTAAAATCAATGTCTTTGGTGCTTTGGTACACTTTTTTATATTCTATATGTATAACGCAACAAAAATAGAAAACATCAGATTAACTCATTGATAATTTCTTCAAAAGTATATACATTTAAAAATTAAGTAGCCTGAATAGAATTTAATGAAAAAACTCTCACGCATTTTTATCTGGTTGATAGTTGGAGTCTTCGTTCTGTTGGGATTAGTCTTTCTGTTTGTGCAGTCGCCTACCGGGCAGGATTACATCACCATACAGGCAGCTTCGTTTCTACGTAAAAAGCTGGGCACACCTGTTACCATTCAAAAGGTCAGATTCCGTGTTCCTGACTGGGTATTGCTAGAGGGAGTGTACGTGCCAGACCTTAAAAAAGATACACTTTTGGCCGGTAAAAGGTTGTATATCGACATCGATATGCTTGGCTTGCTGTCGAACGATGTAAAGCTGAATCAGATTGAACTTGAAAATGTAAGGGTTAAAGTAAACCGTACTTTGCCTGATACCACCTTCAATTTTAATTATATTCTGAATGCATTTATGTCGAAAGAGCCTGATACCACCTCTTCCAACAATCCTTTCGATATTAGCCTGAAGCGTGTAAAGTTCAAAAATGTTAAAATTACCTACAAAGATGCCGTAATAGGTACCGATGCCGATGTATATATAAAAGATTTATCGACCGAGTTTGGTGAATTTAACATCGCCAAGTCTCAATACCACGTCGACCAGCTGAAAGGCGACGGCGGAAGCGCCAGCTTAAGGCTCTATAAACCATTGAAAACCAGTACTTCAGCTCCGGAAACGGCGGCTAAAGTCAACGCTGCCGATACACTTGATATAAATGTAGGTAATGTAGACCTGGCTAATTTTAAATGGTTGCTTGACAGCCAGGAAGATGGCCTTAAAAATGGTGTTAATCTGGGGCATTTGCAGCTGCAGGGCGATAAAATCTATCTGAACAGCCAAAAGGTGGTGTTCAGGAAAATAGCTCTGGCCAATACTACAGCCTTTGTTGAAATAGCCAAAATACCCAAGCAGGCAACCAAAGCTAAGGAAGCAGATAACGCATCAGGAGGCACGCCCGGCTGGGAGGCCATTATTGGTGATATTCAGCTAAGTAAAGTGGGCCTTCGGTATGACGACAATAATTCTACTCGCCTGACAAGGGGGCTGGATTATGCCCACCTTGATGTAAAAGACCTGGGTTTGCTGCTGAAAAACTTTATTTACAGCTCCGACAAAATTGCAGGCCAGCTTTCAAAAGGAACATTTGCCGAACGAAGCGGGCTGGTGTTGCAAAATCTTACCACAAATTTTAATTACACAAATCAAGAGATTGGGCTGAGGAATTTTTTCCTCAAAACTCCCCAAACTGTCATTCGTGACGAGATGGTAATGCGATATGATGACATTGCCGATCTTTCAAAAAAATTAGGTAGTGTGCGTGTGAAGGCCAGCATTAAAAAAAGCCAGCTTGCCATGCGCGACTTGCTGATACTTATGCCTGAACTGGCAAAAAATGCTACCTTTAAGAATAACCAGAACGATATAATTAAAGCCGACGGACAAATTACAGGCAGGGTAAATAACCTGGCCATATCAAAGTTAGACATCAGCGGCTTTGGCGCTACCAAGGTAAAAGCTAAAGGCAGCATTACGGGGCTTCCTGATGTAAACAGACTGGGTTTCAATCTGGATATCAATGAGGTAAGCACAACTAAAAAGGATATTATAAAACTGGCTGGCCCCGGCACGCTGCCAGAATCGATTGAAATACCGGAGAAACTGACCCTGCGGGGTAAACTGAAAGGGAAAGCAGACGACCTACAGGTTGATGCCACCCTTAATTCAGACTTTGGAGTTGCCGTTGTTACAGGCAAACTGCAGAATTTTGTAAAAGGCCGTAATCAGGCCTATGATGCCCGGCTTACATTGCAGGATTTTGACGCCGGCAAACTGATTAAACAGCCTCAGAATGTTGGCAAACTAACGCTGGAAGTAAACGCCAGGGGCACAGGTATTGACCCCAAAACCATGAACGCCAGTATTTCAGGTGCGGCCAGAAGTGCGGTTCTGAAAGGTTATGAGTATAATGACATTGTTCTGAAAGGCGATATTCACAATCAGATTGCTAACATTCAGACCTCATTAGATGACCCCAATGCTGATTTCAAACTCATTTCAACCATCGATTTGTCAAAGCCTTATCCGGCAGTAAAAGGGGAAGTTGACATCAGGAATATTGATTTGAAAAAGTTAAACCTGTATGCTGAAAACCTGAAATTAAAAGGGGATATAAGAGTAGACATGGCCTCCACCGACCCTAAGAATCCGGTTGGGAGTATCTGGATCAACGAAACCGTTGTAGAAGCAGGCGGGAAGGTGATTCCGTTGGATACCACCAACCTTGTTATTAAAGATTTGCCGGATGGCCATGATATTGCCGTTAAGTCGCCGATTCTGAATGCCCATGTAAGCGGTGAGTTTGATTATATCCGTCTGTTGGATATCCTCCTTACCGAAATAAGCAAGTATTTTGTTATACCTAATCTGGCCTATACACCCGTTACAGAGCCTTATAACCTGAAGATTGATGCTAAGTTGAATCAGCATCCGCTTGTGCAGAGTTTCGTTCCTGCATTAACCAAAATGGATACCATGCGGCTTTCGGCCACGCTCGACAGCCGGAAAGATACAACCATGCAGGTATCGTTGTCAGTGCCTCTGGTTGAGTACGATTCGTCAGTTGTACGTAACGCTGGCCTGAAACTATTTGCCGTGGGCGATAAAGCTACCTACAGCGGGGGCGTAGGGCTTATCAATGTTTCAGACATGATTATCAGACGCACCAGTCTTGGAGGAGAAATAGCCGATAATGCGCTTACAGCCAAGGTTGTTCTGAAAGACTCATTAAATAAAGACAGATTTGTTATACCTGCCCGCTTGCAGTCTGTTGAAAACCAGTATCGACTAAATTTAAGTAACTCAGGTACTCTGATAGATTATAAAGAGTGGCGGTCTGATTCGCTGGGTTATGTGCAATACGGAGCCGGGGGCTTAACGGTAAAGAAGTTTTTGCTTGAGCAAAACGGCCAGCGGCTGCTGGTAAACAGCTCTACCGATGAGCCTAATGCCCACATTGAAGTAAATATAGACAGCCTTCATATCAAACCTTTTGTTACCCTTGTAACGCAAGACTCTACCACCGCCGGAGGCACCATGAATGGCGATTTTAGAATTGCCGATTACATGACCGGAACGCCTGCTTTTTCGGGCGATTTAATTATCAGAAATTTTACTTTCTCGCAAAATCCGATAGGTAACCTGACACTCAATGCCAGAAACGAATCTGCTGACGTGATTTCTGCCAGGGCTTCGGTTATCAGCAATACGAATGACATTCAGCTCAGTGGTAATTACCTGTTGAATGAAAAGAATTCGCTTGATTTCAATATTGATATCAATAAATTAAGTGCGCAAACGGTTCAGGCATTCAGTTTTGGTCAGCTAAAAAACGCCAGTGGTAACCTGAGTGGTAAACTGAGCGTGAAAGGAGAGCCAGTTAAGCCGTCAATATCAGGTAATCTTAAATTTGATAATGTGGGTCTGGCATTAACCCAACTGGGTTCTAAGTATCTGCTCAATAACCAGACAATTGTGTTCGATAACAGCAACATTAAGTTCAATAATCTGGTAATAGCCGATACCCTGGGGCAAAAACTACAGGTAAATGGAAATGTAAACATTCAGAACATCCCTGATTTTGCCTATAATCTGGATGTGAAAGCCAAAAATTTTATGGTATTGAATGGCAGCCGTAAAGATAACGACTTCTTCTATGGCAAAGGATTTGTGGATGCAGACCTGAATGTGCGCGGAGTAGGAGCCAAGCCCTCTATTGAAGGCGGGGTAAAACTGAAAGAAGGAAGCGACATAACCGTTATTCTGCCTGATGACTCAATTGGTGAAACCGAAACTGATGGTGTGATTGAGTTTGTGAATATGAAAAATCCGGTTACTGAACTTCCGGCAGATACGTCAAAGGCTGCATCCAACTACGATTTTGCATCTGAAATGGCGCTGAATATTGAGGTAGACGACAAGTCTCAGCTTAATATCATCATAGATGAGGTTAACGGCGATAATCTGAAAATTAAAGGAAATGCCCAGCTAAATACGGGTATAACCCCCGGTGGCGAATTTTATATATTTGGTTTGTACGAACTTTCTTCGGGGCAGTATGACCTTACGTTTCAGGTGTTGAAAAGACAATTTACCATAGAAAAAGGTAGTACTCTTTTGTGGACCGGCGACCCGATGAAAGCGCAGATTGATATAACAGCTGCTTACCCGATTGACGTGGAGCTTACCTCATTGAGCGACGAGGCCAAAAACTATGGTAAGGTTCCGGTTAAGGTTTTATTGAAAATGCAGGGTAGTTTGTCGAGCCCGAATATCAGCTTTGATATTGTACTTGATGACCGGAGAGCAACCGGCGACATGAAGAATTTTGTTGAAAACAATGCCGTCTTTTCAGCTTTCAGAGATGACCCGGTGGCCATGAACAAGCAGGTTTTCTCGCTGCTGATTCTCAATCGTTTTTCAGGTGAACAATCTTCTGATTTCTTCTCGGGAATCAATGCTGAGGCGATGGCTCGCCAGAGTGTAAGTAAAATCCTGACAGACCAGCTGAATGTACTGGCCGGAGACCTCATTAAAGGTGTAAAACTTGATTTCAACCTTAACTCCGATATCCTCACGGGGCAAACAGGTTCGGTGGTTGGTAACAGAACAGACCTGAACGTTGGTCTGAGCAAAGCCTTCCTTAACGACAGGCTGACGGTATCTGTCGGCAGAAATTTCCAGCTTGAAAACACCACAGGTATTCAGAAAAGCTCAACTGAAATTTTCGATAACATTGCCTTAAACTATGCGCTTACTAAAGACGGGCAGTATATGTTCAGGGCGTTTCGTAAAAATGAATTTTTTATTCTGGATGGATACGTTCAGGAAACCGGGGTAAGCTTTCTGATAACCTTAAGTTATGATCAATTAAAAGAATTATTGGGTAAAAAGAAATGAAAAGAACAGCAATATATATACTAATTATAGTGGCAATTAGCTTATCTGGCTGTTCGGTTACCAAGCATATACCGCCAGGCGAAAGCCTTTACACCGGAGCCGAAATCAAAATTCAGGCCGATAGCCTGGTAAGCAGGTCTCAGATTAAGGAGGTGCGCAATCAGGCTTCTGAGCTGATACGGCCCAAGCCCAATAGTACACTCTTCGGGTTTCCTTACAAAGTTTGGTTTTATTATTTATTCGGCGAACCTAAAAAACAAAAGGGATTCAAGAATTTTATAAGAAAAAGATTCGGAGAAGCCCCGGTGCTGGCCAACAAAAGGTCGGTTACCACCAGTGCGGCTATTATTACCAGTATGGCAAACAATGAAGGGTACTTCAGGTCGTCTACAAGTGGCGAGCTGGTGGTAAAAGGGAAAAAAGCCAAAGGTGTGTACACGGTATTTCTTAAACCCCGATACTTTATTAACGAAACCCGCTTTCTTATAAAAGACAGTAGTGTTTTTCAGAAAAACTTCAAGTTGGCTGCGACGCGTACCCTCCTGAGAAAAGGAGACCCCTACCGTTTTGAAGTAGTAAAGATGGAACGCGAACGGGTTGACCAACTACTGAAACGCCGTGGTTTTTATTTTTTCAGACCAGACCACCTCATCATAAAAGTTGATACCAACCAGAGTAACCATCTGGTGAACCTGTATGTTGATTTGAAACCCACGGTTAACCAAACGTCAATCAAACAGTATCGTATCGGCAACATTTACGTCAATACAGACGCCACTGATTCGCTGAGTGCAGATTTTGAACAAAAAGGAGGAATTAAAATATCTGACGTACGCAGAACTTATAAACCCAGGGTTTTTAACGATGCCATCGGTTTTCGCTCCGGAATGATATACAGTAGCATTGTACACGATGCCTCTTTGTCAAGACTGATTAACCTCCGTAACTTTAAATTTGTAAAGAACCGTTTTGAGTTGGTGCCCAGGTCTGACTCTGCGCTGATTGACGTGCATTATGAAATGACACCGATGCGAAAAAAGGCTTTGCGGTCTGAAGTAACCGGTTCATCAAAATCTAATGGTTTGGTTGGGTTTCAGTTTGGTTTGAACTGGTCTAACAAAAATATGTTCAGAGGCGCTGAGCTGCTTAACATTGGTGTAAATGCCGGTACAGATATACAGATAAGTGGCCGTAAAAATGATAATATCAATAGCTATAATAAATATAATGTAACACTCGATTTATCATTCCCCAGGTTTGTTCTCCCTTTTTACAGGGTTAACCCAACAAGGAATCAGTCATTGCCAAAAACCAATCTTAATCTGGCGTATAACTGGCTGCAGCAAAGAGGATTGGCGCTGAATGACGACAGCACGACTTTTCCTTATACCCAATATGTGCTTACGTCGGCCACCGCATCATGGGGTTATGAATGGAGGCCAAACCCGAGAGTGATACATACCTTAACGCCGTTTTCGGTCAATTTTCTTAAGCCACGTAACATCAGCCAGCTATTTGTTGAGAAAATCTTTGAAAGTAACAACCCGGCAGATTTACTTAGGTACGTAAGGGTGCTTGATACCCGCCTCATTCTTGGTGGCCAGTATACCGTTTCTTATACACCTCAGAGGCGAAACAGCAGGCATTATCTGAACTTATCGGGCGGTATTGATATTGCAGGTAATATCGGGAGTCTGTTTGCAAAAAAAGGAGCAGACGCTACCTCACCTGCCTTATTGTTTGGCGTAGCTTACGAACAGTATACACGCTTTGATGGAGAAGTAAGGTATTATTATGATATTTCGCCGAGCTTGCGTCTTGCCAACAGAATTGTGCTGGGTTATGGTATTCCTTACGGAAACTCAAAACAACTGCCACAGATTAAGCAATATTTTGTGGGGGGTAGCAATAGTATGAGGGCATTCAGGGCACGTTCGATTGGCCCGGGTCTTTATCGTGCCGACTCAGTTACGGTTTCCATTTTTGGTTATTCGTCGTATGGAGATATAAAAATGGAAGGCAACACAGAGCTACGTTACAAGGCTACCAATTATATTAATCTGGCTGCTTTTTTAGATGTCGGCAACGTGTGGATGAAGAAGGTTGACCCGATGGTTTCGGAATATGATGTTTCTTCTGAGTTTTCAAAGGATTTTTATAAACAACTGGCCGTAGGAGGGGGGATAGGCCTTCGGCTGGATTTCAGCTACATAAAACTGCGGTTTGACCTGGCCACACCGTTCAGAAAACCCTGGCTGCCTGACGGCGAGCGATGGGTATTAAAAGAAATTGATTTTTCAAGGAAAGCCTGGCGACAGGAGAACCTTATTCTGAATATCGCTGTCGACTACCCCTTCTGACAGAACAAAAACGAACGCATAAAAGGGTGTACCTCAAAAAGAAGTACACCCTTTTTATTTCTGAAATACAAAGTTATTATTCTTCGTCTTTTACACGAAACTCTACTCTGTCTTCAGCAAATTCGTCAAGCGCTATTGAAGTTGGCTTTGGCTGACGCTCATAGAATCTTGAGATTTCTATTTGCTCACGGTTTTCGAAAATTTCTTCAAGGTTATCGATATTCGAAGCAAACTCCGCCAGTTTCTGTGTCAATTCTTCTTTTGTCTTTACAGCCACCTGTTTCGCACGTTGCGAAACAATGAATACAGACTCATAAACATTGCCTGTTTTTGCAGCAAGTTTATCTACGTCTCTGGTTACTATTGAAGGATTTACTGCCATAATATAAAAACCCCTGCCTCTGAGGGGTGCTTGATTTTGTGTAATGATATAAGATAAGAATGCCTTTTGAGGCCCCGGGCAATGCCTTATCCTTTTTTTGCAGTTTCTGCCTTCTGGGCTTCAGCTGCCTGTTTAGCTTTCAGTTCTTTTATTTCCTGCTCAATTTTAGCAATGCGCTCCAGTTCTTTATTAGCTCCGTCATACGCTTTTTGCGCCTGCTTCATATACTTGCTTTTAGGATACGCATCTATAAATTCTTCATAGAATTTAAGTACATCCAGAAAACGTTCTTTTTGTTTGTTTTCAAAACTTACCACAGCCAATTCATATTGAGACTGCACTTTCAGAAAGGCCAGTTCTTCGTTATACTCAGAGTCAGGGAAATCTCTCTGAAAATTATCAATAGCTACAACCGCCGCTTTAAAATTAGCAATTGTTACACCACTGGTTTTATAATAGAGTTTTGCCTTCTCATAGGCTTTTTCTTCCAGCCTGTGTCTGAGGTCAATCAGGTTCTGATTGGCGCTTTCGGCATATTTACTGCCCGGAAAACTATTGATAAACGTTTGAAGGGCATCAATAGCCGTAAGGGTGTTGGTCTGGTCAAGGTTGAAGTTCGGCGAATCTTTGTACATCGAAAAGGCGTACATATAAAAAGCTTCTTCTGCAAGCGGGCTATTGGCATAAGTTGAGTAAAAACTCTTGAACAAATAAGAGCTCATACTATACTGCTTCTGCTGATACTGCGAATAAGCATTAAAAAACTGCGCCTGTTCCGCCAGTGAATCTCCCTTCAACAACGGTATTATCTCTTCAAAAAGTAAACCGGCTTTATAATAGTCTCCCTTTTTGTAGTATTGGTTAGCCGCTTTGTATTTTTCTTCGGTTGTACCTTTTTTCTGTAACCGGGCAAACTTGGCCGAGCACGCTGAAGATAATACAATTACGACAAATAAAAGGGCGGTATATGGTCTTTTCAAAAACATGGGTGCAAAGATAATAAAAATTGTATGCTTTCAGAACGAAAAATCAAGCATAATTATTTTTATCACAGCCAATTAAGCCATAACTTCTTTCAGGCTGGCTTCGTTGGCCTCAAGAATAGCGCTCACATGGGCGTCAGTCAGGGCTGTTGATAAGAAAAGCGCTTCATACTGAGACGGCGCCAGATAAATGCCTCTGTTAAGCATGGCATGAAAATACCTGCCGAAGCGAGGGATATCTGAGGTTTTAGCCGACTCAAAATCAACCACAGGCTGGTCGGTAAAAAACAGGCTGTACATAGAGCCAATGTGGTTAATCTGGTAGTTTAAGCCAAGCTTTTTAAGTATTTCTTTAATACCCCCAACAATTTTACTACCGGTGTTTTCCAGTTGTGTGTAAACTTCAGGGTGTTCGTTCAGGTAAGTAAGCATGGTGTAACCAGCAGCCATGGCTATGGGGTTGCCCGACAAAGTGCCTGCCTGATACACAGGGCCTTGCGGAGATACACAGTCCATGATTTCCTTGCGGCCACCGTAAGCCCCTACCGGCATACCCCCGCCAATTATTTTGCCCAGGGTAGTCAGGTCTGGTTTGATATTGAAACGCTCTTGCGCACCTCCTTTGGCTAAACGGAAGCCTGTCATTACCTCATCAAAAATCAATACAATGCCTTCTTTGGTACACAGGTCTCTCAAGCCCTGCAAAAAGCCCTCTTTAGGTAACACACAACCCATGTTTCCTACAACCGGTTCCAGTATCAGCGCGGCCACCTGATTCTTATTGGCATCTACTAATTGCTGCACGGCTTCCAGATTATTAAATGGAGCCGTAAGGGTATCATTAGCCACACCTTTGGTTACACCCGGGCTGTCTGGTACACCCATGGTTACAGCACCGCTGCCTGCGGCAATCAGAAAAGAGTCGCCGTGTCCATGATAACAACCTTCAAATTTGATGATTTTATCTCTACCTGTAAAGCCTCTTGCCACCCGGATAGCCGCCATAGTAGCTTCAGTACCCGAGTTAACCATGCGTACTTTTTCAATAGAAGGCACCATATCAATAATCAGTTCGGCCATTTCTACCTCGCGGCGGGTGGGTGCGCCAAACGAAAATGAGTTTTTGATGGCTTCGCGCACGGCTTCTTCAACCGGCTCATAGGCATGGCCGAGAATCATAGGCCCCCATGAGTTGATTAATTCAATATATTGATTGTCGTCTTCGTCATAGATGTAGGCGCCTTTGGCTTTTTTTACAAAAATAGGATTACCACCTACCGATTTAAAGGCTCTTACAGGAGAGTTAACTCCACCGGGAATAAAATTTTTAGCTCTGGCAAAAAGTGCCTCGCTTGTATGGGTTATCATTAGCCGATTTATTTTAATTCAAGTTGGGTACAAAGGTCGTTAAGAAATGGATATGAAGAAAGTTTTTTGCAATTTTGGTAATCTTAACTGCTACGTCTTGGGCTGACCAGGGTTTACTTCACTACAAATATGCATGCTTTCTTTTATCAGTACTCTGCAATTTTTTATAACATTTATATCGGCAGCACCGTAGTACTCTTCACCTCCGACATTACAAAAAAACTATGGATGAGCGATACACTGGGTAGCACTGATAACTTCTGCTGGTGAAACTGGTGATAGCTTTCCATGTCTGGCACTACAATTTTCAGCAGGTAATCGAAACTGCCGGAAACGAAATCGCAACTGGTTACTTCGGGCAGGTCAAGTATTGACTGATTGAAATCTTCAGACGTATCATGCGTTTGTTTGATGAGCGTTACCTGGCAATAGACGGTCAGGTGCTTGCCCAGTTTCTTTTTATTGAGTATTGATACGTATTTTTCAATGATACCTTCCTGTTCCATACGCTTAATGCGGTCATGCACGGGCGTAAGCGATAGGTTTATCTGGCGGGCTATCTCTTTAAAAGTAAGGTGGGCGTTCCCTTGCAATAGCCTCAATATCTTTCTGTCGGTTTCGTCTATCATGGTGTTTATATTGCGTTTGTTTCAATTTCTTTTTTCCGGTTTAAAAACAAGTTGCCGAAAATTTTTCTTTCAGCTTATGAAATTCCTTATCGGTAAAAGAAGAAATTTATGTAAATATAGTCAATGAAAGAATTAATTTCTTATTTTTTGTTAATTAGAAAAAATATTTTCTTCGTTTGCTAACTTTGTTGTGCAATTACACTTCATCAAGAAAGAAAAAACAACCAATAACGCTACAGGTACTTACCTTGTAACTTTATTGAACACTTCATCAACAAACTTTTCATAGAGAATGATAATCGGGGTACCAAAGGAAATTAAAAACAACGAGAACAGAGTTGCACTTACACCAGCAGGCGTAGCAGAATTTAAAAAACACGGGCACACAGTATATGTGCAGTCAACGGCAGGCGAAGGCAGCGGTTTTTCTGACGAAGAATACACCAAAGCCGGTGCCACATTGCTTCCAACTATTGAAGAGGTGTATGGCATTGCCGAAATGATTGTGAAGGTGAAAGAGCCTATTGCTTCAGAGTATAACCTTATCAAAAAAGATCAGCTGCTATTTACTTATTTCCATTTTGCGTCTTCAGAAGAACTGACTCATGCCATGATTAAACAACAGGCGGTGTGTCTGGCTTATGAAACGGTAGAAAAAGCAGACAGAAGCCTGCCTTTGTTGGTGCCGATGTCTGAAGTTGCGGGCCGTATGGCTATTCAGGAAGGAGCCAAATATCTGGAGAAACCATTAAAAGGTAAAGGAATATTGTTAGGGGGTGTACCGGGTGTTCCACCGGCCAAAGTATTGGTTTTAGGTGGTGGTATAGTTGGTACACAGGCAGCCAAAATGGCCGCAGGCCTTGGCGCAAGAGTAGTGATAATGGATGTGAGCCTGCCGCGTTTAAGATATCTGTCAGACATAATGCCGCAGAACGTGGTAACCATTATGTCTAACGAATACAATATCCGTGAAGCTATCCGCGAAGCAGATTTAATAGTTGGCGCAGTTTTGATACCGGGTGCTAAAGCGCCTCATCTCATTACCAGAGATATGCTTAAAACCATGCGCGCAGGTACTGTTGTGGTTGACGTAGCCGTTGACCAGGGCGGTTGTATAGAAACCTGTACACCAACCACGCATGAGAACCCGACGTTCATTATTGATGATGTTGTACATTACTGTGTGGCCAACATGCCGGGTGCGGTGCCATATACATCAACTTTGGCTTTAACAAACGCAACCTTACCATACGCCATTCAGCTGGCTAATAAAGGCTGGAAAAAAGCATGTACCGAAAATGATGAATTAAAGAAAGGACTTAACGTTGTAAACGGAAAAGTGGTTTACAAGGGTGTTGCCGATGCGTGGGGACTGGAATTTGAAGAGGTTGCAACAGTTTTGTAAGATAACGATTGTTTTGTGCCATAAAGCCTCTTCCCTTTAGGAAGAGGTTTTTTTTATGTCTAAAAAAATGCAATTTGCAGCATGGAAAAGAAACAGAAATACTATACCGTTTGGGAGGGCCGGAAGAGTGGCGTTTATGCTTCATGGGATGAATGCAAAAAACAGGTAGAGGGGTTTCAGGGAGCCAAGTATAAATCTTTCGACAGCCGTGCAGAGGCCGAAAAGGCTTTGAAAGAAAACTATTGGAAACATACCCAGAGTGGTGGCCAGAAGCAGACCAAGATACCAGCATCGGCTTTTCCTCCGCCTATTCTTGAGTCTATCGTTGTTGATGCGGCGTGGAATTCGGTAAAAAAAGACATGGAGTATCAGGGGTTTTATCTGAAAACAAAAGAAAGAATTTTTCATAAAGGCCCGTTTCCGAAGGCAACCAATAATATTGGCGAGTTTCTGGCTATTGTGCATGCACTGGCGTACCTGAAAAAAATGAATTCGCCATTACCCATTTACTCTGATTCGCGAACGGCCATCAGTTGGGTGCGCAATAAAAAAGCCAATACTAAACTGGAAGAAGCCGGCGGCAATGAAGAAGTTTTTGACCTGCTTGACCGGGCCGAGAAATGGCTGCAAAATAATACCTACCCCAATAAAGTTCTGAAATGGGAAACGGATTACTGGGGTGAGAATCCGGCAGATTTTGGTAGAAAATAAAGGAACAAAAAACAGGCTGCCCGATACCGAACAGCCTGCCAGAAAACATGTATAGTGGTTAGATTAAAGCTTAATTCAGATTAAAGCTTGCCAGCTTTTTAAATTCTCCGAGACGCGCGTTAATTTCTTCCTGCGTAAGATTCTGGATTCTTTCAGAGCCAAACTGTTCAACACAGAAAGAAGCCATAGCCGACCCATAGATTATGGCACGTTTCATGTTTTCAAAACTCAGGTCATCGGTTTGTGCCAGATACGAAATAAAACCTCCTGCAAAAGTATCACCTGCACCGGTTGGGTCAAACACCTCTTCTAATGGCAGGGCAGGGCAGAAGAAAATGTTATCGTCCTGAAACAACAAAGCGCCATGCTCTCCTTTTTTTATGATAAGCGTTTTAGGCCCCATAGCCATAATGGTTTTGGCTGCTCTGCGAAGCGAGTAATCGCCAGACAACATTCTTGCTTCTTCGTCATTTATGGTTAAACAATCAACGTGTTTCAACAAAGCCTTTAAATCAACATTGGCAATTTCAATCCAGAGGTTCATGGTATCAACCATAACAAATTTAGGCCGGTTATGCAGGCGGGTCAATACACGCATCTGAATTTCAGGCGAGGTATTACCCAGCATCAGGTATTTACAATCCTGGTAGGCTTCCGGAATTTTAGGGTCAAAATCACCCATTACATTTAGTTGAGTTTCCAGGCTGTCGCGAGAATTCATGTCGTTGTGATAACGGCCATGCCAGAAAAACGTTTTTCCGCCTTCTACAATTTCAAGTCCGCGGGTATCTACTCCGTGCGTTTCCAGCACGTTTATCATGCTTTGAGGGAAATCTTCGCCTACAACGGCAACCAGGTTGTTCTCTTTTACAAAATAAGAGGCAGTAAGCGTAATAAAAGTAGCAGCACCGCCAATGATTTTATCTGTTTTTCCGAACGGTGTTTCGAGTTTATCGAATGCCACCGAGCCAACTGTAAGTAAAGACATATATTGATGTGTCCCTTTAGATATTGGGTAAACGTTTATTTAGTGAAAAATAGAATATTAAATGTGTGTTTTGAAGCAAAAAACGCCACAAAATTAGTAAAAAACCTGATACTTTTTGTATTAATGGTCTACGATTAAATAACCGGATGCCTTTTGAAGGCACGGGTGTGGTCGAACAGGTAACGATAGGTGATATAAGTTTTAAATTTTCTGGCGCCCAGCAGTTGGGTTACTTTCAGCATTTTAGGGTTAAAGTCGGCTATCCAGTTTAGTTCCAGCGTGGTATACTGGTAGCCGGGTTTCCAGCAGGCCCGCGAGAAAGCCAGCGCAATGGCTGATTCAATGCCTCTGCCCTGGTATTCGGGTATAACGCCAAATATAACCCCGCGTGCTTTATGATTGGTTTTCATCAGCCGGTGATAAACCCATTTCAGTTTCCCGATTATATCAAGCTTGCCATTCAGGTGCTTGATAATCTGATTCAGTTCAGGAATCATGATAAAAAAGGCTATGGGCTTGTTGTTGTGGTATCCAAACCACATCAGTTCTTCAACCAGAATTGGCTTCATCTGGTGCATAATAGCTTCGGCACGCTCGGCGGTCATTTCACCAGCGGCCATATTTTTCGACCACGCCAGATTATAGATGGTCCGGAAATCCTGAGCGAATTTTGAAAGCTCTTTTTTGTTTATGTGCCTGAAATCATATCCGGGCGAGTTATAAACTCTGTTGGCAATTTCAAACAGTGCCGGGCGTACCACTTTTCTGGCTTCTTTTTCTTCAAGGGGCAAAAGGAAAGTATATTGCCGGAAATAATCCTGAAAACCATATTCCTCAAAAAATGTACGGTAATATTCATGATGATAAAACATAGACCAGGTCGGTTCGGCATCATAAGGGTCTACCAGCAGCCCCCACCAGTTGTCTCTTTCACCAAAGTTAACAGGCCCATCCATTGCCTCCATGCCTCTGGCTTTCAGCCACGCCTTACAAGTATCAAATAAAGCAAATGCTACGTGTTTATCATTAATGCATTCAAAGAAACCTATTCCGCCTGTTGGCTGGTCGTTACTGTAAATCACAGTGTTGGGGTTCACAAACGCTGCCACACGGGCTATGGTATCTCCGTTTTCATTCAGGGCAAGCCACCGTATGCAATTATTGTTTTCATGAAGCGGGTTTTTTGTGGGGTCAAAGATGCGTTCAATATCATTATCAAGCGGTCTTATCCAATAAGGGTTGCCGTTATACAGCCGTACCGGAAACTCAAGAAACTCTTTTCTGAAGTGCTTATTGTTACCAACTTCTACTATTTTCATACTAGTTTTTTCATTTTGCCTTACAAATGTAAAGCAAGAAACAGGTTTGCCCAAGTACGTAATGCTGATATTCAGAATTGGATTGAAATGGGAAGTTGTAGAAGAAACAAAGGTATTCGTCGTATATTATGCTTGTTAAAGAGTGGTTTATATTTTTAATTGTTAAATTCGCACTACCCAATAACCATAATTATTCTAAAAAGTAAATCCGGTAATTGAAATGAAAAAGTTAATTCACATTGCTTTAGTTTTATCTTTTTGTTTGCTGCTTATAAATGTGGCAGTTGCGCAGCGCATAACACTTGAAAACGTACTTGATGAAACAGTAAAACTTTTGGATAGCGGTAAAACAGCCGAGTTGGCAGAGTCTTTAAAAACCAGCAGTATTGCGGTGCAAAGCGAAGCCAATACACGCGGTAATGAAATGAAGGAAAAACTGCTGGAGCAATCAAAGACACTTAAAAGTTATATTCCGATGGCCGCCAGCGGAACCCTGAAAAAAGATGTGGTTGAACACACCATTGCTACCATAAGACTCACAGTGGCGGCCAATAATATTAATAACCTGTTGAGCGAAGGGAAAGAAGGGCTACTGGGCAATGCCAAAATACTTACCAGAAGTCTGGGAATGTTGAAGGCAGGTATGTATACACTTGATACCAAACAGCAAAGTAAATTAAACAACCTGATTAGCTCGGCAGCTGAAAATGTAACCAGGCTGGACGAAAAAAATGGGGTAGCACAGAATGCGGCATCGTCGGCCAAAAAGACCCTGAGTAAAATTGTAGACCTGGTAAAAGAAGCTATTTAAGTGTATTGTTAAAGGCATTATTCAAAACTACCTCGGTAATTAAAGATAGTTTTGCGGCAGCAAAAAATATAATTCACTTGGGCGGGTTTGTTCATGCATTAAAATAACTTTGTAGTCTAATCAATCTCAATCTATGAAATCAATACTTTACCTGCTTATTATTACATTTTTTTCTATGGCCGCCTATGCCAGAAAACAAGATACGCGTTACTATGAAATGCGGATATATTATTGCGAACCAGGCAAACTGCCCGATTTGCTGAACCGGTTCCGGAATCATACCACCAAGCTTTTTGAAAAACATGGAATGACCAACGTGGGCTACTGGGTACCGGTTACAAATGAAAAAAATGCACTGTATTATGTGCTGTCGTATCCTGATAAAGAAGCCAGAGATGCATCTTGGAAAGCTTTTGGGGCAGACCCCGAATGGAAAAAAGTAAGAGAGGAGTCGGAAAAGAACGGTAAAATTGTAGCTAAAGTTGAATCAATTTTCATGAACACAACAGATTTTTCGCCTGCGGTGAAAACCCGGAAGAAAAACCCTGAGCGAGTTTTTGAACTAAGAATTTATACTGCTGATAACGGTAAACTGGACGACCTGCTGGCGCGTTTCAGAAATCATACCTTAAAGCTGTTTAAAAAACATGGAATGGAAAACGTGGTGTACTGGAAAAGTATTGAAAAAGAAGGTACCCAACCAAGACTTGTTTATTTGTTAGCGCATAAGAGCGAGGCAGCCGGAAAGGCGTCATTTGATGCGTTCAGAAATGACCCTAAATGGGTTAAAGCCCGCGATGAGTCGGAGAAAAACGGGAAACTGGCTATCAAGGTAGAATCGATTTATATGACACCCACAGATTTTTCTGAAATCAGATAAATACCGGGTTAATCTATAAAAAATGAGCTGAGGGCAAACTCAGCTCATTTTTTTGTGTTACTTTTTCTCTTTATCTTCTCTCACCGTCGGATACTTGATGCCCAGTTGCTCCAGATACGTTTTGTATTTGGTGGGGTCATAATAATATTTACTTAGTTCCGGACGATACTTCTCCATAATCTCTTGGTTCAGGTGTATGGCTGGTTTATCGTCTTTTGATATCAGCGGAGTATATTTTATTTCCTTTGTTTGTTCTTTGTTATAATAGTCCCATGCTTTCCTGATAATTTCGGGCTTAAAAAGCATATCTAATACCGTTAATGCCTCAACCTTGGCGCCGGCGGTGCAGCCCTTGTGCGCAATAGGTGTAGCCATAGTAATGGCATTGGCCCAATGGTGCCCCGGCATACCGGGCATATTAGAAGGGTAACGAAGCACAACGGTTGGCAAAGACCACGCAATGTCGGCAATGTCGTCAGACCCTCCCTGGCGGATAATATTCGGGGTGTACACCGGCTCGGCAACGGTATCCAGTTTTACTGCTAATCCATCTGTTTTGGGCGACTTCAACTCTTTTTGTGCCGCTTTGGCCAGTAGCTGGTCTTCTTCCGACCATTGTGGCAAACCAACACGCCTGATATTATGATACATCGTTTCGGCAATGGGTTTATTAAAATGACCCGGCCAGGCGCTACCCAGAATCTCATAAGTAAACTTGGTATCTGTCATAATGGCCGCTCCCTGTGCCATTTTAAGGCCGTTATCAAACAGATTCTTGATCCGGGGGTAAGTACGCTCCCTGAAATAGTACCACACTGTTGCTTTTGAAGGTACAACGTTTGGCTGGTCTCCACCGTCAGATATCACATAATGCGAACGCTGGGTTGTTTCCAGATGTTCACGTTTATAGTTCCACGCAATGTTCATCAATTCTACGGCATCAAGGGCACTTCTGCCTCTCCAGGGGGCGCCCGCCGCATGAGCTGCTTCTCCTTCAAAATGAAATTTAACCGAAACCAACCCTACATTGCCTACGTCTCCCCATGCTACAGACAGGTTGTCGCCCACGTGAGTAAATATACACGCATCTACGTCTTTAAAATACCCCTCTCTTACATACACCGCTTTGGCGCCTACCTGTTCTTCGGCTATACCCGGCCATAGCATTAATGTTCCCGGAATCTTCTCGCGTTCCATTATTTCTTTCAGTGCCAGCACAGCCGTTATATTCAGGGCTTGTCCTGAATTATGGCCTTCGCCATGCCCTGGCGCGCCCTCAACAATAGGGTCTTTATAAGCCACACCGGGTTTTTGTGAGGCTTTCGGGATACAGTCAACGTCAGAGCCTATGGCGATAACAGGCTTGCCTGAACCCCACCTGGCTATCCATGCGGTTGGCATGCCGGCTACGCCTCTTTCAACAATAAAACCATTTTTCTCTAATAGGCTTGTAAGGTATTTAGAGGTCTCAAACTCCTGAAAGCCTAGTTCTGCAAAGCTGAAAATCTGGTCGTTTACCTCTTGCGTAAATTTCTGGCGTTCATCAATTTTTGTTATAACCTCCTGTTTCAGTAATTCAAGTTTGTCAGGAGCCGGCGTAGCTGCTTTTTTCTTTTTCTGAGCGTACGCAAAGCCGCTGCTCAGCAACAATGCCAGCGCAAGCATGAAGTGTTTTTTCATAAACAAAGTAGTTAGGGTTTATTTAGGAAACTGGCTTTTGTCAAGACCAGGTACAATTTTAAGGGCATTTTTATAATATACTTTCTTTAACACCTCGTCTGGCAGGCCTAATCCGTACATCTTCCAGTAAGCGTGGTATTTTTTATGGTACGGGAAATACTCATCTTCAGATTCCAGCACACGGAAATACGTCTGGTACTCGTCTGGTACCCAGGAGTCTTTTCCAAACAAAATTCTGTCTTGTCGTTTAATGAAGAATTTCTGCGCATTGCGTGGCTGGCGGCCTAATTCTGCTATAACCGCGCCGATTTCCACATACATATTCGGAAACGCATCCATTAGGCTATCTAGTTTGGCCAGGTTGTTCGGAAACCAGCCCATGTGCGCATTTATAAAAATGGTCTTCGGGTTTTTTCTGAATACATTATGCTGCTGTTCAATGAGCTGCTCCCAGGTAAAGTCTTTACCGCCTGAGGCGTCACGTTTACGGCCAGGGTGAGTTTTCAGTTCAAGCCAGCGTTCATTTTGTGCATTGACAGGGTCCCAGAAAGACGAAGGGTCTGCTGTATGAATCAGTACCGGAATCCCCAATTCTCCGGCTTTTTTCCAGATTGGGTCAATGCGGGGGTCATCAACAGCCACTACTTTTCCGTTATCGGTAACATTAAAGCCCAGGCTTTTATAAATTTTTAAACCCTTGGCACCACGCAGTTTTACGTCGTCTTCAAGTGTTTTTACCGCATTGGTTGTCCAGCCGGGCTCACTGATTTTCGAAAAATCAATATTGGTAAAAACTGCAAAACGGGTAGGGTAATTAGTTTTTACGGCGTCAATCTGTTTTACCAGTCCTGCTGTACTTTTAGCTTCATCCTGATTAAACCCACGCCCACTCAGATTAACCATTATACCCATATTCATTTTGTCCATCTCAGTAATGAGCTTCCGGAGGTCTTCTTTACTGCCCATATCCCATTGGTGATTATGGATATCAATAAAAGGGAATTTGGCGCGCGTAATAACCTTGCCGGGAACAATCAGTGTAGATTTGGGCTCGTATTCCTCAAAGGTTACGGCACCTGCGTTATCTCCGATTTTTATCTGTTGTGCAAACAGGGGGCTGGTGGCCAGTAGTGTGGTAACGGCCAGTGCAAATTTTTTCATTAATTCTTACAGGAGGTTTAATGTTTTTATATTGCAATATAATGAAAAAGATAAAATTATGGCAGAAGAATATACCATTGAGGGTAATATTACTTTATTTAGTAATAAAGTTGTTATCCCATCAGTTGGTTGTATAGCCGGTGGTTAACGGTGCCGGGTTTGCTTTAACGATATTATATTTCAATTCTTGGTTAAGCTATTATGAAAAAGAAAAAGCTGATTAGTCTGTTTTTGCTGGCAGTTATTACCCTGGCAATTATATCTATATACGTATGTGATTCAGTAATCAAAACCCAGGCAAAAGGAAGGCTCTTTTCAAAAGTAGATGAGGTTCCGTATAACAGAGTAGGTCTGCTTTTAGGAACCGGCAAGTTTATCAAAAGAGAAGGGTGGCTTAACCCGTATTACACAAAAAGAATTGCGGCTGCTGCCAGTTTGTTAAAGGCTGGCAAAGTGAGGTATCTGATTATTAGTGGCGATAATAGTAGAAAGGATTATAATGAACCAGAAATGATGCGTGAAGATTTGGTAAAGGCCGGTGTTGATTCTACCCGTATTTATCTTGATTATGCCGGATTCAGAACCTTTGATTCTATGGTAAGGCTTAAAAAAATATTCGGACAGGATTCTGTAACGGTTATTTCACAATTGTTTCATAACGAAAGAGCCATTTACATTGCGTCAAAAGAGGGTATTGTAGCTTATGGTTTTAATGCAGAGGATGTAATAGCAGAGGGAGTAATGGCCAGAGAGAAACTTGCCAGAGTAAAAGTATTTGTTGACTACCTGATGGCCAAAGAGCCAAAGTTTTTGGGTGAAAAAATAAATTTGCCGGATTAAGGCATCAAATGCAGTTGTTTTGTTGGTTAAAAAAAGAACTCAGTGCTAAGCTGAACTATTCCTGAGTTCTTTTGAAGAGGGTCTACATTAAATGTTAAGCATTTTTATAGATTAGGGCAATAGCGTGGGCTTCCAGCCCTTCTTTTCTGCCTACAAAGCCCATTTCTTCAGTAGTTGTAGCTTTTATTGATATGCGGTCTTCTGATAGTCTGGTAACATCAGCAATGGCCTTTACCATGTCTGGAATATACTTCCCGATTTTGGGTTCCTGCAGGCAAACTGTTGAATCAATGTTGCCAATCAGATAACCCTCTTTGTTGAGCATTTCTGTTACAATTTTAAGTAAAATCTTGCTGTCTATTCCTTTCCAGCGGGGGTCGGTGTTTTTAAAGTGTTTGCCAATGTCGCCCATAGCTGCGGCGCCTAAAAGTGCATCACAGATGGCATGCAAAAGCACGTCGGCATCTGAATGCCCAACCGAACCTACACTATGTGGTATTTTAACTCCTCCGAGCCATAAATCGTAGCCTTCACCCAGCTGATGCACGTCATAACCTTGCCCTACTCTTATATTCATATTCAATGTTTTAAATAATCTTGTCTTATAAATTGCCGTAAAACTACTAATTTATCTATTAACCGGCTAATCTGAATCAAATTTGGCTTCTTTCAATCAGCAGCCGGCAAGCGGGTATAAAAAAAACATATCAGGCAACTGACTTAGCGTTGCCTGATATGTTTTGTATGTCTTAACTACGAATGTCAGATAATCTTACCCCAGAATATTTGCCAGTGAATTTTGGTTATTTCCCAGGTAGAGAATGGTCTTCCGGTGTCTTCCCACTTAACCTCGTCAAATATCTTCTCGGCTTTTTCTGCCTCACCTGTTTGCAGATAGGCCACCACAAGCATCCATTTAGATTCGTTCTGGAAGTTTTTGCTAACGTTTTCATCAACCCTCAGGTGTTCAAGAATCTTGATGGCTTCAGAAAGGTTCTTACCGTTTTCTACCATTGCCGATGCTCTTTCATAGTCATTGGCTCTGGTCTGGGTTTCAACATTTACGATTTCTTCATCACCGCGATAATCGAATTTTTTTGAAGAAAAAGTAACAGAAGTAGAAAGCAAAAAGAAAAGAATAGCCGCGGCCGCACTGAAAGAGCCAAAAACATAGGCCAAACCTTTTTTAGGTTTGTGTACATCTTTACGAACCTGACTTACTGTGGCCCTTACACTAGCTCTTAAAAGGCTTTCTTTCACACGTTTCAGTTCCTGAACCTGTTCGTAAAGGGCTTGATTAATCTTCAGCTGGTTTTCAAATGCCTGTTTTTCTTTCTCCGCCATCGTGCCCGTCACATAATCTTCAATCTGATTTTGCAGCATACCATCCATAGTTTTTAAAGAAATTTATTGATGATTAGAGGATATCATTTCCATAATTTTTTTCAGACACTTACTTTTTGCGTTGCGTACTGTCTGGTCATTTTCAAAAGTACCATTTTCTATTAGTTTTTTTGATACTTCCTGCATTGACAAGCCGTCTACTAAACGCATTTCAAGAATCTGACGACAATTTTTGCCGAGCTTATTAACAAGGCTTATATAGTATTCCCAATTTTCTTTTTCAATCAACATATCGTTTACGTCATCTTCCAGCTTGTCCCATTCAGCCATATAACGGTTATGACGTTCTTCTCTGGAGGTTTCCTGCGATACGTATCTGAACCATAAATTTTTACAAATACTTTTAAGATAAGTCTCTAAAGTAGCATCTTTTAGAGTAAATGACCCTTTTTTTACGTTCACAACAAAAGCTTCAATTGCTTCCCAAATTATGTCTTCCGGTTGTTTAGCATAATCCCTTCCAGTGCTTCGGTGGACAATAAACCTTTCCAGCGAAACATGAAATTTCTTATATAGTGCTATTAACGCCTCATGTTCTTTGCGTCCACCTGCCAGAATCCCCTCAACTATCGATTCATCTGACGGGTGTTTAGGTAAACCAAGAATCATATTTCAGTTATTAATATCAATCCCCCCCCTTAATGTAACCATAGCCGAGAGTTTTTTTAAAGGCTTGTGTTTAAGTAAAGCGATCACTCAATGATATTGTTTACTTTGATAGCTTCTGACAAATTGATTTCGACCTAAATTTAAGGCTAAAATTATATAAAACAATTCACTATCTATCAAAGAAATAAAAAAATAAAAAATAAAGTTACAAAATCCCGGTCTGCTTATATTAAAGACCAAAGTTTATGAAGTACTAAATCTACACATAGTACTTTACCAGTTTTGCATAATGGCTAAAAAATTGAAAAAAAATAAAATCTATGGTTACAAATCCACCCACTGCTGATATTAAAACATACAAATACTCTATAGCCATTAAAACCATCCCCTCACCCAAAATTTTACTAGGGTTAGGGTTAATTAGTTCAAGAATCCCCCTTATTTCGTCTCGAAATGGGGGGACATTGACTTTGTTCAAAGTTATATGTAAAAAAAGTGGCAACAAAGTTTTCCTTCCAACAAAAATTGAAGATATTTGTTTCAATACCTGTATAATCGCCAAATCCTTAACTTTGTAAACATTTTAATTAATAAGATGTAATGAAAAATACTATACCTTTTTTGTTTTTGCTGCTTGCTATTCACTTTAATAGTTTTTCTCAAGCTACCGTTATTACTGCTGGCCCGATGGCTAACGTACAGCTGCCCGTGTTGAAAAACAGCGACATCATGGTGATGGAGTCTCCACGGTCGGGCATGATGGTTTTTGATGTTACTTATGGCGTTGTGAGAGTATTTGACGGAACAACCTGGCGGTGTGTGGGTTGCGGAGACGAAGGATACACAAGTGCGCAGCTAGCTACTGTGGAATCTTTTACTTTGGGAGCCTCTAAATCTGTTTCAGGTACTTTGTTTTCGGCGATGAGCCCCGGAACTTTCAAACCGGCTGATAACGGAATCGGAACTATCAAGATCGGGGGTAAGCAACCCAACGGATTTATACTGGATAATCAGGATGTGGTAGTTTTTGATTCACCGCTGCCCTTAAAACTTCAGTTGCTTCCTCAGAACGAGCTTTTGAACCTTATTAACCGTTGCCAATGGGAAAAACCAACTACTTACACCCAGCCGGTTGATATCATAACAGAGTCTAACGACGCTGACCTGACTTATAACGTAAGAGAAGCCGGTGATTTTGAGCGCAAGGAAGGAACTATCCTGGGCATGAAGGCCTATAAGTTCCAGAACAAGGTTTTTATTGAAAAATATAATGGCTTTGCCAATTTTCTTGACGACCTCGTTACGCCAAAATCGTCTGTTAACCTATATACGGCTATGAACCTGAACCCTAAGTTGTATACTGTGGTTAGTTCGTCTCCTTGGTTTGCTGTTAACGATGGCATATTGACATTCCCTTCAGGGAAAAGACCAGAAAGTAATTACGGGATCATTTATTTTATTGCCAAGTCTAAAGACCTTCCTAATTACCGCATCAGAATTTTTACGCATCGCCCTAGCAAGGCCAATGTAAAGAAATATTACGATGCTAATGGTAAAGTGCGCAACCGCAATTCTTACCTGAGCGAATATTACATGAAAGCCTTGAATGCCAATATTCCTTCAACCTTAGATTTCTCGGCTACATCAGCTGCTACTTCCAAGTTAAGGGCATCTGACCCGCCTCCAAAAGTACCGCCTCCAACAGCAGGTACAGAAGACGGTTTTGATACTACTAATTGATGTGTATTATAGTTGGAAATTCGGAAATAATTTAGTTTAATATGAGAAAGTATATTCTTATATCAGTATTTGCTGTATCTATACTGACCGCCTGGGCGCAGCCTCAAGGGAACGCAGGGCAGATTCAGAAGCTAAGATATGAGGTGTCTTCTAAGCTGAATAACCAACAAATTACCCCGGCTAAAGCCAGACAAGTGTACAAAAACCTTCAGAAAAAATTATTTACCGATAAAGACTTTGAGAATTACATAGACCTTTACTTGTTCACTGCTGTAGACATCTACGTAATTAACGATGATTACGAAGAAGCAGCAAAGGTAATTCTTGAAGGTTTAGATGATCTGAAATATATTAATGGACAGAAGCGGAACGTACTCTTTTTTGAGTTAAATGCCGAGTTGTCGGAGTATTACCGCCGAATACCTACCAAACTTGGTCTGGCTGAAAAGCATTTCAAAAAAGGGTACGATTTTTTTTTACAGCACAAAAATCTTCAGAAAGAAATACCTGCATTTATTATTACCTTTCTTAGTAACTATGGCCGTTTAATTGATGACCTGGGCGATACCGAACAAAGCTTCTACTATTTTCAGCAGGCAAGGCAAATTGCTCTTCAGGAGAAAATTACACTTAACCAATATGCCGTGCTTAGCAATATGGCTAAGTATTACAGAGAAAAAAAGCAATACGAAAATGCACTGAGCCTGTTAAAAGAGGCGCTTCCGTTAGCTGAAAGTAATGACCGGACCTCTATTGTTTACGTGTCTATCGGCCGTTGTTACAACCAGATGGATAAACCAGCCGAGGCCCTTCAGGCTTTTGCCGATGCCGAAAAATTCTACAGAAATTCTACTGAAAAGCAACCCCGGCTTTGGGTAAATATCCAGATTAACCGTGCCGAGTCTTACTTTAAATTGAATGAACTTGACAAAACAGAAAGAACCTACAAAAGTGCACTGAAAGATTTTGAGCGAATTTTTCATCATAAACAAGGCATGCAGGTTGCCCGCATTGAGAATGGCTTAAGCGAGGTATATCAAAAAAAAGGAAATGTAGAGCTTGCGCTTTACCATACCTCTAATGCCCTGCTGGCCGCCGATACTTCTTATGCGCAGCCAAATAAAAAAAGGTATACCGAGTTTGATGCCGTCAATGCCCCACAAGAGTTTTTTATAGCGCTTGACCAACGTGCTGACCTGCTGGCCGCGTCGAAACCAGCGTTATCGGCCGACACGTATCTGGAGGCCATTAAGTTTGCAGCACATCTCAGAAAAACCTTCGACATGCCGGAGTCAAAGTTGTTTTATACTGAAAAGGTGTATCCGATCTATGAAAAAGCATTGGCTAAAATTTATGAGCAATGGCGTTTGTCGAGGTCAGATGAGTGGGCCGAGAAATTCTTTTTTGCCATGGAAGCCAGTAAATCTGCAGCTTTGTGGGATGCCCTGAAGAGCCAGAAAATACGGCCCAAAGAAATTGATGAAGATTTGTTGAACCAGGAAGCCACCTTAAGGCAGAAAATTGTAAAGTTGCAAATCAGACTTTTGGAGTCAGGCAATGAAAAAACATTGTCTGATTTGTCAGATACAAAAATTCAGCTGAATCACCTGACCAAGAAAATTGAGCAGACATCAAAGAATTACTATAAGCTCAAGTATGACGACTACCTGATTTCGCTCAAAGAAACCCAACAGAAAATAGATAACAGCACAGCTTTTATTAGTTATTTTCTTGGCGAAAACGCTCTTTATTATCTGGTAGCAGACAGAAATTCATACGCTATCATTAAAAACAACAATTCCTTCAAAATTAGTAATGATGTACTTGACCTGTACAAAAAAGTAAATACCCCACCTAATATTGATGCCTATAAGGGCCATGCACTTGCCAGACAGGTTTATAATGACCTGCTTGCACCTGTAGAAGTAATGCTCAGAAAATCGAAGAAACTCATTGTAGCAAGACATGATATTCTGGGTTTTTTGCCATTTGAGATTCTTGAGAAAAAGGGGAAAGGAGATTACCTGTTGTTTGACTATACCATATCTTATGCAAACTCTGCCTCGCTTCAGTTTGATGGCACCATCAGAAAATCAAAAGCTGATATTATTGCCTATGCCCCTTTTAGCGATGGAGGGCAGGCCGGTGACTACCGTGATAAAGGATTCAAGACTTTGTCGGCCTCTGCCGATGAAATAGGGGGCATTAGCGGCCAGATATACCGCGATAACAAAGCAACCAAGCTTAATTTTGAAGAAACTTACAGAAATAAGGGCATTATCCACTTTGCAACCCATGCACAGGTTGACGACGCCGAACCCCTGAAATCGTTTATCGCCTTGTATCCTGAGGGAAAGGATTTCAAGCTTTATACACCAGAGCTGTATAATCTTTCGCTTGACAATACCCAACTTGTGGTGCTAAGCGCCTGCGAAACCGGCAAAGGAAAAATAAGAAAAGGAGAGGGTATAATCAGTCTGGCAAGGGCTTTTCAGTTTGCGGGGTGTCCATCTGTAATTACTACCTTGTGGAATGCCCATGATGAAAGCATTGCCCAATTGTCTAAAAGATTTTATTATTATCTGAAACAGGGGTATCCTACTGATGAGGCTGTCAGATTATCAAAAATAGATTTAATAAAAACCGAATCAGACCATCCTTTTTACTGGTCTAATTTTATATTGATTGGTAAATCTTCAGTTATTCATATCTCATCAGACTACGTCTTTTACCTATGGCTGGGTTCATTTGGTGTTATTATGATAGCCATGTATTGGTTAAGACGCCCGATAGCGGCCTTTTTCTCAAATCTATCCAGATAAATAGTCATTCTGCATTTTGAACCTGCATCAGAAACCTTACATTTGTGATTGATGTTATATACCATATCGTGATTGATATGTTCAAATAAAACGCAACCGAATGATAAGCTACGAGCATTTTACCCTGAAGAACGGTCTGGAAGTATACGTGCATGAAGATCACACCACCCCAATGGCGGCTGTGAATATTCTTTACAATGTAGGGTCGAGGGATGAAGATGAAAATAAAACCGGCTTTGCTCATCTTTTTGAGCATCTGATGTTTGGTGGGTCAAAGAATATTCCGGCCTATGACGAGCCACTTCAAAAAGTAGGCGGAGAAAATAACGCTTTTACGTCGCCAGATATAACCAATTATTACATCACATTGCCTGCCAAGAATATCGAGACGGCCTTCTGGCTGGAGTCGGACCGTATGATGAGTCTCTCTTTCGATGAAAAAGTGCTTGAGGTGCAACGTAAAGTGGTTATTGAAGAGTTTAAACAGAGATACCTTAATCAGCCTTACGGAGACGTTTGGTTGAAATTGCGCCCACTGGTTTACGAAAAGCATCCATACCGATGGGCAACCATCGGAAAAGAGATTAGCCATATTGAAGAAGCCACCATGGAAGATGTAAAGGCTTTCTTTTTTAAATATTACCTGCCTAACAACGCCATATTGGTAGTAGCAGGCGACATAACAGTGGCACAAGTGAAGTATTTATGCGAAAAGTGGTTTGAGCCGATACCGGCAGGAGAGAAGTATAATAGAAATTTACCACAGGAGACGTTACAGACCCGGCATAAGTTTATTGAAACTTCGGCCAAGGTACCTTTAGATGCTATTTACAAGGCTTATCACATGCCGGGGCGTTTTGACCCTGACTTTTATAATGCCGACTTGCTGAGCGATATATTGGGCAGAGGTAAGTCTTCAAGGCTTTATACAACACTTGTAAAGGAAAAACAGTTGTTTAATAATGTTTCTGCATACATAACAGCCTCGCTTGACCCTGGTTTGCTGATTATTCAGGGGAATCTGAATGAAGGGGTAGCTATGGAAGCAGCAGATGCTGCCATTGAAGAAATACTTGGTGAGCTGATAGATAATAAGGTTGATGCGGGTGAGTTGCAGAAAGTAAAGAACCAGAGCGAGTCAACATTGGCTTTTGCAGAGGTAGAATTACTTAACAGAGCTATGAACCTGGCTTTTGCAGCCAACGCAGGCAATGCCGATTGGTGTAATCAGGATGCAGATAAAATTGCAGCCGTAACGCCTGAGTCGCTGCAAACCATGGCAAAGCACATACTTAGAAAAGAAAACTGCTCTACCATGTATTACAGAGCCAATTGATATACTAAATAAAACAATTGCGCCATGCTATACCCAAAGGTAAAAAGCATGGCGCAATTTTATTTATCGTTCAGTAGCCTGTCAGACGGCGAAACTTTCGCCACAGCCACAGGTGCGTGAGGCATTAGGGTTTTTAAACTGAAACCCTTTACCATTAAGGCCATCAGAATAATCCAGTTCGGTACCTACCAGATACAAAAGGCTTTTTTTATCTACAAATACTTTAATACCGTTGTTTTCAAAAATATGGTCGTTAGGGCGGATTTCAAAATCAAATTTCAGGTCATACATTAAACCTGAGCAGCCGCCACCTTCTACTGCCACTCTCACACCATGGTTATCATTTAAGCCATCTTTTTGTCTTAGCTCAATAATCTTGTTTTTTGCTATTTCTGTTACAGTTACCATACCTTTTCAAAGGTTAATTGTTTTAATGCTGTCTTAAAAACGACACCGGGCATCGAAAAGTTTCGTAAATATACAATTAATGGAACGGACTTTCTATTTCTTTTACACGCTTGTTCCAGAATTGGCTGAAGCTGGTGCGTGGGTTTCGGCATAAATATACCTGTGTGCCGTATTCGCGCGCCAGCGGGTTGCTTATTTTGCCAACCAGTTGTATATCAGTAAAAAGTTGCCCGATATCCTCTCCCGGTTCGTCATTTATATAAATAAAAGTATCTGTTGTGGCAGGTATGTTTCTTGGAGCCCAGAAATAATAATTATCAGAAAAACTTACAGGTTCCGGTAATCCGTATTTTTTGCCTAAAATGTTAACAGCTGAAGCCTGCCCGTAGTTTTCGCAATAAATAAGTATTCGGCTTTTGTCATTAATCCGGGCATACCCATCGGCAGTAATCTTTGTCAATTCTTCCCAGCCCAGCATATCTGAGTAGTCCTGAGGTAATTCATGAATTTTACCGTCTTCATGCCTCAGTAGGCCTTCCATACCATATTTGCTAGTAAAATTTTTAAAGTACACGGCCAGATTCTCAGGCGTATCAGTGGGTATTCCCATAGGTATCAGAAAAACACTGAGGCCTGCAAGTACAGTGCTAAATGCTGCTCTTAAATACCATTGTTTAAGTTGGTTTTCCCACCAAACGGCTCCGGCGGCCAGGCATAGCGGGAAAACGCCCGCGGTATAATAACCTTTGCCTTTAGCTAGCAGCAAAACAATAATTACCACCAATATGGCAACAGCCAACAGGCGATATTTTTTTAGTTGTTTATAGAAAAGCAAGGCTCCAAAGCCTGCACAGGTAATCAGAAAAAAGATACCCGGCATGAGTAGCTGCTCTTTTAAGAAGTTGGCGCGGTCTAAGTACACTAACTGGTGTTTGTTAAGTGCGCTCAGGTGCTTTATGCCTGAAAGCCCGTTACTTAATTGCCAGACAATATTGGGCGAGGCAATGGCGATACATAAGAGCATGGCAAACAGGAATGTCTTTTTGCTTAACAGCTTTCTTTCATTGCTTACTAAAAAGGCAATTATCAGGCTGATAAGCAAAAGTACAATAAGGTGTTTATTCAGAATACCCAGGCCGGCAGTTATTCCAATCAGTATCAGAAATTTATCCTGTTTTGACTTCAGGTAAAGAATGGTAAAATAAAACAGGAGTGTCCAGAAAAAAATATCAAAACAAACCGGTTGATAGAGGTAAAAAGGGCGTACAAAGACCGGCGCAAGAAAAATACCCAATACTGTTAACAACTGCGCAAAAGTTTTGCCGCCCAGCTCTTTACAGATACTGGCACTCAGCCAAAGTATGGCCCCACCTAATATAGCCGGTATAATTTTAATAGCCAGTGCAGAGAAACCAATGGTTTTCATGAGTAAAAATGCAAGCAGGCCAACCAAGGGTGGCACAGATGCATAACCTGCCGCAGGATGCGTACCTAAAGAGAAATACAGGAGTTCGTCCCGGTGAGGTTCAAGGCTATCATAAAACCATAAGTGAAAACATATTTTAAGCAGGGCAAGGGCTGGTATCAGCCAGTTCATGTATCTGGGTTGCATAAGTATAGCTTTTTCAGAAGCAAGTTAAAAAAAATACATAAAGAAAGCCACCCTTTTATGAAGAGTGGCTTTCTTTATGTATCAGCAGTTATTTGATATAGCTGAAATCCTGTCCTGCTTCCAGTTTCAGCAGAATCTCATAATACAAATCAATACAAGCCTGAATGTCATCTTTATGGCACATTTCTACCGTTGTGTGCATATACTTTTGCGGCAGAGAAATAAGCGCCGAAGCTACCCCTTCAGACGAATACGCGAAAGCATCGGTATCAGTGCCGGTAGAGCGGCTTGCCGCAGCTCTCTGGAAAGAGATAGACTTTTCTGTGGCTACATCAATCATGAAGTTCAGCAAATTGTTCTGTACTGCCGGGCCATAGGTTAAAACGGGGCCACGACCGCAGGCAATGTCACCATCCATTTTTTTGTTATACATCGGCGACTGCGTATCATGCGTTACATCGCAACAAATAGCTACATCGGGTTTCAGTCTGCGCGAAATCATTTCAGCGCCCCGAAGGCCGATTTCTTCCTGCACCGAGTTAACAATATATAGTGTGTAAGGTAACTGAATGTTATTTTCTTTCAGCCTGCGTGCTACCTCGGCTATGATATAACCACCCATGCGGTTGTCTAAGGCGCGGCCTACATAAAACTTATTATTCAGTTCCATCAGGGTGTCTTCAAAAGTAATCACACAACCTACATGGATGCCCATTTCTTCTACTTCTGCTTTTTTGGCTGCACCTACATCAATAAAGATGTTTTTCAGCGATGGTCTTTCTTCTGTAGCTGAGTCACGCACATGAATAGCCGGCCATCCGAAAATACCCTTTACAATACCCTTGCGTGTATGAATATTTACTCTTTTAGACGGTGCAATCTGGTGGTCGGACCCACCGTTACGGCGCACATAAATGTAACCGTCTTCTGTTATGAAATTCACAAACCACGATATCTCGTCTGAATGCCCCTCTATAACCACCTTGTATGGTTGGCCGGGGTTAATAACGCCCACTGCCGTTCCGTAAACATCAATTAGTTGCGTATCAATGTAAGGCTTTACGTAGTCAAGCCAGATTTGTTGTCCTGATGCTTCAAAACCGGTAGGTGAAGCATTGTTTAAATATTTGTAAAGAAATTCAATATTTGGTTCTGCCATAATTTTTAACCCTTTGGTGTAAAATTTTCACAAAGGTATAGAATATTGTGAATTTACCTCAGGACAAAGTGCATTTTGGAACGCCAAATTACTGGATGCTACACTCATTATAGATTAGCTGCCGGGTTTTTTATAAAAGGTTTGCAGTGCTTTTATATAGGTAATTAGAGCAGTATCCATGTGGTCAAGGTCATTATAAATGCTGTATTGCAGATTGACATTGGTTAGTTTGGATTCAGCGATATTCTGCGACAGTTTTTTCACGGGTTCGATGTTCCATTGCCGGTCTTCTTTGCCACCTGCCGATATAAATATACTCAATTGATTTTTAGTTTTTCTGTCTTTGAGGGCATCAGTAAGTTGATTAAGGTAGTAGTTATTATACCATAAACTTGGGCTTGCTGATGCAATGTTATCAAAAGCAGTGGTATTGGCGCTCAATTGATTCAACAGTGCATACAATGTAAAATACCCTCCGAACGAATGCCCTAATAAAGCCCGGTGCTGTGTTTGGGTTCGGAAACGGGTATCAATGTGAGGTATCAACTGTTTTGTGATGAAAGTGTTGAAATTTTTACCGCCACCCGGACTCTTCATTTCGTCGGATGGTATAGCTGCCGGATATAAGTAATCTCTTTCCCGCAGAGAATCCATAGCTGCAAAAGATTTGTATCCAATGCCCACCAGTATCATGGGTGGTAACAAACCGGCGGTTTCATATTGTTTTACTACTTCTGCCAGCATCGGGAAATAGAAGTTGGCATCCAGCACATAAACTGTCGGGTATTTATCGGTTGGCTTTTCGTAATATTTTTCCGGTAGTTGAACTGATATATTAAAGGAGTCTTTTACGGCTTCTGCATATAAGTGGTGTTCGTGTTTAAGAGATTGGGAATTGTCTTTATCAGCCTTGTCTGTAACTGAACAGGCATGTAAAGTGATTGTGACTACTAAAACTAAAGGGAAGAGTTTCATGAGTTTTTAAGTTTATTTACATTAAAATCCTACAGCCACACGCAGCCCTACGGGTGATTGATTACTAAAAAGATTGATTTCAGGCTGTAGTTTAAGATATGAATTGACCTGATACCAGGCGAATAGCTTAAGCGATTTTTCGGCATAGCCGGCAAATATTCCGGCTTTCAGGTCTAAATCATTCTTTTTACCCTTGTTCGTAAAAAACGTCATACCCACAAAAGGCATATATCTGGTGCTGAACTGAAACGTATTATCGGCCTTACGTTCGTGAGGGAAATAGGCCTGAGCGCCAAGAACAAACCCTTTTTTAAGGTACCTGCTTGACACCAGGCTTATACCCAAAGTGGCTGAAGGAACAATTTTATCCTGATAGGTGCCTACGCCTATGTCTCCATGAAATTCCAGAAAATCTAATAGTGCAGCCCCCACTACGTCTGACTTGATTTTCTGATTCACCACATCGTTTTCTACTTTTACTGTTTTCCACGGGTAAGCATCTTTTCTTTCATTTTGCGCTCTTTCAACGGCTTCTATTATGGCCTGATTTAGATTAATCTCCAGGATGTCCGCTATATCATCCAGGCTGTTCAGCACAAAAACAAATTGCTGGTGAGGATATGTTTTGAAAACCCTGTTGTGTGATTTAACGAGTTCAGATGCTGCCTTGTCGAGATAATTAACCAGTATGAGCGTATCCTGTAGTAACTGTACCTGATGCACTTCTTTGTCTGGCGCTATTTGCAGTACCTCTTTTTGTGTATAGTAAAGCACATCAATTAACGGCCGACCACTTACATACTGGTTCTGTCCGTAATAAGTAATTTTCTTAACGGCGTCTTTTCTGAAACTGCCTTTTACCAATTGGTAGTCTGCCCAGAAATTCCTTACAAGTGAATCGGCATTCAGCTTTAAGTCAAATTCTTTTCCTTGAAAATCAATCAGCAACCTGTTTTTATGGCCAAAATGAATGGTTACTTTATTGTTATTTTTAATCACATCCTGCTGCTGAAATACATCTGAACGTTTACCGAAGTCTTGCAGCAGAACAGGAGGGCGGATGCCTTCCAGCACTGTCATGGTATCATATCGGGCTTTTGTCTGGCAAATGCCTCCGGCAGCAATGCCCGTGAGAAGCATTGAGAGAATAATGAGTGTTCGTAACATGATGGTTTGTTTTTAAATATATGAGTTAATCAGGGCAGGTTTCTGGCTGCGAATCTTACTTTGAATTTAGGTTGCGGAATAGCTTCGTTTTCGGTATTGGATATTTCGTTGACATGAACCGTCTTGAATTTAGGCTTGGTGCCGGCCATTACAGGTAGCTGAAAATGAATAGAATCTTGCCTGATAGCATGAGTAGCCATAACAGGCTCCGGCATCCTGACTGTCATCACTTCAATTTCAGGCTTTATCTCTTTTACAGGTGCTGTAAATGATTTCTTAGTCAGATTTTGTTGAAGCGTTTTTGGTTTGGGGCCAACCGTCTCTGCAATTGTTTTTGGCCGCACAATTGGTTTTGTTGGTTTTATTGCAGCATTGTATTCAATAGGTTGAACCACAGGTTTTTTAAGCAATAAAGCCCAAACAACCAAACCTGCCATACAGGCAGCTATGGCAACCCATTTTAACCAGCCAAAGGGTTGGGGTTTATGCATGTTTTTTTGTAATTCTCCCCAGAACAGACCCTCGTCGAAACTTGAGTCTTTGGGGAGATTGTCTTCCGTATCTGCTATTTTCTTACGAAAGAACTCATCTAGTTTATGTTCCATAATGATAGCCTAATTTTGAGAGTCCGTCCTGTAAAATTCCACGTGCTTTATGTAATTGCGTTTTTGATGTGTTCTCGCTGATGTTCAGTTTGTCGGCTATTTCTTTATGGCTGAAACCCTCAATAGCATAGAGGTTGAAAACCGTACGGTAGCCGTCTGGCAACTTTAGCACCAACTGATAAATCTCTTCTTCGGCAAAACTTTCAAATGCAGAAAAATCGGTGAACGGTTCTTCATCGTTTATTTCTTCCATAGCTACCCAGCTCATTTTTCTTTGTCTGATAAACATGAGGCACTCATTAATCATCAGTTTTTTAAGGTAGGGTTCCAACGTGTTTTCGCCGCGGTACTCAATTCTGCCCACAGCATTAAAAAATTTCAGAAAGCCGTTCATCAGTAATTCCTGTGCATCTGCCTCTACTTGCACATACCTTACACACAACCGGAACATCCGCTTCACGAAACGGTCATACACACGTTTTTGTACAAACGGGTTATGTTTTTTCAGTTCCTGTATTAATATGGTTTCCTGCATCAGGTAGTATTAAGTAATGCTTTCAATAGTATATATGCAGTTATAGATGCAGAAGTTGCCCGGGGTAGAATTTATTTTGAAAACAATGTATAATACCGGTGTTTACTGACCGATTTCGATTTTCAAAAATGCTTGTGTGGCAGGGGTAATTTTAAATCGGTCGTCGGGTCTGTGGCCCACCAGCCAGACGATAAGGCTTCCGGAAGTCAGCACAAGGGTAGTCTTCTTCTGAGGCAGGGGTACTTTTTTGTCTACCAGAAAATCGCTCACTTTCTTTTGGCCTTTCATGCCCAATGGAATAAACCGGTCGCCATCCTGCCAGCGGCGGATACTCAGCGGGAATGCCAGTTTGTCGGCATCCAGCCATAATACATCAGGGCTTTTTTCAGAAACCAGATAAGCCCGCCATTCTTCAGCAGTTACTTTGCTAATTCTAAATTGCCAACCATGGTATTCAATAACAGAAGCATCTTTTTGAATCTGAACTTCTTCAAAATCTGTAGTTGTGTTTGCCGTAATAATAAGATGCATACGGTCTTTTACCAGTGTGTGGGTGTCTGAATAAAAGGTTTTGCCTGAAGGTTTGCCTAAAGCCTGATATATTTCTTTTGATTGGAAATAATTAAAGCCAAACTCCTTGAGTAGTTCTTCCAGCAAATAGGCGGCTGATTGTTGCGTTTGAATTGCACTGATGTTTAAAAGAATAGAATCGCCCTGGGTACTTAAAACGGCTTTTCTGAAGGCATCAAGGCTACCAAGAAAAATACCTTCAAGCGCTTGCAGGCGTTCAATATTACGGGCAAAGGTTTGCTCCAGATTGGGGTTGATTTGCTTTAGAAGCGGTACCACCTCATTGCGCAATAGATTACGTTGGTAGTCGTTTGAGGCATTGCTGCTGTCTTCCCGCCATTTTAAATCCTTGCCAGATATATACTGTTCAATATCTGCCCGCGAGGCAAAAAGCAAAGGTCTGATGAGGTATTGCTTTTTTGCCTGTATACCTCTTAAACCAGCTATGCCTGTACCTTTGGTAAGATTGAGCAGAATGGTTTCAATGCTGTCATTTAAATGATGTGCCGTGGCAATATATTGGCTTCCGGTTTGTAGTCTTATCTGTTCAAACCATTCATAGCGCATTTGTCGCGCCGCCATTTCAATAGATAATTTATTTGCTTTGGCAAAAGCCCGGGTATCAAATGCAACAGTATAGAATGGCACGCTATTTTGCTCACATAATTGCTGCACAAATAAGGCGTCTTTGTCTGAGTCTTCGCCACGCAACCTGAAATTGCAATGGGCAACGGCAAAATTAAACTTTGCTTCAAGAAACAAATCAAATAGCAGCACAGAGTCTTTGCCGCCGCTTACAGCCAGCAGCACTTTATCGGTGGGTTCGAAAAGACTTTGTGAGTTAATATATGTTAAGAAAGCATGAAGCATAAACCTATTTAAGTACTTTTGCAGACAAAATTAGAATATTGCATACAAGATGTTGAATATTGGTCGGAAAAATATGAGATTAATTAAGTTGAACAAATCGGGCAGTGTATTACTGTTAACGTTTTTCTGTTTGTTCGGCGCCATTGTATCTTATGCCCAGAAGCCACTCAACCCGCCAGCGCCTACTGCCCCGAAAGCGCGTATTACATTACAACATGCCGACTCCGTGTTGCTTTCTAAACAGGAGCCCTCAGATACCCGCCAGTTTATGGGGCATGTGGCGTTTCAGCACAAAGGCTCTGTTTTGTATTGCGACCTGGCCACTCAATATGAAGCTACCAACACAATTGAGGCTTTTGGCAATGTGAAAATAGTGCAGGGAGACACCCTGACCATAACAGGCGATTCGCTTTTTTATGATGGCAACACACGTTTTGCCAGAGTTACAGGTAGAAAAGTAGTGCTTACAGACTCTAAAGTTACACTCACTACCCGAATTATGGAGTACGAAATGGCACGAAACAGGGCGTATTATCCGGTTTGGGGGGTAATCGTGCAGGATTCCAGTACGCTTACCAGTCAAAAGGGCTTTTATAATACCCGTTCTAAAATTTTTAATTATAAAGACAACGTAAGGATAGACAACCCCAAATATACCATTACTACCGACAGCCTGCAGTATAACGCCAGAACAAAAATGGCGCTTTTTAAAGCCCCCACACTCATAAAGAGTAAAGATGGTGATATTATGGCCAACAGCGGCAGTACCTACAATACCCAAACGCAGCAATCGAACCTGAAGGGGAGGTCTAAGGTGGTAAATGAAAATTATACATTGGTAGGCGATACACTGATGTTTGACCAGAAGACAGAGTCTGGCGTGGCCAGGGGCAATGTAGAGTTGGTGTCAAAAAAAGACAAAGTGGTTTTAACAGGCAATAAGGCCGATAGAAACGGGCAAACCGGTTTTACCAAAATAACCGGTAATGCTATTATGCGCAATGGCTCTGAGAAAGACACACTTTACCTGAGAGCAGATACTTTGTATGCTTATGAAGCGGTAGACCAAAAGGCTAAAATCAGAAAAGATACTGCCCGCCGCGAGAAAAAGATGGAAAAGCTGATTGCCAGCGGAAATGTGCAGGTTTACAGAACCGATATTCAGAGCAAGAGCGATTCTTTGTTATATGACCTTAAAGATTCGGTAATTCATTTCTTTACCAAACCGATATTATGGAGCCCGCAGAATCAGTCGGAAGCAGATACCATTCACGTGTACATGAAGAACGGAAAAGTAAGCAAGATGTTTATGGTTAACCAGGGATTTGTGATTGCCAAAGATACGTCTCAGAATTTTAATCAGGTAAAGGGTAGAAAAATTACAGCCTTGTTTAATAACGAAACCCGCATTGAACAAGTAATTGTAGAGGGCAACGGACAAAGTATTTATTATGCGTTAGACGACAAGAATAAACTAATTGGTGTCAATCATGTCGAATGTAGTAAAATGAATATTAGGTTCAGAGAGAATCAGGTAAAACGAATCACCTTTGTAGGTAAGCCCGATGCAAAACTGGTGCCGCCCAAAGAACTGACCAACAGCGCCAACCGGCTGGACGGGTTCAATTGGAGAGAGAGTGAAAAGCCTACCAAGGCGGCTGTTTTAGGCGAAATACCCAAGGCAAAACAGGTACCGAATCCTTAAAAAATGTTAAAAAAAGTCTTAAACGTTAAAGTTTAAAACTTATTGCAACCATTTGATCATAAAAATCGTCCTTATATCAAAAATATGTTGGTTTTTTTTACGGCCTTGTTTACATTTGTATAATACCACTCCGTCACATAACTAATTTTGTAATAGGTTTCTAATTTTAAGTATGGTAAAAGTTTTACGGAAATATATATTTGTGTTGATTGGTTTAGCCCTGCTATCAAACGACGCCCTTGCTCAGGTTGAGAAAGGGAAGTCTCGTTTGGATATCGGTAAAAAACCAGCCGCCAAAGTGAATGCCCAGAAACTGAGCTTTGTGGCTAAACCCATGCCAAAAGAAGTTAGACTGGACAAACCTGCTGCGGTTAATCAATACTTCAGGAATGCACTTTTGAACGGCTCGTCGAAGCCGGGGGCTAAAGCAGCTACAATAGAAGCAGTTACCTTTAATACTGATAAAACCCTTGCCAATGGTACCGAGCATAGTGATAAATTGTTTGCCAACGAAAAAATTTCGGTTTCAAATATTTATCCTAATCCGGCTAATGATTTTGCCGTTTTTGATTACTCAATAACCGGCAACCTTAATAATGCCAGCATGGCGTTTTATAACTTGTTAGGTAACGAAATTGCCAGTTTTGAATTAGATAAAAGCGACCGTAAATTGAAAGTTAACACTACCAATTGGGACTCGGGCGTTTACCTTTATCAGCTGGTGGTAGATAATAAAAAAGTGGTTACCAAAAAACTACTGGTAAGACACAATTAAGCATTATTGAAAGATATATTGATAGGGAAGCGTTTGCCGCTTCCCTTTTTTTTTGGAAAAGCAAACAGAATGTAGCTTTTTTGCAGAAATATTATCGGCAACAGTTACTTCATAAATTTCTAATACCCCTGCATGTTAAGATATTCCGTTATTACGCCTGTTTATAACCGCCCTGATGAGGTAAAAGAATTGCTGGAAAGCCTTACCCGGCAGACCTACAAAAACTTTGAGGTAATAATAATTGAAGACGGCTCGACATTAAAATGCGATGAGGTATGCAGGAGTTTTGAAAACAGACTGGATATCCAATACTTTTTTAAGCCCAATTCAGGGCAGGGATTCTCTCGTAATTATGGGTTTGAAAGGGCCTCCGGCGATTACTTCGTGCAGTTAGATTCTGATGCCATTATACCTGACCGTTATTTTGAAGTCGTAGATACTACCCTGCAAAGCCAGTGGCTGGATGCCTATGGTGGGCCTGATGCAGCACATGAAAGCTTTACTGATATACAAAAGGCAATAAATTATGCCATGACCTCGGTATTTACAACAGGAGGCATACGAGGTAAAAAAAATAATGCCGGTGGGCAGTTTCACCCGCGCAGCTTCAATTTCGGTATCTCTCGTAAAGTATGGGAGGTTACCGGTGGATACACTATGACCCGCATGGCTGAAGACATTGAGTTCAGTATCAGAATCATCGAAAATGGCTTTAAAGTAGGGCTGATAGAAGAAGCATTCATTTACCATAAAAGACGCACCGACTTCGGGCAGTTTTATAAGCAACTGCACTTCTTCGGGCGTGGGCGTATCAATCTGGCGCGTATGTTTCCGTCAGAATTAAAGGCGGTTCATTTCTTCCCGGCAGTATTTACACTGGGTTGCCTTTCAATACCGTTGCAACTGGCTCTTAGCTTTATAATTCCTTTTTTTTGTTATACCTTTTGGCTTTCAGCGGGGGTACTGCTGCTTTACTTCTTACTCATATTTATTGATTCAGCCCTGAAAAACAAAAGCTTGAAGGTTGGCCTGCTGAGTATTATTGCCTGTTTTATTCAATTGTTTGCCTATGGTATAGGTTTTATGCAGGAGAAACGGAACAGCTAAGCATCGGCCAGATGCTTTTTCAGGTAACCCGTGCTTTTTGCAAAAGGACTGAGGCCGATATACAACAAAAGTGATGAAATAATACAACCGCCAAACTGTGCAATAAAGATAGAATAATTGATTTTCTGAGGGTCGGCAAAAACCGTATCGTTGAAAAACCCTACCGATAAAGGCCCCAGACCCAGGCCAATCAGATTAACCACAAATAAGAAAAAGGCCGAAAAAATGGCTCTCATGTTATTGGGTACAATCTCTTGTATGGCCGCAGTAGCCGAGCCGTACGAAAAGGATGATGCAAAACAGAAAAGCGCAATAAATACCAGGGTTATATCAGGGTTGGCAAATAGTAAGCCGGCGGTTGAAATCACGGCCACCGACATACCCATAAAACTGGTTCTCATGCGTGCGGTAGCAATGCCTTTTTTAAGCAGGTGGTCGGCGTACCTTCCGCCCAGCACCACACCCAATGTAGAGAAAACACTTACCAGCACCCCAAAAGTTACCCCGGCCTTGGTGTCTGTCCAGCCATGTACCCGGTTCAGGAAAGTCGGAATCCAGTAGGTACCGGCAAAAGAAGCAAATGACATAAAGGCCATTCCGAAGTTCAGCGACAGAAAAGTAGATTTATTGGCTTTAAAATAGGTAATAATTTCACTAAAACTGGCCTTATTAGCAGACTCCTTACCGCTATCCAGTTCTTTGCGTTTCGGTTCTTTAATGGTTTGCAATAATATAACTATCAGAAAACCCGGCAGGCCTATGTAAAAGAAAACCACCTGCCATGAGAAAATCTCGCCCACAAAAGGTAAGTGAATGTTCTCCTGCCCGACCATTGAGCGGATGGCCGCGCCTATCAGAATTGATAGCCCCGACCCCAGAAAAACACCCATGTTGTAAATGCCCAACGCAGTGCCCAGTTTTTTCTTGGGAAAATAGTCTGATATCATTGAGTATGCAGCCGGAGACAAGGCTGCTTCGCCAATACCCACGCCTACACGAGCCAGAAACAGCATGGAGAAACTACCTGCCACACCACATAAGGCTGTCATCAGACTCCAGATGGCAATACCCCAGCCAATTATTTTCTTGCGGCTCATTCTATCGGCCATTACTCCGATAGGGATACCCAATACCGTGTAAAAAAAGGCAAAGCTAAGCCCCATAAGCAGCCCCATCTGGGTATCAGAAATACCAAAAGATGCTTTTATGGGTTTTACCAGCAGCGCCAGAATCTGGCGGTCAATGAACGATGAAATATACGCAAGCAAAAGAATGCCCAATACATACCAGGCATAGCGGAGTGAAGGTTGCTCTTTCATAGATTGGCTATTGAAAAGAGAAAGGGTTAAGGTGATAGAATGGGAGGTAAGTTAAGTATAATTTGGTAGAATTGGTATTATTCTAATAAGTAATTTTACTTTTTAAGGGCGGGTTAATATTGGTGGTTGAGAAGAAAACTGAACGGATGAGATAAAAGTATAAAAATAGTAAAGCCTGATGCGGAACAAATCAGCATCAGGCTTTAATGTATGGGTTATTTTTTAAGTTTATATGGTTTTATTTTTAGGGTCTATTTTGTGTTTCACTATTAGGTTTACTCTATAAACCAGCCAAATACATAAAAGAATTATAACGGCTGATATATAGCCTAGCACCGGGTAGTTTTCTAACGGACTGTATTTGTCTTTTTGCACAATAATGTAACCTGCAAATACAGAGGCAATGCCTCCGGCTATTTGCTGTAGCGAAGAGGTAATGCTCATAAAGGCGCCTCTGTCTTGCATTTGTGGTATGGCTGTCATCAATGATGTTGATGGAATCATTCTTGACATAATGCCCACAAACAGCAAAATGTTGAGTATCAGTACCACCCAAAGCGGAACGGGTGTCAGATTCGTATAAATAATTATCATAACCATTGCCCATAATGAACCGATGGTAAATACCTTGAATTTATCAAACCTGTCGCTCAATCGCCCAACAATGGGCATTATGAATAATGAAGATATACCGGTTACCATAAACAGAATGGGCAGCTGGTCTTGCGAAAAATGAAGATTATTAATGGCAAAAGCACTGCCAAAAGGCATCATCAGAAACCCACCTACTGAAAGCAGCGCAGTACCCAGAAAAGCTACCTGATAGTTACTGGTAGCCAGCACATGGCGGAAGTGCTCATACACATTACGGTCGGTTTTTAATGCCAGGTGTTTGGTCAGTGGCTTAAGGCCTTTCAGTATGGCCAGGGCTATAATAACACTCAATAATACTATCATCAGAAAAGGCGCATGCCAGCCCCATATATTGGCAAAATACAGACCAATTGGAATACCCAGAACCTGACTGGCCGCAAAGCCCATCTGAACGGTGCCCATTACGCGGCCCCTTTGCTCAATCGTAAAAATGTCTGTTATAATTGCCAGACCAATAGAGCCTATTACCCCTCCAAACAGCCCGGTTATGATACGGGCTGCCACCAACAGATGGTAATTAGGCGCCAGACCACAAAACAACGTGCCGATAATGAAACCTGCATAAAAGAAGAGAAGCAGTTTTTTGCGGTCATATTTGTCGGCAAAACCAGCAGCCAGTAAGCCTGAAGCCCCTGCACTGAATGCATAGCTGGACACAGCAATGCCAAATTGACTTGGGGAAATATCTAATGACTTCATCAGAACGTCGCCCAGCGGAGACATGACCATGAAATCAAGTATAACCGTAAATTGTGTAATGGCAATAAGAGCAATGACTAGCTTCTGATACCCTGTGAATGTTGTTTTTTCCATTATTGGTTTAATTGTTTAACTCTTCACATTGGTACCCTAGTTGCCTGATTACCCCTATGAGCTCTTCCTGGCATAAGCCTGCTACTGATGCACGCAGTACACCGTCACAATCCTGATAATCAATAGACCATTTTTTAATTTCCGGAATTCCGTCAAGGGCAGGAGTAATAGCCTCTTTCATTTCAAGGCTCAATACATTTGTTTTTAGAATAAATATTTCCATTAAAATAGCTTTTTCTTTCTTATTTGCGTGTTGGGCTTCAGGTTTTATTTTGTTTCAGGGCTTTCATAACTACATCAAATGTCTGCCACATGAGTGCCTCAGAGAACTGAAAAGGTTCACCTGCCAGACTGATTCCTTCTGTATGGAACCGAATCAGGTTATAAAGTGGCGCATAAGCAATTGACCAGAACACTTCATTTTCCATAGGGCATAACTCCTGCCGGTCATTGGCATTCTGTAAGAAATTGCTCATGGCTTCAACAAAATCGGTACTTACGGCATTATAAACTTTGTCGCGGTAATGCGAGTGCCTGATTTGCTCCAGAAAAGTAGCCTTCAAAGGGTTACTTAACCAATATTCAGCTCTGTTGCGCCATTGTATTCTCATGCCGGCTTCAAAGTGCATATCAGAACTGAAATCTTTCAGCAACATGGTAGTTAACCGTTGGGTTTCTTCTGCGCCTAGCTGTACGAGCAAATCTTCTTTGTCTTTATAATAGATGTAAAGTGTGGCCGGAGAAACCCCGGCTAACTTGGCCAGTTTTTGCATACTAAAGCCGTCGAAGCCAAGTTTAACAATCATCTCTATGGCCTTTTCTTTAACTAGTTGCTCTTTATGTTCGTTGCGTGTTCTCATTTCAATACAAATGTAAGTGAATGTTCGTTCACTTATAGAGCAAAAAATTATTTTTTATTTTTAAAATGCCTGATCATACTGCCGTAGTCTAATTGCATGGCTAGTCCGGCCACAGCCTGCGTTATGCGCTTGGTCCTGGTTTCTACTGTTTTGGCTTCTTCAATCCATTTTGAGTAATATTTCTGATGGCTGGGGGGTAGAGCATGAAATTTTTCCATTGCTTTCGGTTCGTCTTCCAGGCAGTCCATCAGGTCTGGCGATAAAACAAACTCACTTTCGTCCAGTTCAATGTCTACGTCAATCATGGCGCCTTCTCCTTTTCTGATACCTTTTCTGATACCCGCATTTATAGGAATAATAAAATCGCCTTCACCCATAGGCAGTAATGCCACTTGTTTTATCAGGTGCTGGTCTAGTTTGCCTTTTACCCTGAACGACGTACGCGTATCTGGTTTAATCTCATGGGCTATATGGGCAGGTATTAATATATAAGTCCATCCGGTTTTCTCTCCTTGCTTATCAAATTTATGTATGGTTGTTTTAAAAGTAGGCATTGGTTTCTGAACGATTATGTATTTTTATGAGTTTAAATTTAAGAAACTGTTTGAAAATATATTTTAATGAGCGAACAAAATCCTTCAGGTGAAATTTTTGATTGGGCAGTTCTGAAAAGATTGTTTCAGTTTATTCGTCCTTATCAGTTTCGTTTTTTTACGCTTGTATTTGTCATTCTGGCAGGAGCCGCCCTGGCTCCGGCTATTCCGCTGTTAATCAGGCATACCATTGACGGCCCGGTTTCGGCAGGCAATTATACAGGTCTTGCAAAAATGATGCTGATTATGATTGCCGTATTGGTGGTGCAGTCGCTTATACAGTTTGTCAATACTTATCTGGCTGGGTGGCTTGGTCAGAATATCATCCGCGACATCCGGATACAGCTCTATCAGAAAATCATTCATTTGCGCCTTAAATTCTTTGATGATACGCCAATTGGCCGTCTGGTTACCCGTACAATTTCTGATATTGAAACCCTGGCTGATGTTTTCAGCGAAGGTATAGCGGCCATAGCCGGCGACATTCTGCAACTGGTGCTTATTATAACGGTAATGTTTTATACCGACTGGAAACTGTCATTAATAAGCCTCAGTACTATTCCGCTCATGTTAATCAGTACTTATATTTTTAAGGAAAAAGTAAAAAAATCGTTTAATGTAGTGCGTAACGCAGTGGCCAGCCTCAATGCTTTCGTACAGGAGCATATAACAGGTATGAGCATTGTTCAGATTTTTAACTCAGAAAAAATAGAGTACAAAAAGTTTGTAGATATTAATAAAGAACACCGCGACGCCAATATAAAATCTATTATGTACTACTCGGTTTACTACCCGGTTGCTGAGGTTATTGCGGCATTGGGAACAGGCCTGGTTGTGTGGTTTGGCGCCAAGCAGATGCTCAGCAGTGAGGTCAGCTATGGTACGGTAACGGCGTTCATTATGTTTATCAATATTTTTTTCAGGCCTATCAGGATGCTTGCCGACAGAATGAATACCCTGCAAATGGGTATTGTCAGCACCGACCGCATCATTAAACTACTTGATAGTGATGAATATACGTCAAATGAAGGGACATATACTACAAATCTGAAAGGTGATGTGCAGTTCAAAGATGTGTGGTTTGCCTATAATCAGGAAAACTACGTGCTGAAAAACATATCGTTTCAGGTTAATCCCGGCGAAACTGTAGCTTTTGTGGGGGCAACCGGTGCAGGCAAATCATCTGTCATTAATTTGTTGTCGAGATTTTATGAAATTAATAAAGGAGAGATTCTGATTGATGGCGTTGATATTAAGGAATTTGAGTTGAAGCGCCTGCGCGAACAGATAGGTGTGGTTTTGCAGGATGTTTTCTTGTTTTCTGATACCATTGAGAAAAATATTACGCTGGGCGATACCAGTATTTCCAGAGAGAACATCATGGAGGCGGCCAGGCTGGTAGGGGTGCATGATTTTATTATGCAATTACCTGATAACTACGATTACAACGTACAGGAGCGCGGCGCTACGTTATCGGTAGGGCAGCGGCAGTTGATTTCATTCGTGAGGGCTATGGTGCAGAATCCGAAGATTATTGTTTTAGATGAGGCTACGTCGTCAGTAGACACAGAAACCGAAGAGCTGATACAGAACGCCATCGGGCAGTTAATGAAAGGCCGTACAGCCATTGTTATTGCCCACCGGTTAAGTACCATTCAGAAGGCTGATAAAATTATAGTTTTAGATAAGGGCCGTATAATGGAAGAAGGAAACCACGAAGAATTGCTTGAAAAAGACGGTTTTTATGCTAACCTTTATCGTATGCAGTACAAAGAAATACTTGTGTAACTACATCGAGGTTAAGCTATAAAAGGAAAAAGCTCCCAATGCAATTGAGAGCTTTTTTGATAATTATATAGTTTGATATAATTATGCCAATTTCACGTTCACGGCGTTTAAACCTCTTTTACCTTCTTGGATTTCGAATGTTACTTCGTCATCCTGGCGGATTTGGTCTTTTAATTCAGACACATGAACAAAAACCTCTTGATTGGTTCCATCTACTTTAATAAAACCATAACCTTTGGTTTCATTGAAAAACTTAACTGTTCCGTTAGACATTTTAAAAATTTGTATTTTGTACTTAAAGTACAAAGGTTATATTAATTATTGACAATAACAAGCAATGACCATTATTGTTACTGAATGGTTATAAACCAGGCCAATAGTTGGTACAAATAGCAACAAAAACAGCCATTAACTTTAATTAACATTATTTCAATCTCCATTAACCTATGTTGAGCAGTGTGGTTTCTACTTTTGTTTCTGTAAAAATAAAAACCATTTATGAAAAAGCTCTTCATTTTTCTTCTTTTAGCAACACCAACGCTGGCGCAAAAAATTACCTTAAAGGGCCTGGTTACCGACTCAGCCTCGGCGCCATTGCAGTATGCCACGGTATTGTTGCTAAGCCCTAAAGACTCATCGCTTATTAATTTTGCAAGAACCAACGATAAGGGACTTTTTGAACTTAAAAATCTGAACTCGGCCAATTACCTTTTTAAAATTACTTATGTAGGGCATAAGACCTTTTATAAGCCAGTTGTACCCGGCGAGGCAACCGCCATAGATATGGGAACCATTAAACTGGAACCCATAAGCCGTGAGCTGGCCGAAATAACCATTAAAGGCGAAAAAGCGCCGGTGAGTATAAAAGGAGATACTATTGAATTTAATGCCGACTCGTTTAAGGTTAAGCCCAACTCGGTTGTGGAAGACCTGCTGAAGAAATTACCGGGTGTTGAAGTGGAAAAAGACGGCACCGTGAAAGCCCAGGGTGAAACCGTAAGGCGTATAACCGTAGACGGAAAAGAGTTTTTTGGACGCGACCCTAAAATGGCCACCAAAAACCTGCCTGCCGATGCCATAGATAAGGTGCAATTGTATGACAAACGCTCGGACCAGTCTGATTTTACAGGTATAGACGATGGACAACGTGAAAAGAACATTAATCTGAAACTGAAAGAAGACCGCAAAAAAGGCGCTTTTGGTAGTATTACTGCTGGCGGTGGGCTCGACGAACGCTACACAGGCCGCCTGAGTATTAACCGGTTCAATAAAGATAAACAGTTGTCTGTACTGGCAATGGGCAATAATGTAAATCAGCAGGGTTTTTCTATCAATGATTATATGAATTTCTCGGGCGATTTGATGCGAATGATGGGCGGAAGAGCAGGAGGCGGGCAGCTTCGTCTGGATTTAAGCAGCGGCCAGGATGGCGGGCTACCGCTTAATTTTGGTAACAGGCAGAATGGTTTTGTCAGAAACTGGGCCGGAGGTCTGAATTTTAATAATCCACTAAACAAGAAAACAGAAGTAAACGGTAGCTATATGTTCAATAACATTAATCAGTTAATTGACAGGAATATAAGCCGCCGAAACTTTTTGCCAAACGGCGACAACTACCTGTCGTTGCAGAACAGTACCCAGAATACGTTGAACGATAACCACCGTCTGAACTTTACTCTCGACCAGAAGCTGGATTCTATGAACTCGCTGAAGTGGTCTTCTTATATTAATTATAACCGCACAAATGCCAGTAATTACAGTATAAGCCAGTCGCTTAACAGTAGCAGCGTACTAGAGAACGAAGGTGTCAGAAATAACAGCGGAAGCAACGAAGGGCTAAGTGTAAACACTAATTTTCTGATGCGTCATAAGTTTAATAAAAAAGGACGGACATTATCAGGCAATATTAATTTTCAGGTTAATAACTCTGATGGTGACGGCGAGTTAGATGCCCGGAACAAATATTATACTGATGGTAATCTTACCCGAACCGAGAACATCAGGCAAAACAGTGTACGCAAGGCCGACCGGACTAATTACGGCCTAACTGCCGCTTATACCGAACCTCTGGGCAAGAAGAAATACCTGGAAATAAACTACGCATTCCAGAAAAATGATTACTTGTCTGATGCCCTTGTGAACGATATTAAAGATGGAATACCGATTTACAACAAAAAGTTGAGTAACAAATTTGAAAGTAATTTTATTTATAACCGGGTAGGAACCAATTTCAGATTTGTGGAGAAAAAATATAATTTCTCAACAGGGCTGAGTTTTCAACACGCCAATTTGCGGGGTAAAATGCTGTTGCTTGATGATGATATTTCAAGAAATTTCAGGAATGTGCTACCCAATTTGCATTTCAGCTATGATTTTCAACAAAGCCAGCGCCTGCGATTTGACTACGAAACCAACCTGCAGGAGCCTGGTATAACACAATTGGCACCGATTACTGATAACCGGGACCCCCTGAATATTTATGTGGGTAATCCGAATCTGAAACCAGAGTACTCGCATAGATTGGGCCTCAATTATATGTCGTTCAATCAATTGAGTTTTACCAATTTCTTTGTGGCCGCCAACCTGATTTATACTACCAATAAAATAAATAATGCGCAGGAAATCAGCTCATCGTTTGTACAGACCTCTCGCCCGGTTAATGTGGATGATGACTACCTGTTAACAGGAAACATTAATTACGGTTTCCGTATCAGACCGGTTAAACTAAGAGTTGATTTAAATGAAAGGGTAATGATGAACAGAGGTATTAACTACATTAACCAGCAGGAGAACCGCACGAAAGGTTTGCAGCTGAACACCAGCGTAAGATTGAGTTATCAACAAGATAAATTTGATATGTCGGCTGAAGCGCGGGTAGGGTATAATCAGACTCATTATTCAGTAAATAACCAGATGAATCAGGATTATTTCAATAATGTTTTCTCAACCGACATGAACTGGACCATCACCAAAAACCTGATATTCAGTACAGATTTCGATTATAATACTTATAAAGGTCTAACAGGTGGGTTTAATCAGAATATCCCGCTGTGGGGCATGTCTGTTTCTACCTACTTTCTAAAAAACAGACGCGGAGAATTAAAGTTATCAGTTAACGACTTGCTGAATCGTAACACGGGCATCAGCCGGACGGCCCAGTTGAACTTTGTGCAGGACGAGCGCATCACTACTCTCGGCCGTTACTTCTTGCTAAGTTTTACGTACACTTTAAAAGGATTAAACCCTGCACAAAGCGGGGGGGTGAGAATAATCTCAAGATAATATAGTTTGATTTTTTTTAGTTTGTTAGCAATAGGCAGCCCTGCTTTGGGTTACCTATCTTTTTTGGTCGTCAAGCATTCTGATATACAGGTCTTCTACTTTTTTTCTGGCCCAGGGCGTTTTTCGGAGAAACGTAAGGCTTGATTTAATGCTTGGGTTGTTTATAAAACAGTTGACACGTACATGATAGGCCATCTGGTCCCAGCCATGATAATCAACCAGTTCGTTCAGAATTCTCTCTAGGGTTTTGCCATGTAGCGGATTATTGGGCTGTTCAAGCATCACTTTTTACCTTTACTTTTTTTACGTTTCATTTCTTCAAACTGCTCAGCTTCTTTCAGTAAGGCCTTTAAATCAGCGGCAGTTACATCTTTCGAGAAATCTTTGGTAGCTGCATATTCCAATTTATCTAATTCCATTACCTGCACAGGTTTGTTTAAGAAGGCTTCAATTTCAGCCAGAATGGGTTTTTCTTCTGCACTGCAAAAAGAAAGTGCATTGCCTTTTTGTGTACCTCGGCCTGTGCGCCCAACCCTGTGTACGTAGTTTTCGGGTACGTCGGGCAGGTCATAGTTTATTACATAATCAACATTGGGTATATCAATGCCTCTGGCGCTTACATCTGTGGCTATCAGTAGTTTGGTTTCTCCGGTTCTGAAATTCCCCAGCACTTTCAGCCGGTCTTGTTGTTCTTTATCGCCATGCAGGGTTTCGGCTTTTATGCCAACCCGCTCCATAGCAGCAAGTACACGCTCTGCTCTTACTTTGGTACGTACAAATACCAGAATTTTGCTTTCCGGATGCTCATTCACCATGCGTTCAAGAAAGAAACGTTTGTCGTCCATTTCTACAAAAATCACGGCATGCTGAATGTTCTTGGCCACTTTATCGTTGGGCGATATTTGAATACGGATGGCATTATGCACCAGCGAATAAGCCAGCTTTTTAATGGTTTCGTTAATAGTGGCCGAGAAGAAGAGTGTCTGCCGCTTGCGTGGAAGAAAGCGGATTACATCCTGAATGTCTTTAATGAAGCCCAGGTCAAGCATGTGGTCGGCTTCGTCAAGTATCAGAATCTCCACGTGGTTCAGTTTCAGATGCCCCTGGCTTACCAGGTCAAACATACGGCCGGGTGTGGCTACCAGAATATCAATGCCTTTTTCGAGTTTTAAAATCTGAGGGTCTTGTTCAACACCACCAAAAAGAGAGAATGTTTTTACTTTTGTTCCCTGGCCAATTTTTTGAAAGACCTCGGTTATTTGTATTGCCAGCTCACGGGTGGGTACCATCACCAGACAGCGGATGGCGTCAGCCCTTGCGCTTTTCTTGGTGTCGTTTACAAGGTGTAATACCGGAATAGCAAAAGCTGCGGTTTTGCCCGTGCCCGTTTGTGCAATGGCAAGCACATCTTCTCCGCGTAAAATGGGCGTTATAGATTTATACTGGATATCCGTAGGCTTTTTAAAGCCCAGTTTTTCCAGATTCTGCTTTATTTCCGGAGCTATTCGGTATTCTTCAAATTTCATTTTTTGTTTCGTTTATCATACCCTTTGCCAATACCTCTGAACGACCGCTCGATGGTTGCCTTGCCCAAATGGTTTATCTTGAAGTTTTTAACCGGCTTTGGTACCTCTTTCTTTGCCGACAGGCCCACTTCTATTACCCGGCCCATCAGTTCGGTGCCATTCAGTTCATGAATAGCGTTTCTCACGGCATCCTCGTCAGGCATATCCACAAAACCAAAGCCTTTATTTTGCCTGGTAGCTTTATCTTTAACTATTTTTACTGAGGTTACTTCTCCATATTTCTCAAATAAGGCTCTCAGTTCTTTCTCTTTCAGTTTGAAAGGAATACTCCCCACAAAAATATCCATTGTCAGGTAATTATGATTGAGGTGTAAAATTACGAATTTAAAACTGAAAAGCAGAAACAGGACAGAAAAGGAGTGAAGAATACTTAAAAGAGCCGAAAAAAAGCGGGAAGAATTCTCCCCGCCGGCATTTAAAGGGCTACTTCAAGTAGTTTGTTGAATGATGGCTCAGATATAATAATATCGGCATGATGGTTTACGAGGTCATCTTTAGAGCAAAAGGCAATGCCCAACCCTGCTTCCTTTATCATCCACAAATCGTTCATGCTGTCGCCTATGGCAATGCAGTTTTGCATTTGTATGTGGTGTTTCTCCAGTATGGTTATTAATGCATTGGTTTTGCAGATGGTCAGGCGATTTACACTTTTTGCATTATTGAACAGGTAAGAAGGTATTTTTACTTCGCCGGTAGCAATGCCCTTAGAAAACTCCAGTTCATTGCCAATTGAGAAGTCCATGCCCAGTTTGTTTTTTATATGGTTGGTTACAAAATCATAGCTGTCAGAAATGATTCCTATAAAGTACCCCCTTTCTTTCAGCGCTTCAATTACTTCTTTTGTGCCTGGTACAATGGGTATTTCATCTAATACCTGTATAAGTTCACCATAATTACGCCCTTTTAAAAGCATGGCCACTCTTTTGGTAATAATTACAGGGTCTGTTTCTGAAGACCTTATTTGCATCAGCTCATCTTTAAAACGGAATTTGTCTGCACATGAATCAATAAAACGCCCCAGCAACAATGTGTTGTCCATATCAAAAACAACCATTTTCTTTAGTTTTCTGAACTGGCTTTCCAACGAAACTTCCATCTGCGAGCGGATTTCTGTAATTGTACCCAACTCTTCAAAATTAAAGTTTGAGTTATTGCTTGATGCCGCTTTTGAGATAATGGTCTGTGCTACCTCCTTACTCATTTTGCCTAATGCCTGCCAGGGCTTGCTTTTGTTCTCTATGTAACCAATCTGCACTTCTTTCATGCGGGCATTCATCAGGTGCATGTCTATCAGTATGCCAATATCAACACCGTAATCGTCTCTGAAATCAATTTGCTGCAAAAGACTTTTGCGGCTGGCAATCATTCCGCTAAGGGGTTGGCTGAAACGGAGCAGGTCCGGAAAAAATATGCTAAGCAAAGGTTTAGCCACCAACTCGGTTACTCTGCCTGCATTGCGGTTAAATGACGACTTGGCAAAGTCTACTTCTCCTAGCAGGATAGGTTCTGTTAAAAGCCGGATGGTATGATGCGGGTAAGGATTAATATCGCCGTCCAAAAAAACAAGGATGTCATTTTGTGCAAACAGGGCGCCTTCTCTCATTGATGCCCCTTTGCCTAATTTTGTGCTTGTAAGTACTTTGGCGCCATGCTTCTGGGCTATGGGTACGGTTTTATCCAGCGACTTGTCGTCAATCACCAGCACTTCACTTACATGAGGCTGGCTTGCAGCAAAATCAACAACGCTTCCAATTGTTTCTTCTTCATTCAACGTGGGTATAATAACTGAAATCATATTCTTTGAAGGTTTTTGATTGAACAATTCTATACTGCCTATTAAAAAGTAACCCCCAAAAGGCCGCTCTTGTTACCTTTCAGTGTGTTTCTTGCTTTGAATGAAGAAAATCAGAATAATAAAAAACTAATGCTACATCAGGAAGGGTGTTGGCTTAATAGGTTGGTTGTGAGGTTTTTATGAAGTATTTGGGCTGCCGGAGTTAACATGACAGGCAGCCCGATTAATTTTTCCTTAAGAATGACCACGCACCCAGATATACAAGTATGGCTGTTGCAGCTTTTTTAGAGCAACAAGGTAAAATCGTCTTTAAAGCACAAAAGAGACAAGAGCCTCCTTTGTGTAATTATTAGTTGTTTCTGATAATAAACCTGGCACCATTAGCGCCGGGTTGCATGCCCATTTCTTTCATGTAATCGTCGCGGATTTTCTTAAACTCCCTGGCAGTAACTTTTTTGCCTCCTGATGGTGTTTTTATTTCATTGGTAAGTTTTTTCAACTCTACTTTTTTGGCTGTTATAATGGTGCTGCCTTCGTTCAGGTTCACTTCAAGAATGGTACCGGGCAGGCCGTAGAAATTCTGTGGGCCTGCAGGGCTTATCAGGCTTTCGGTATACCAGGCTACTACATCCTGCCTGGCCTCTTCATTATAAAAAGATGCTTTTTTGCAGGTGTAATCCAGTATTTTTTTGGTTTCGTCATGAAACCTCCACGGATTGGTCTTCAGAGAGTCTTCTATTCTGAATTTTTTTCCTGCAAAATCGGTAACAGTAATGAACTGCGACACCTCAAAGTCGCGGTACAAGTCTAATTGCGGGCGCGTGAAGCGCATCGTCACATTGCTGCCACCTACCGAACTGTTAACCTCGTCAGTGTCTTCGTCAATATTGGTATAGAACGATTTTACAGGTGTAAAGTACAACCGGTTTTTACTGGTTCTGAACTCGGGTATCATGCTTTTTATAGACTCCTGGTCTTTACCTATGCTTTTGTGCATATTTACCTTGAATTCGTAGTCTATGATACCTTCCTGTAATTGTGCCATAGTTAAATGGCTGATAAGCAGTGTAATAAATAAGAATAACTTTTTCATCTGATTGATTTTGAAATGGTTTCAGCAAAAGTAGATTGTATGCACCTGACCAGAGGTTAATCATTATTGAAATAATGTTAATTAAGGTTAAAAAATAGACAGGAAACCAAAATTGTGGATTAATTTTGATTTTATAAACACAGCAAATCACTACACAAAAAGATTAAAGTACGCATTAACTAACCATTACAGACTTTGGGCACCGGAATAAAAAGCAGAACACAATTTGTATTGATATGCGTAAGCTTATTGGTGCTCACGCTGTTTAATGTATTCTGGCTAAAACAGAACTACAACGAGCAGAAACGAAATCTGCAGAAAGATATCAACAATAATTTTGAGAAAACTGTCTCTGCCATGCAGGATTCTCTGATTAAGAGACAGGTTGACTCTTCATTGAAATTGAATGTTAATAAAGAATTATTGACGTCTAAAAGAAAAACTAAATATAAAAGGCCTATGAAAAAGGCCTCTGATTCGGTCTTTGATGAAATAAAAAGTATTTATCTGAGTGGCAGGCAAAACCCTTCAGGGTTAATACCCGGCGAGGCAAGAAGACCAAACACAATGAGCATCTATACCAGGGAAATGAATGCATTTGACTCTGTTGGCCGGGATATGCTGATAAAGATGATACACTCAATAAAACTGGATTCAAGCCGCAGGAACATCAGAATACAGTTTAAGTCAGACTCTACCATGACAATGAATCTGCCGAGTAATGCGTTTAACGCGCAACCAAAACGAGTGATGTTTGTTTCGGGTGTGAAGTATGATTCAGTTATTACAAAAGAAAAAGTGAATTTGAGCCGCATCTATATAAAACCCAACACCCCCCGGAAAAAGAAAGCCAGCCAGCCACCCAATGTAATAATCAATCTGCTGACTGATACACTTAAAACTAAGGAGATAACCGCCAGATACAAAACGAGATTATTAAAGCAGCAAATTACGCTGCCTTTTAAAGTGGAAGTGGCTCAGAGGTCAAAGGCTGACACGACAGCTGAAATCAGAGCTGGCGTTCCTTTTGGCAGTCTGCTATATCAGGCTAACTTTGCCGATGCCCATTGGTACCTTACTCAACAGATTTTTCCTCAGATACTTTTCTCTTTGTTTCTGATAACTATTACCGGTCTCTCATTCTGGCTTATTTACAGAAATCTTCAAAAGCAAAACCGCCTGACAGCCCTGAAAAACGATTTTGTAAGCAACATAACCCATGAACTGAAAACCCCTATTGCCACCGTAAGCGTAGCCATTGAGGCCCTGAGTAACTTTAATGTGTTGCAGAACCCGACCCAGACGAAGGAATACCTCGAAATCTCAATAAATGAGTTGAACCGGCTATCAATATTAGTTGACAAGGTTTTGAAAATGAGTGTTTTTGAGCAGAAAGAACTGGTGCTAAATACTGACACCGTTAATTTCAGAAGTTTGGTTGAAAGCGTATTGTCTACCATGAAACTACAATTTGAAAAATGCCGGGCGCATGTGAATTTTGATTTACTTGGGGAACAATTTGAAATAACGGGCGATTCAATTCACCTTACCAACGTGGTTTATAATCTGCTTGAGAACGCCCTTAAGTATAGCGCTGACCCCCAGATAAATGTACTGTTGCAGGCCCATGACCAGCAACTGCAACTAAGTATAAAAGACAACGGCATTGGTATTTCAGAGGAGTTTCTGCCTAAGATTTTCGACAAGTTTTTCAGAGTACCCACCGGTAATGTGCATAATATTAAAGGCTATGGCCTTGGGCTTAGTTATGTGAAAAATGTAGTAGAGCACCACAATGGCACTATTAAAGTAAACAGTAAAATAGATGAGGGCAGTACTTTTATACTGGCACTACCACTAAAGACTTAATCGGATTCAGCAATGGCAACCAAAATATTATATGTAGAAGACGAACCCTTTCTGGGTAAGATAGTGAAGGAAAGCCTTGAAAGCCGAGACTTTGAGGTAAAAATGGTAACAGACGGTAGTCTGGTATTAAAGGCATTTGACCACTTTAAACCGGATATTTGTGTACTTGATGTAATGCTGCCCAATAAAGACGGGTACACGCTGGGTGCAGAAATAAGGGCTATAAAACCTACCATACCTATTATATTTCTGACTGCCAAGACACAGACAGATGATGTGCTTAAGGGTTTCCAGTCAGGCGGTAATGACTACATCCGTAAGCCATTCAGTATGGAAGAGCTGATTGTGAGAATCAATAATCTGCTTGCCTTGTCTCTTTCTAAAGCTGTTACACCACAGGGAAGCATCCATCTGGGCAAGTTTGAGTTTTTTCCTCATAAGTATGAATTAAGAACTCATGATAATTGCCGGAAGCTCTCTTACCGGGAAACCGAATTGCTGAAGATTTTCTCTGAAAACAGAAATTTTACGGTGAGCAGAAAAGAAATACTTTTAAAAATCTGGGGAGATGATTCGTTCTTTAATTCACGCAACCTTGATGTGTATATCACCAAACTGCGCGACTACCTGAAAGAAGACGAAACCATTGAACTAATGACAATAAAAGGTGTAGGGTACCATTTTACTACACCTGTGGCTTAGTCTTCTTTTAGCACATAGCCCATGCCTGTTTTGGTATGTATCAGCTTGGGTTCAAAGTCTTTGTCTATTTTTTTACGCAGAAAATTAATGTACACCTCAATTACGTTCAGGCTGTTTTCGGCATTGTTGCCATCCCAAATTTTCTCGGCAATTTCAGCTTTTGAAACCACCTTGCCCTTGTTTCGTATCAGGTATTCCAACAAAGAAAACTCTTTGGGTGTCAGTTCAATTTTTGTGTTCTGTCTTGAAGCCGTCTTGCTTTCCAGATTAATCTCCAGGTCGGCAATTTTCAGCATATTAGAGGCATTGGCTTCACTTTCAGCATGGGCTCTTTTCAGAAACACATTTACACGAGCCAGCAATTCACGGTATTCAAAGGGTTTTACGATGTAATCATCTGCGCCCTTTTCAAAGCCCAGTATCTTGTCGTCAGTTTCGCCAAGGGCAGTCAGCATAATAATTGGTATCTGGCTGTCTTTTTCGCGTATTCTGGCACAAACCTCATAGCCATTCATTACAGGTAAATTGACATCCAGAATAATGAGGTCATATTTACCGCTTGACGCCAGCCGAAGGCCTATCTGTCCATCAAAGGCTACAGAGGTGTCAAAATCTTTCTCTGCCAGCCCCTTGCTTATATTTTCAGCTAGGCGTTGGTCGTCTTCGACAATGAGTATTCGCTTTTTTTCCATAAGTTTTGAATCATCCACGCTATACCAATGACCAGAAAACAGCCAATGGGATTAAACCAAAGGTAGGCAATCCATTCTTTTTTCAATATTACCTGCGGAATACCGATTCCGAGAATAATTGCCTGGCTGATTACTGCCCCCCAGAAGGTAGCAGTGCCACCAATGTTTTTGAAATAGAATGCTACCAGAAAAACACCAAGTATAATACCATAGAACAATGAGCCTAATACGTTAACAACCTCAATCATATTGCCCAGTTCGCTGGCATACTGTGCAACAAATATACAAAAAATACCCCATAATACTGTTGAAACCTTTGATGCCCTCAATTCTGCTTTCTCAGTGGGGGGTGTTTTGGCGTATTTCCGGTATACGTCCACTACCGTGGTAGCTGCCATTGAGTTATAAGCCGATGCAATAGAACCCATAGATGCCGCAAAAATAACGGCAATGAGCAGGCCGATAAGGCCATGCGGCAGGTAATCTAAAACAAAGCGCAGAAAAACAAAGTCGCGGTCGTTGGTAATACCGTTTGGATTGTTTTTCTTTATTAAACCCACCACCTTCGATTTTATGTCTTTACTAAGCGAGTCTGATTCTTTCAGGGAGGCCTTGTAAATCAATAGCTGCTGGTCGTTGGCGTCGCCCATTCTGGCTAGTAATTGCTGTTTTTTTTCAGAAATAACGGCGTGTTCTTTTTCCAATGCCTGCAACTGCGGGGCGTATTGGCTGGCACGGAGTTTATCAACTTCTACCTTGTTAAAAAAAACCGGAGACGTATTAAATTGGTAAAACACAAAAACCAGAACCCCAACCAGCAAAATGAAAAACTGCATTGGTACTTTCAACAGACCGTTCATTACTAAACCCAGGCGGCTCTGGGTGATAGACTCTCCGGTTAAATATCTGCCTACCTGCGACTGGTCGGTGCCGAAGTAAGAAAGCTGCAGAAAAAATCCACCGATTAAACCTGACCATAAATTGTATCGGTCTTTCGGGTTAAACTCAAAAGAAACCATGTTCATGTGGCCGGATTTACCCGCAATTTTAAGCGCTTTTACCAGGCCTATGTTTTCAGGCAGCATCTGCAAAACAATTACTCCAGCCAGAAACATGGCTACAGTAATTACAAGCATTTGCTGCACATGGGTATATGAAATAGCCTTGGTGCCACCAATTACAGAATACGTTAGTACCAGCCCGCCCATAATGATGTTGGTCCAGACAATATCCCATCTGAAAATGGTTGATAAAATAATTGCCGGAGCATAAATGGATATACCGGTTGAAAGGCTACGCTGTATCAGAAACAAAAAGGCCGTAAAAATGCGAACCTTTCCATCAAAGCGGTGTTCAAGATACTCATAAGCTGTGTAGACTTTCAGCCGATGAAAAATTGGTATAAACGTTATACAAAGCACAATCATTGCCAATGGCAATCCGAAGTAAAACTGCACAAACCGCATGCCGTCGTCAAAGCCCTGCCCAGTGGTAGAAAGAAACGTAATGGCACTGGCCTGCGTAGCCATAACCGAGAGACCAACATGATACCAGGGTAACGACTGGTTGCCCAGCAGGTATCCTTCAATATCTTTATCGCGGTGACTTTTATAGACACCATATACTATAATAAAAAGAAGCGTTACGGTTAAAAAAATCCAGTCCAGGTTAGTCATGCAAAATAGGTAGTAAAAAAGTAGAAAAGGATAATAGTCATAAAAAGCATACCAGCTACCACAATATAAACATTTCGCCAGGTACCAAGAATGGGCGATTGCATATCATCCTCTCCGGTAGGCATGTCAGTTTCTTGTTTCATCATGTTATTTATAGGTTATAGATGTTTTACTTTTTGCTCAGCACCGCCATCAGTTCTTTGGCTTTGGGCATCAGGTTGCTTGACGGGTAGCCCTGAATAAACTCATTCAATGCCTGTTGGTAAAGTTCTTTCTGCTCGGTTTTGGCCAGCAGCAAAATTCTTAACATGGCAAATTTATCTTCTATACTGGTGCCTGTATAGGTAATTAGCCCGTCTTCGGCCATTTTAAGGGCAGATAAATAGCTTTCGTTGCTATACAGATTAAATGCCTGCGAGTAAACCAGGTTAGCTTTTGATTCGGTGTCTTCTGTAATATTTACATTACCTCTTATCAGTTGCCGGGCATAAGTAGAGGCAGGGTATTTGCTTAATAAAGCAGAGCGGTATGGGTTGGTTTCCTGATTATCGGCACTCAGGCTAAGCAGGTATAATACTTCTGCTTCATGCACAGTAGCCGGAAACTTTTCAAGCAGTGTCTTGAAGGTAGTAATGGCGTTATCAGGTTCATTAAACTGAAACTTGTATATTTTGCCCAACTGATAATAGGCTTCTTCCTGTTTCAGTTTTGATGCAGCCAGTTTTTCCGGCGTATTAGGTAAACCTGCGTATAGCTCCTGTTTTTTGGCCGCCAATGCTTTACCGGCTATGTCTGCCGTCTGTTGTTGCAAAACCTGACTGGCACCTGTAGCAGAACTACCGGTGGGTTGATTACCAACCGTACCACGCTCAATACCAAAGCTGATAGCTCCGGCTTCTTTGTCGCGTCTTCGCCAGTTATCTTCCAAAACCCTCGGGCCCCATAGCTGCTGAAAGTCAGACTTGTTCCGGTTAATGGCAATAGGGTCATAGAGCATCCATCGCTTAAAGGTTTGGTCTCTGTCAGACAGCCTGTCTACTGCCGCATTGGCATTTTTTTGCGCTTGCTGGTCGGCCAGTTCTTTGGCTTTTCTGGCTTCTTCTTCCTTCTGTGCTATTGACCTTTCTAAGGCCTTGTCCAGATCGGCGGCGCTCATAGCGGCCAGTCGTTGAAGACTGTCTTCAAGAGCTACCACTTTCTGATAAGTTACAAAACTGGTCAAAGATGATGCCCGCCTGGTAATACGTTCATAATCAGGAGTATTTTTAGGTAAAAGCGTCAGAGTGCTGTCATAATACAAACTGGCTAATTCATATTTAAGTAGCTGGTTGTAGTGGAGTTCGGCCAGTTCCAGATAAGTGTAGGCATTTTGTGCGCTGTTGCCTTTAGAATTTTTAATAGAAGCGTTGTAATACTCAATGGCTTTGGGGTAATTCATTTTCTGTACTTCCAGATTACCCATCGTAAAATAAATTTTATCTTTCAGGTCTGCATTTTTTCTGTCAACCAGCATTTTTTTAAAGTTCTCCTGCACGCCCGCTGTTGTGCCTCTGCGTGCCACGGCTTCATCAAGCAGGGCATTCATGCCAGCATAAAACTCCATATCATAATTGGGGCGGTTTTTTGCCACGGCCGCGTAATGGGGCAGTGCTTTAGCTTTTTGGCCAATCAAATCATACATTTGCCCCACGGCATAGTGTACTCTTGCCGTTTGTTCGTTTTTGGTCATCAGCTTTAGTGCTTCTTCTGCAATGGCGGCAGCTGTGGCCAGTTCTCCGGTATATTGGTGCAAATATGCTTTGGTCAGGTAGTAATCACGGGTGTTAGCTTTGGTTAAATCAAGATTACGTACCACCTCTGATACTTTCAGGGCAGTTACAAAATCGCGCTGCTCAATGTAAGCACGCATCAACCAGATTAGTGCAGACTGGCGGCCTGTTTCATCTTTGGTAGTGGAGTTAACATACTTGAAAACCTCTATGGCATTAACGAAATCGCCTTTCATTAATCGGGCTCTGCCCAGTAAAACGTAGGCCTCAGCCAGATACTTTGAGTTAGAGTGCCTTTCGGCAATCATAGAGGTTTTTTCTATTACTTCTTTCAGATTTGTTGCCACTGCCTGGCTCTTGACAGAGTCAATAGGCAACAGAATAGGTATGAGGGCGCTGTAGTTTTCTTCCCGGGTTGTAAACAAGGCCTTTTCGGCTTCTTTCATGTTTTCGCGGGCAATAATCAAAGAGTTAAAACGTGCATTCAGGTTATGCCATGCCTTGCTGGTAGGCGACTGACTAAACTGCGAACACCCGGTTGTAATAGCTAATAACAGTATAAAAATAGAAAGTTTTTGCACTTTATGAGTTAATTTAAAGGCAGATAGTCTGATTACTTATGCAATAATACCCTTTTTTTAACGATTTGCTGACGAAAAAATTATCCAACGCAATACATAAATCAGAGTACCTGCGAAAGTTTCCCTTCCAGCTCGCGGAGTGCGCATTCATAACCTAAAGTGTACATTTCTTTGGCCTTAGACATATTCATGCCGTCGTACCTGTAAATTTCAGCCGGTTCAATGGCTATATCGCAGCGTTTCAGTTGCTCGCCAGAATTGTTTCTGATAGCCAGAAAAATACTTTTCATCAGTATATCTTTTACCGAATTTATAGGCATACTGCTGCTCACAGGCATTACATTCACACCAATTACAAAGTCGCAGGCTTCTTTCAGCGGCCCAACGGGCAGGTTATCGGTAATGCCGCCATCAATCAGCAGGCGGCCCTGAAACTTCATCGGCTCAAAAATGCCCGGCAGGCAGCATGAAGCCAGAATAGGCTTAATGAGCTCTCCCTCACTGTAATAAACAGGCTCGCCGTTTTCTATATCTGTTGCGCATACAATGAGTGGAATCTTGAGGCTTTCAAAAGAATTATCGGGCAGAAACCTTAAAAAAAGATTTTCGGCTTTTTCTAATTTAAACAAGCCAAAACGGTTAAAAGCAAACTTTAAATGGCTGAAAATGCCGATAGACGTAACGGTGTCAAAAATGTAATCGGGTGTGTGCCCTGCGGCAATAAGTGCACCTACAATTGAGCCGGCGCTTGTTCCGGTAATCATTGATGGTTTCAGGCCCATTTCGTCTAATGCCTTAATAACTCCTAAATGCGCAAATCCTCTGCTGCCACCGCCTGATAATGCTAATCCTATTTTCATAATCTGTGTGAAAATTTTAACCGGAATATCCCCTGCTACTGTTGCTTCCGGCTTCTCTACCAAAAATAACTATAAATTAAATAATTCGGCAACCCTGTATCCTTTCTCTGTTAATTGAATATGCGCAGCATCATGCACAGGGTCGTGGTCAAATATTACCGTCCAGTTATTGTCAACCACCTGCTTTAATAACCGTTCTTTTTCGCTCATGGTTTCCAATGGGCGAATATCATACCCCATTACATACGGCACATGCACATGTGCGTGAGACGGAATAGTGTCTGCAATAAATAAATACGTATTACTGCCCTGTTTTATTTTAGGCATTATCATCTTTTCGGTATGGCCATTGGCATACAGCAGTTCTATTGATTGCCCAAAAGCATTTTCAACTTTATCTGTAAAACACAAAGCGCCGGTTTGCTGCATAGGTAGTATATTTTCTGTTAAGAAGGTGGCCTTTTCTCTTGGGTTGGGGTTAATGGCCCAATCCCAGTGAGCAGAGTGTGTCCAGTACCGTGCGTTCGGAAATGTCAGTTCCGGCCTGTCTTTGCTGCTGTTCCATTTTACAGCACCACCACAATGGTCAAAATGCAAATGCGTGCACAGCACGTCGGTCACTTCTGTAGGCGAGTACCCCGCTTTTTTAATTGATTGTATCAAATCGCCATCGCCATGCCTATAATAGTACGACTGCCATTTGGCATCCTGTTTATCACCCATACCACTATCAATCAATATCAATTGTGTACCTGTGTTTACCAACAGGCAACGCATCATCCAGCTGCACAAATTATGTTCATCAGCCGGTATCTGTCTGCTCCATAAGGTTTTGGGTACAACACCAAACATTGCGCCACCATCTAATTTGAAATGTCCGGCATCAATTACATGAATTTGCATATTCTTTAGTAAATTTCGGTTCAGTTTTGTTCAGAAACTTCGTTTGTAGCTGGTCAGGCTCTGCACCATGACCCAAACTAAAGACCAAATATGCAAATACGTACCAAGATAGCAATACAATTTACCATAATAATCGCTTGTATTCTTATTATATTTTCATTGGCAGTGTACTATACCTCTGAGAATTTCCGTAAGCAAGAGTTCTATAACCGCTTGCACGACAGAGGGATATTAACGGCCCAATTATTGAAAGAGCTGAAAATTACCGAAAAAGATAAAAGGAAACTACGAGACGCCAATAAAACCATTTTAGGTAAACTGAATGTAGAAAAAGTTTTGATGTTTAATGATAAAGACGAACTTGTATATGCCAGCTACGAGGCCGATTCTATCTTATATAGCCCGGCGTTTCTGAAACAGGTAAGACAAAAAAAGTACATTGAAAAAAACGACTGGGATAATCAGTTAACGGGCTCATTGTATACTGATGAAAACAACAAGTCGTACGTTGTAATAGCTAAGGCCAATGATATTTATGGTAAAGAAAAACTGCAGAATGTACGCGATACATTAATTATCAGTTTTATAATAGGCATTACGCTTACCATTATACTGGGTATTATTTTTGCCGGCGAGTCGCTAAAGCCCATTGCTGAAATCAATCAGGAGATTTCAAACATCACGGCTTACAACCTGAAAAGAAAACTGAATACCGGTAACAACAAGGATGAAATTGCTCAGCTTTCCAACAACTTTAACCAGATGCTTGAGCGCCTTGAAACTTCGTTCCAATTGCAGAAAAGTTTTGTGTCTAATGCGTCGCATGAACTCCGCACACCATTAGCGGCACTGAAGTCGGAAATTCAGATAGCGCTGGAGAACGACCGCACTACTGATGAGTACAAGAGTATTCTGAGGTCGTTGCTCACCGATACCCAGAGGCTGATACAGCTAACCAACGGTTTGCTTCAACTGGCCAAGTCTGAAAACCGGGAAGACAATATGGCACTGAGGCCCACGCGTATTGATGAAATTTTGTTTAAGGCGCAGGAGGAGGTGCTGGGGCTGAACACCAATTTTAAAATTGTAGTTGATTTTGATGAAATACCGGATGACGACAAATGGGTAACCGTGAATGCTAACGAAACACTTTTGCTGACGGTGTTTACCAATTTGCTCGATAATGCCTGTAAGTATTCTGCCGACAACCAGGCTGAGGTAAAAATAAAGTTTAATCAGAAACTATGTATAGTAGATGTAAAAGACAACGGAATAGGAATACCTGAAAGCGAGCTGAGCAAAATATTTGAGCCTTTTTACCGAACACAAAATGCGGCGGTGTATCGTGGGCATGGCATCGGGTTGTCGGTGTGTCGCAGAATCATTGATATCCATCAGGGTAAAATTGAAGTAAAGAGCGTGGTTGGTAAAGGCAGCATATTTGTAGTAACCCTGCCACATTTATAAGCCATAATAAGGTTTGTGAAATAGTACCGGATTGTAATAAAAAATAATAACTTTGTAATATTGAAAATTTAAACTAGCTGAGCAGTATTTGGCTCAGCAGTTAAACAGACAGTTGTTTAGAAAGTTGAAAATAATTTCTAAATTTTAAGAGCAAATAAAACTTCAGACAATGAAAAAACTAATTTCAATTTTAGCGATTTTGCTGGCCGTTAATGTGTCTTTTGGTCAGAAATATGAGAGTTTTGGTGAGAAAATCAATCCTGATGGCGCTATCGCAGCCTCAGACCTTGAGAAAAAAGCTAAGGTAACCCCGGCATTTGAAGGCAAGGTTACAGGCGTGGTAGAGTCGGTATGCCAGGTTAAAGGCTGCTGGATGAAAGTGAAAATGGACGACGGCCAGACCATGCGTGTTACTTTTAAAGACTACGGTTTTTTTGTGCCTAAAGACATAGCAGGTAAAACAGTAGTATTTGAGGGCAATGCCAAAACTAAAACTACATCGGTTGATGAGCTTCGTCACTATGCCGAAGACGCCGGTAAAAGTAAAGAAGAAGTAGCTAAGATTACTGAGCCTAAAACAGAACTGACATTTGTAGCCAATGGCGTGTTGGTTCCGAAAAACTGATACGCGCAAAGCCTCTCTACATTAAAGGAGAGGCTTTTTTGATTCTATTGACCTGAACAAACGAAACATCTATGAAAAAAAATTACCTGTTGGCGCTGGTGCTTGGTATTTCGTCGCCGGTGCTGGCACAACGCACACTGATTCACTGCGGTACCCTTATTGATGGTATCGGTAATACGCCAAGGTCGCAGATAACAATTGTGGTAGAGAAAAACCGTATAACTGATATCCAGAGTGGCTACGCCACTGCTCAGGCTGCCGATAAGGTGGTTAACATGAAAAACCGTACGGTAATGCCGGGTTGGATAGACATGCACGTGCACATAGAGAGCGAAACCAGTAAAGACCAGTACCTGAAACGCATGAGCCAGAATATGGCTGATATTGCCTATGAAGCGCAGAAGCACGCCCATACAACCCTGATGGCTGGTTTTACTACGGTAAGAGATTTAGGCGGAAGCGGAGTGAATATTTCTATCCGTAATGCTATTAATAAAGGATTGGTAGTTGGCCCCAGAATTTTTACATCTGGCAGAACCATTGCAACAACCGGTGGGCATGGAGACCCTACGAATGGTATCAGCAATACTTATTCGGTACCAGATTATGTAACCAACGGAGTAGTAGACAGCCCGGAAGAAGGGCGGCAGGCGGTGCGCCAGCGATATAAAGACGGAGCCGATGCCATTAAGATAACGGCCACCGGCGGTGTTTTAAGTATTGCAAAAAATGGCAAAGGCCCACAGTTTACAGAAGATGAGATTTCGGCCATTGTATCAACGGCTAAAGACTATGGGTTTCATGTGGCAGCGCATGCGCACGGAGCAGAAGGCATGAAGCGTGCCATAAAAGCAGGTGTTACAACCATAGAACACGCTACTTTTATGGACGATGAGGCCATTGAACTATTTAAAAAACATGGAGCTTATTATGTGCCAACCATCATTGCTGGCAAAACTGTCGGTGATTCGGCAAAAGTACCGGGATACTATCACCCCTTAGTGGTTCCTAAAGCCATTGAAACATCAAAGCAGATTGCTGAAACCTTTGCACGGGCTTATAAGGCAGGGGTAAAAGTGGCGTTCGGAACTGATGCGGGGGTGTTTTTGCACGGCTATAATGCCAAAGAGTTTCAGTACATGGTAGAAGGTGGCATGCCAATGATGGAAGCCATCAAAGCCGCTACAATTGTAAATGCAGAGATACTGGGCATGAAATCAGAACTGGGCTCAATAGAAAAAGGGAAACTGGCTGACATAGTTGCCGTTGAAGGCGACCCATTGAAAGATGCCAGAGTAATGATGAATGTTGCCCTTGTAATGAAAGAGGGTAAGATTTACAAAGAAAAATAAACTGGCAAAAACAAACGCAAACTATAACTTACCATTGGTCTGGTGCATTTGTGCCAGACCTTTTTTTGTTTTGCCATCATCATAAAAAAAGGCAGAGACGCGCCCTGCCTTTCTGAAACCGGTTATTTGCTTGGCGGCATTGAAGGTCTTACCTCTATTTTGCTTGGCAATGTGCGCGCAGGCATTTTTATTAAATCAGAAACAATCTGCCCGATGTCTTCAGGCTGAATCTTCCAGGCATCTTTTTCACTCGGGGTGTGGTTGTTAAAATGCGTAGCTACCGAGCCGGGCATAATGGTAGAAACCTTGATGCCATCCTGGCGTAGGTCAAGCATAAGTGCCTGAGTAAAACCTACCAGCCCGAATTTGCTGGCGTTGTAGGCTGTTCCTTTATCGAAGAAATTGGCTCCGGCCAGGCTGGCAATGGTAATAAAGTATCCTTTAGAAGATTTAAGCGCTTCAAGGGTTGCCTTTGCTGTAAAAAATACGCCCGTCAGGTTTATGTCTATGGTTTCTTGCCATTGTTCAGTACTTAACTTTTCAAAAGGTACCAGATGCCCTACACCTGCATTGGCAATAACGTAATCTAACCTTCCCCAGGTTTGTAAAACAGTATTTACTGCATTTTGCTGTGATGCAAAACTGCGTACATCAGATTCGAGCGGAAGTGCGTATCCGTCTTTAATTTTGTTTAATTCTGCCGCCGCAGCTTCTGCCGCTTCTTTGCTTCTGCTGGTAATAGCTACCCTGATTCCTTCTTTAATAAGTACTTCTGCTACACCATAGCCAATGCCTTTCGAACCGCCCGTAACTAAAGCAGTGCGAATAATTGTTGTGTTATCTGACATAAAAAAAAGAGATGAGTTTTATTAGGCTATAACAGCCGGGGCAGGCCAATAGTTTTGGATTCAGATTTTTCTTTCTTTCAGTGGTTTCAGCAGATACTCCAGTCCGTTAAGTTTTATTTCATACATGGTAGCCAGCAGGGTGCCCAGTTTACCAGGCGGAAAACCTTCTCTCTGAAACCACAGCAGATAATGTTCGGGCAGGTCACAGATAAGCCGGTCTTTATATTTGCCAAATGGCATTTTGAAAGTAACCAGTTCTTTTATGATAGCGGGGTTCATAGGTGGATTTAGATTTTCATTGATTTTAAGGGAGGTGGTTGTAAACGCCTTTTTAAAGCTTAACAACCACCACCCTGTCTATTTACTGACAACGTCAGAAAACAGACACCCCTCCTTGAACAAGGAGCGGCCGTCGCACGGGAGAAACTTTAACTTATTTCTTCTTCAATTTCATCGTTACAGGGTCCCAGTAAACGATTCTGTTATCAAAATAGCTAAGGTTACAAGCCAGTGCCGGAGCCGCAGCACGGAAACCGAAAATCGGGTCTTCTATGGTTTTCTGACTGTTGGCGCGCATGTTATCAAAGAAATTCTTGAAGTGTTTGGCATGGGCATCATCACCGGCAGGCGTATCAAATTTTATTTCTTTTACCGGTTCAGTTACTCTGTCGGCTTCAGAATATTTAGCATTGTATTCTTTCAGAAACTCTTTTTGTGTAGCCTCTGCAAAGGTCGGGAAACTTTCGCCGTTTCCATAGCCCGGTGCTTTGGGTAATTTTCTTTTAGTAAGCGTTAATCCGCTGGCGCTCCACTGAATCTCGCCTTCGGTACCTACCACACGGGTTACATTTTTTATTGCACCTGCATTGGCAAAGTTTACACGAAGTACCGCCTGGAATTTCTTATGCTTCTCAGTTTCCGGGTAGTCCAGCACAGTTACCATAACGTCCGGCACATCGCGGCCGTCTTTCCAGTAGCTTAATTCGCCAGACGAGAATATTCTGTGTGGCCCGATGGCTCCGGTTGCGTAGTGCATACCTGTAATCAGGTGCACAAACAAGTCGCCTGCTACACCAGTGCCATAGTCACGGTAGTTTCTCCAACGGAAAAAGCGCGTAGTATCAAATGGTCTGCGTGGGGCATCTCCCAGAAATCTGTCCCAGTCAATGGTTTGCACCGAAGCATCAGGCGGAATAGAATAGGTCCAGGCTCCTAAAGCGCTGAAACGGTCATAGGTGGCTTCAATGAAGTTCAGTTCGCCAATTTCACCAGCCTGCAACAGCCTTTGTGCTTCTGCATAAGCTGCACCACTGATAGGCTGGCTGCCTACCTGCATGGTTTTGCCTGTCTTCTGCCAGGTTTCTATTACGGCACGGCCTTCGTCAATGTGCTGTACCATTGGTTTTTCGCAGTATACAGCTTTGCCAGCTTTCAGGGCATCAATCGAAATCCGGTCATGCCAGTGGTCAGGGGTGGCAATAATAACGGCGTCAATATCTTTACGGGCTAAAATTTCTCTGTAATCGCGCGTAGTAAAAAGGTCTTTATTGTAAACTTCTTTGCCTCTTACCAAACGGCCATCGTACAAATCTGCGGCGGCTACCAGTTCTGCCTCCGGGTTTCTTAATGCTGCTTTGGTATCAGAATGCCCCTGAATACCCAAACCGATAGTTGCAATGCGGATTTTGTCGTTCGGACTTATTTTTAAACTCTTGATGATATTAAACGGCTTGGCGATTGATTCGGTGGCCATCAGTACCGAAGCCGCACCAATACCCTTAATGAACTTTCTGCGAGAAGGTGTCATAGTAGATAATTCTTGGGGTTAAATACGTGAAGGTATAAATTTAGTGTTAACTAAGATTCAATACAAGAAAACAAGGCACTTATACTACTGCAACATTATTTTTTGTCGATAATCGCACAAATATGCCTGATTATGGCTCTTACAGCACCAGTTGGTTATACAATTTCAGTAGGGTTTCCTGAGGGTCTGTACAGAAGCCGGGGTGTATTCTGGATGTCTGAATAACCGTGCTACGCGTGGCGGTTAGCCATCTGAAACGAGACGCAACAGGCAAGGCGCCGATGGGGCCGCTGTTTTTGCCTCCTTTACAGATACGTTCCAGGGTTTGCAGGTATTCAAGTAGTTCTGCTGCTTCGGGTTTGCATGAAAAGGCCTTTAGACGTGCTTCGTCAAGTTTGTACAAGGCCTGTAGAAAGCCTTTTGACGGGCAGTACAGAATGACTCCCACGTTGAGGAATTCTTCTCTTTCTACCCGTGGCACAACCCGGATTACGGCATATTCATATAATTGATTTTCTTGCATTCTGGGCTTCTTTTACAAAGTTTTGAGAGTAATTAACCCTCGATTCTAAAAACTGGGCATAAATAGTGCGTCGTTCATCCGGCGATTCCGTCAATGAAGGGTCCTGTAACCAATCGTCTGGTACCAGTGCTACAATGGCTCTGATGCGTTGAGGGGTCAGTATTTGTCTGAATTTTTCATCAGTAGTTTCCAGTTCAGAGGCAAAGGGTAGCAGCACGTGATCTTTTACCTGAACAAAAGGGCGTTCTGATTGCTCTTTCCAGTTATCCCACGAATGATGAAAATACAAAGAAGCTCCGTGGTCAATCAGCCAAAGGTCTTTGTGCCACATCAGCATATTGGTATTACGTGCCGTGCGGTCTACATTGGTCAGCAGGCAGTCAAGCCATACAATTTCTGATGCCAATTCAGGGTTTATGACATTCAGAACGGGGTCAAATGTAATAGCGCCTGATAAATAGTGTACACCTAAGTTAAGGCCTACACTGGCTTGCAGCAGGTCTTGGATTTCCTCGTCGGGTTCGGTTCTGCCAAAGGCAGCGTCCAGATTGGCAAACACCATTTCGGGCATACGTAAACCTAATGCACGGGCTATTTCTCCACCTATCAGTTCGGCAATGAGGGCTTTTACACCCTGCCCTGCACCCCTGAACTTCAGCACATACAGAAAATCGTCGTCTGCTTCTACAATGGCAGGCAACGAACCGCCCTCACGCAATGGTGTAACATATCGGGTTATGTTGACGGTCCTTAATGAGGTTTGCGCGTTGTTCATTATGTTTTTATTGTTCTTAATCTAATGCTTTTTTTAAGTGGCAAAAGTAATGAAAATTATAATTGAATAGGGCCATGAACGTTTTGGCTGATAAAACTTTAAACCTTTTATCCATTACTTTGAACCCATACACCGGTTACTTAAACAATGGTTTTGTTATTTTTATACAGACCGTAAGGACGATTACAATGGCTATTTTTAAGACAAAAAACGTTTGAATGTTTAGCCACCGAACTACTGAAGTGAAGTAATAGTGAGATAATTATCAAATATTATTTTCTCCAATTCTTCTACAGAAACATCTTTCACTTCAGATACTTTCTGATAGATATCTGAAATCTGGATTTCCTTATCATCAGTCTCCAGAAAAAGGTTTTCTAATGGCATTTCTTGCAAAGTTTTTACGGCATTAGATTCCTCAGACAACACAGCACCGCCCAATGACAAGTAAAATCCTTTTTCTATCAGTTGCCGGGCTATTTCAATTTTATTATTAAAACCGTGCACTACCATGGGGACACGCGGCCGTACAATTTTTCTGATAGAAATAAGTTCATTAAAGCACCTTACACAATGAATGATTAATGCTTTGCGGTGTTCTTCGGCTATTCTGATTTGTTTAATGAATACCTCTTCCTGTAGTGGCAGAGGCGCACCCTTAAGTCTGTCAAGTCCGCATTCACCTATCATTTTTACTGCCGGGTCTGCCGCTAAATAAGCCAGTTTTTTTAGTTGCTGTGCATATAATTTTTCATTTATATACCAGGGGTGTATACCTGCCGATAGCCAGTTGGGGGTATCAGGTAAGGCGAAGTTAGCCAGAGCCTCTTCCGAATCCGGGATAATCTGGTTTAAAATTATCTCTTCTCCGGCTTGTTTATTCAGAAGATGTGTATGTAAATTGAGCAGCATTTTTACTGTTTTTTCTATACCCAAGCGCAAATATATATGCCCGGTTTATCAATTACTATCAAATGTATACCTTTCTATGAGTTGACCCTTGACGAACTCTATACCATACTGGCATTGAGGCAGGAAGTATTTATAGTAGAACAGAACTGTCCTTTTTTAGATGCCGATGGTAAAGACCAGTTGGCCTTGCATCTGATGATAACCGATGAGGCCGGCAGTCTGCTGGCTTACACGCGGCTTTTTGAAAAGAGTGTTTATTATGATGGTTATACTTCTATTGGCAGGGTTGTTACTTCTCCTAAAGCCAGAGGTACCGGGGTAGGTAGATTGCTGATGGAGAAGTCAATTGCCAAAGTGCTTGGTAGTTTTGAAATAGCCCCAATTAAAATCGGTGCGCAGAAATACCTTGAAGAGTTTTATCAATCTCTGGGTTTCAGGTTAACCGGCAATGACTATATGGAGGACGGAATCCCCCATACCTACATGATTTTCGACAAACATCTGAGTTAACAACTACTCGCGGGCTATTTTCTTCACAATTTTGCTTCCATTTATTTCCAGTTGCAATAATCCACTATGGCTGAGGTACAGGTTTTGTGGTATCTGAATAGTAATCCGGTTTTCGCCGGGTTGTAGTGCTTCTTCTGTTTTAAGAAGTGTTTTCCCCTGCATATCAATCAGCGACAGACGCGCTTTTTCAGCCCTGAGCGCCTGCACATGAATGTATATTTTATCAAGAAAAGGATTAGGATATACCCGCATGGATACACTGCTTGTTATAGATGGCTCGTTAGCTGTAATTGTGAGGCTGCCGGGCTGTTTCATGTTGGTATCAAGCCATTGAAGCCTGTTGATAATGAATGACTTTAGTTCTTCTACCTCACCACTCCAGCTGTTTGATATCGGATTGGGTTGTGGCCATACATATACCCCCAATATGGGCCACTTCTGAAAATTCCGCCTGGCAGGCTGCTGCAAAACAACAGTCAGGCTATCAATGAACTGAAAAATCTTGTCTTGCTGTAAAGCGCCATGTTGCCGCTGGAAATTATACTCTTCGCCCAGTTCGCGTACAAAGGCAGAGTCTTCCATCATACGTTCCCACCAGAAAGGCACTTGCAATCCGTCGGTCGGGCATACATTATTAAACTGATAAGAAAATCCCTGGTAGCTGTCTCCCCCGCAATAATTACCGTTGCCATAGGCAATATCATAGTCCCAGGGCGGGCCTGCTTTTATTTTACCGCCTTTGCTGTCTTTATCTTTATAAAAAAAAGTACTGATGCGGTAGCCATCCACGTTCTTTGAAATCTCGTTTGCCAGAAACAACCTGATAAAAGAGGGGGTATCAAAATATTTCCGGTAACCATTGGTTTTATCTCTGAAATTGTCTGCCTTCAGCGAGGCTTCGGCGGTATTTACATATTCGCTCAGATAAGCCTTCTGCTCAGTTGTTATAGATTTGGGCGCTTCATACTGGTAATACGTACGGGTATTAACCGGAGGGTTATTTACGTATCTCGAAGTCCAGCCTCCAAGGCTGGTTCCGGTTGTTTTATCTACCTTAAAAATGTAGCCACCCGTAATATCGTCACCTTTCAGGTCGGTTTCTTTCAATTTAGCTATATCTACTCTGCCCGCCGCACGTTTAATTTTCTCCATAAATACGTAAACGCCCATGTAGGTATCGTTTAAAAAAACTTCTACATATTGGGTTCTGCTGGCATAAATACCCATTTGCCTTGCCAGATGCATGGTCAGTACATTGTGCATCAGGCTTTTTTCGTTGTAAGAGGCAAACAGAATCCAGTCTGACTCCTCCGGCATTCCAAACAGGCTGGCATCTTTTGATTTCCCTTTGTCGTCCCATAACTCAATACCAAGGCTTTTTTTAGGAAACATCTGCGAAGAAGACCCCCGGTATTCAACGCCAATAAAGCCATTGTAATGATTAGGCGCATCTTTTAAACTATTGGTTTTACCCGGTCCGTTATAAATAATTTTCATTTCGGCCTTTACCTTGGGGTCGTCCAGAATGGGGGTGCCCATGGTATTGATAAAAATAATAGGTAGGTTAGATGACTCAAAAGTTTGCCCCAAGGCAATTGCCGGATACAAAAAAGCCAGTAAAAGGTTAAAGTATATTTTTTTCATGAGTCAGGTTTTTGGGTTAAATACTGGCTTATTGTTTCATAACCGACACTTTTTCCGTGGGCCCTGTATCGGCGTCAGCTTCTATCACGGCCTGAATTCTGGCAGGAACGTTCGATAAGAAATCATAACCTGTAATTTTCTCCAGGTCATCTACGCTTAGGCGGTATTCACCCCATTTGGTGTCTAATACTGTTTGTCGGTTCGGAATATACACAGCAATGATGCGGGTTTGTTCATTAATACGGCTTAAATCGTTTTGCCCGTTAGGCAGCATTACAATTACCTTCCAGAAATTCTGGGGTACTGCTATTTTCCCGTTATCAAGCGTAAAACTCTTGCCTCCGGCTGTTCCTATTCCTGCAGTACCGTGTACACCTGCAATGATGTACAATTCGTTGCCTTCGGCCGTTGTTTTTCGGCAGTAGGTTTCAAGGTCAGCCCACAAGCCCCGGTTAAGTTTAGGAGCCTGCGGCACAATATTGGTCATCAGAAATGTGGCGTCATTATCTGCTACTGTTGCGTTTCTGTCGCCCGATGGGCACAGGTGGCCCCTGTCAAAACCAGAATTGAGGTAGTCAGCGCTCTGCACCCTGTACCAGTCTTTAGGTAGTGTTTCGTCTGCCCTGAAATGATCTGTTCTTTCGGCATTGCCAAGCCATGCACTGCTCAGATGCCAGCTTACCCAATTGGCCGAACTCCGTTCTCTGCTGTACGATAATACATATTGTGGTTTTATGATAAGGTAATTGTTATCATTACTCGTACTGGCATTGCCTGGGTTTCCCATTGCAAGGTTATTATCTCTGGTAGCGTTTGTTGAATTACCTGTATCAGCAGGCTTTTTATTTGTAGTTGTGGCAATTTTACCGGGCGTGCACGCAATGATAATCATAGAAAAGAAGGAAGCAAGCCAGGCGTTTCTTGTAAAACTGGACATAAGAAATGTGATATTTTTTTCAAAAATAGTAAAAAATAAGCAGAGATAACCGCTAAGCAAAGAAGTTGTATGGTGTTTTATTGGAAGCCCTTCTGTATAAAATAATTATTGCAAACCGCAGAAACAGCGGCCTTAAAACAAGAAATATAGCATGAGAAGCATATTGTGTGTACCTTTGAGGTTTATTAAACCTAAAATTACTACTCTTTAAGAAAATGCCTGCCTGGTTGTCTCGTTCCGAACTGTTGGTCGGAAAAGAAGGAATCGAAAAATTACAAAATGCCCACGTGCTGGTTGTTGGTTTAGGTGGTGTAGGCTCATTTGCAGCCGAGTTTATATGCCGCGCCGGGGTAGGGGAAATGACCATTGTTGATGGTGACGTGGTAGACCCCAGCAACCGGAATCGCCAATTGCCGGCTTTGTCTACCAATCATGGGGTATCAAAAGCTGATATTATGGCAGAACGCCTGCTTGCCATTAATCCGGAACTTAAGTTGAATGTGGTGAGAGAGTTTCTGACACCAGCCAAATGCCGCGAGATACTGGAAGTAAAGTATGATTACGTAATGGACTGCATTGACAGCATTACACCTAAACTCACGTTGCTTTCTACGGCTTATGCACAAAAGCAAAAGATTGTGAGCTCAATGGGAGCTGGCGGAAAGGTAGACCCTACCAAACTTTTTGTTGCCGACTTATATGATACCTACGAGTGCCTGTTTGCACAGTATGTGCGAAAACGTATTAAAAAATTAGGAGTTTACTCGGGTATAAAAGCTGTTTTTTCTGTTGAAATAGTAAAACGCGACTCGCTGATATTAACCGACGGCAGTAATTTTAAAAGGTCTGCCTATGGCACTATATCTTACCTTCCGGCTGCTTTTGGGGGTGTTTGTGCATCAGTAGTAATCAGAGAATTACTGGGGTATGAGGTGGAATTAGTTAAAAGACCGAAGGCGATAAGAAAGAAATCAAAGAAGATAGCAGCGGTGAAACCGGAAGACCAGATATGATCGGAGCTGTAGACATAGGAAATACCTTTGCCAAAGTGGGCCTTTTTGAAGAGGACGAACTGCTTGAGGTAGTTTCAGGGCTTGAATTGGAGGCCCTGAAGGATTTTCTTACGTTAAAAAAAGTTAAAAGCATTATCATTTCTTCTGTTACCCGTAATCAACAGGAATTAGATGCTATCTTTGAACACGCACCATTTGATAAACTGATACTGACACCCAATACAAAGGTGCCTGTGGAGAAAGATTATGATACCCCGGAAACACTCGGAGCCGATAGACTGGCTGCAGCGGTGGGAGCCAATTTTCTTTACCCGGCCAGCCATTGTCTGATAATTGACATGGGAACAGCCATAAAGTATGATTATGTTTCAGCAGATGCCGGCAAAGGAACATTCAGAGGCGGGATAATTTCTCCGGGTATGAGAATACGATTTGAGTCGCTTCATACGTTTACAAAAAGATTACCCCTTGTGCAGGCAGACGAGATTCCGGTGCTGATAGGTAAAAGTACGATAACGTGTATTCAGAGTGGAGTAGTGAACGGAATCATTGCTGAAGTAAACGGGATGATTGAAAATTACGCTAAACTGGGCGATTGTAACGTAATCTTATGTGGTGGTGATGCCTCTTTCTTTGAAAGTCAAATAAAAAAGCCGAACTTTGCGGGCTCAACAGGTGAAAAGCTGATTGAAAATACAAAAATTGAATTGATACCAAATTTAGTCCTGATTGGGCTAAACCGAATTTTACGATACAATGTTGAAAAACCTCCTACTCATTAATTGTTTTTTCGTTTGCACACTGGTAATTACTGATACATTTGCTCAAAGAAAAGAAGCAAGACTAACCGGTAACTCTCCTTACTCTGCGTTAGGAATCGGTGACATTGCTCCAAGCGGCTCTATTGCCAGTGATGCCATGGGTGGAACAGGCTTAACATTTGGTAATGGTATCTATCTGAATACTGCTAACCCTGCCATGTTAGCAAAAAACCGCTTTGTAACCTTCAGCACCGGTATGCGTGGTCAGTACCGCACACTCTCTGACGGAACAAATTCACAGTCTGACTTCGGTGTAAACCTAAGCCACGTAATGATGGCGTTTCCTTTAAAACCAAAATGGAGTATGTCTTTGGGGCTAAGACCACATTCAAGTGTTGAGTATGAAGCAAGATATGTTAAGCCTGTAACAGGTACAAGTAATAATGTGCAGTATATTTACAAAGGTCGTGGAGGGTTTTCTAAAGCAACGCTGGGTACTGGTCATTTAATTGGCAAGTCATTATACATTGGCGTTGAAGGCGCTTATTATTTCGGTAATATCAGCCGTGATACCACCTCAAGATTGCTCTTGAATGATGGCGAAGATTATTATCTTCGTTACACAGACCGGGTTAATGCCAAAGGTGTTGGCCTTAAAGGTGGCTTTGCATGGCAGCAAAAGCTGGCCGAAAAATGGTATTTAAATGTAGGCGGTACTTATGAGGTTCAAAGTAAATTGAAAGCCAACCAGCTAAGAAGTTTAACTACGCTGATAGAAGGCCAGAATGGACCGCAGATTCTTAAAAAACCGGATACTTTAGGTATTGCCAACGGAAATATGATTTTACCCTCGCAATACAGTTTAGGTATCAGCCTTGAAAGCCCTTTGAAATGGATTTTTGCACTGGAATATAGTAAACAAGACTGGAAACAGTACCGGAATTTTCAGGGTGTTGCAGAACCCAGCCTTACAGCCAGCGAAAGATTTGCCGCCGGTATTGAGTTTCTGCCAAAGGTTACTTCAACAGCCTATTTCGACCAGGTGTTTTACCGCGTTGGTTTCCAGCAGGTTAAGACTCCTTATCTTATCAATAGTACACAGGTTATTGACAGAAGCATCTCTTTTGGCCTTTCTACACCTCTTGGTTTCAGAAACTTAAGCTATATAGATTTCGGCGTGGCCTTAGGAAACCGGGGTGTGGCGGGCAATGGATTAGTTAAAGAAAACTACGTGAAACTATCATTAGGGTTTTCGTTGATTGATACCCGGTGGTTCCTAAAATCGAAAATAGATTAATGTTCAGGCTATGAAAAATATGCCTATCTCTGGTTTCAGATGCCTCTTGCCGATAATATTTGTAGTGGTGGGTTTGATTCTTTTTTCATGTGAAGACAAGAAAAAAAACGGCCCTGTGCAGGTTTACAATGGGCCTCTGATGGTAACTGATAACCTGGCTATTATGATGAGCGATTCTGGCAAAACTACGGTTAAAGTTACAACAGCCAGACAGATTAAGTTACAGACCGAAGATGAGGTTTACCCTAAAGCTGTATATGTAACCTTTTATGACAAAAACGGAGTGGAGTATTCTTCGCTGAGAGGAGATTCGGGACGATATTTTAAAAGTGAAGGATTGTACAGGGTAATGGGAAACGTTTTTTTCTTCAACCGTCTTCAACAGCAAAGCCTTTCAACCGATTTGCTCAACTGGTCCACAACCAAGCGAAAAATATTTACAGACCATCCGTTTATCATCAAAACCCGCTTTGATGAAATACATGGTATAGGCATGGAAGGTGACCAGGATTTTACTCATTTTACCATGAGACGAGCTACTGGCGTATTAGCCATTGATTCGGTTGCAACAGGTGGTGCAGAGGCCGAACAGGATACCACCAGTAATTAATCAGGGTTGTTTCAAGGCTTTTTCTACTTCTTCTACGGTGGTTATTTCTTTTTCACCGGCCCATTCGTTATAAATGTAAGTAACTACCTCTGCAATATCCAGATTCTGGAGTTGGCTATTAGCGGGCATTGGCTGGTTATAAATTTTTCCGTTAACATTAATTGCGCCTGTAAGGCCGTTTTTGATAACTCTGATAACCTGTGCTTTGTTTTGCAGGTAATCGCTACCGGCAAGAGGTGGATACAGGTTTTGCAATCCTTTTCCGTCTTTCTGGTGGCAATTGGCACAATTCTGTTCATAAATCACTTTGCCACCTATGTAGTACTGTTCCAGCTTTATCTGCTCAGCCGATTGGCAGCTATTGAGCAAAAATAAAGCAGATAAAACCAAAACCGGCACTTTAAGATATTTATTCATAATCTTACTCTTCTTTCAATAGTGTACCCATATCTTTTATCAATCTGCTCACATCTTTTTCTTTAGTGCCATCGTACATGCCTCTTACCCTGCGGTTTTTGTCGACCAGTATAAAGGCGCCACTATGTATAATGCCACCGGCGGCAGTAGAGTCTTCACCGGCTGTTACGTAATATTCTTTTTGCCCCATTTCATAAATTTTGTCTCGCTCGCCTGTTACAAAATGCCAGAATTTGCCATCAACACCCAAACGTTTGGCATAAGCCTTTAAAACGGCTACAGAGTCATGTCTTGGGTCTATGGTATGCGATAGAATACCTACTTCCGGATTATCCTTGAATTTCTCGTAAACCCTGAGCAACTGCGTTTTCATAATTGGGCAGATAGTAGGGCAGGTAGTAAAGAAGAAATCAGCCACATAAATTTTATTCTTGTAGGTCTGATTAGTTACCTCGGTGCTATCCTGGTCAATAAACTTAAAATCGGGGATAGTATGATAAACCGAGTCGCCATTAATAAATTGGCGTTCGCCCAGAATAGGGAGTTTTTTGGGTTGGCAGGCTCCGAGTACACAGCTAAGCGCTACCATGAGTAAAATCAGGTGCTTCATAAAATAGAAGGCCCCACCGGTTGAGGCAGAGGCCGGATTTAAAATTTTGAATTCTTATTTCAGAAAATCTTCTGCTTTTTTTCTGGCGTCAATTGTTTTTTGCTTTAGTTTGTCGCCTTCTGTTTTTAACTCTGTAAGCGCAGTCACTTTTTCCTGGCCGTCTTTCATATCAGCTGCGTCGCCCAGCTTAGGCATCCAGGCTTCCATGTCTGTATAAGCCTGGTCAAGCTGTTTAGAAATTTCAAGCGCCTGTTTTTTTGCAGTAGAATCCATCGTCTCTGCTTTTTTCATTACCTTATTACGATAGGTCTCCAGCTCCATGCTTACAGGCATTATCTCATCGTGTAATTTAAAGGTTTCGGTTTTCAGCTTTGCTGCTTCTTCGGCATATTTATTGGCACAAGAGAACGTAACCACAGCAAGTAATATATAAAGTAGTGCTTTCATTGAAAAAAATTTATGTTTACAAAAATTTATACACTTATACCTAGTATTTCAATTGCGCTATGGATGGCGCTCTCTGATGGGTTTTCGCCACCAATCATTTTAGCTATTTCAATAATCCGTTCGTCGGTGTTCAACTGTCGTATACGGCTCATGGTTTTTGATGAGCTGTTGTCTTTATACACATAGAAATGACTGGTACCTCGGCCTGCTATCTGGTGCAGGTGGGTAATAGCAATAACCTGTAGGCTTTGCGCCATTTCAAGCATCATTTTACCTACTTTAATGGCTACCTCGCCAGATATCCCGGTATCAATTTCATCAAAGATGATAGTCGGTAAAGAACGTTTATCGCCCAGTACATATTTGATAGCCAGCATCAGACGAGAAAACTCACCACCAGAAGCAACATCTTTTAACTGACGCGGAGTGATACCCTTGTTAGCGCTGAACAGGAAGTGTATCTGGTCAATGCCGTCGGTGGTCAGTTTGCCTGTCTGGTGTTGTATTTTCAGGGTTGAGTTAGGCATGCCCAATTCCATCAGTAAGCCCACCACGCGTTTTTCAATTTCAGGCAAAATTTTCTGACGCGCTGCCGACAGCCCCTCAGCCATGTTGAGTGCGGTTTCATAAGCCTTGTCTACGCGCTCTTTGGCTGCGGCCAGATTCTCACTCAGGTTCAGTACTTTGCTTACCTTTTCTTCTAAAACAGCCTGAATCTCCAGCAATTCAGCATTTGATTTTACCCCATGCTTTTGCTGTAGTTTAAACAACAAATCCAAACGGCTTTGGGTAGTTTCTATTTGCTCGCTGTCTAGTTCTATGCCTTCTTCTTCTGTTTCTATGTCACGCGCCACGTCTTTCAGTTCAACCAGACAGGATTGAATGCGGTCTTTAAACTGCTGGTACTCTGGCGAAAAACCGGCAATAGAATTAAGATTGCCCACCACACTTTGCAATGCTGAGAGCACGGCGTTATCGGTATCGGTCAGAAAAGCATGAGCCGTTCTTAGTTTCAGTTTTACTTCTTCGGCATGTTCCAGAATGTTCAGTTCCTGCTCCAGTTGCTCCTGCTCACTAGCTTCCAGCTTCGCTTTCACGAGTTCGTCTAACTGGAAACTGTTGAACTCAAATTCTTTTTTATTCTGGTCGGCATCTGTTTGCAATTGCTCGTAGGCATCCTGCAACTTACGGTAGGTGCGGTATTTTTCCTGATACTCAACCAGCCTGTCGTGGCATTGAGCATAGGTATCAACAATGGTTAACTGATATTCATTAGAGCCCAGCTGAATGGTATCGTGCTGGGAGTGGATATCCATCAGTTGCGAGGTTATTTTCCTGAGTGTTTCAAGTGTTACGGGCGTATCATTAATAAAAGCCCTTGACTTTCCACTCGGGGCTATTTCGCGGCGGATAATGCAGGGATTCTCGAAATCTAGTTCTTCTTCGTCAAAAATATTTTTTATATAAAAACCATCCATCGAAAAAGTGCCTTCAATTACGCACTTTTCGGTTTCGTTATAGAGGGTTTTTAAATCAGCGCGGTTACCGAGCAGCAAACCTATGGCACCCAGCATGATAGATTTTCCTGCACCTGTTTCACCTGTAACAATATTAAGATGAGCATCCGGAGAAATTTCAAGTTGCTCTATCAATGCATAATTCTTAATCAGAAGGTTTGAAAGCATGTATTAAAGCTTTATTTGAGTAATTAAGCTATATAGAACCTTATCAAAATGCATCTGGCGGGCAAATCAAAATTGTTTTATTTGCACTAGGTATGCTAAGTTAGATAAAAAAACATATACAACGCCTTAAATATCTCAACCACAATTTTATGTAAAAAATTCGGTTGATTTAAAAGACAAATTTAGAGTTAAAAAAAAGAAGGCATCAATGTTTTGATTATTTTTTTTGGTTTGGCAGCCGCATTCTGTTTTTTACATAACCATAACCCAAAATGGCTTGTTTGCAAAACAGTTCAGAAGGCTTTGATATGGTAGCTATGGGTAGAATTATTGGTAATGTGGTAGATTAAATTTAAAAAATCATCAATAAAAAGTTTTTAGATTTTATAATTTGACCTAATTTTCTCGTTAGAATTATAAAATGCTTTCCTGACGTGCTTAAATTTAAAAAAAATCTGAAATTACTTTGTTTGTTGTTTCTGGTGTTGGGCTTATCTTCGTGCCATGTTTTTAGAACCAAAAGCAACACCAAAACGGTGCCTTCCAGGGTGCCTAATGAGCAGCCGGTAGTAAAAACAAAAGCTGAAACTTCAACGCTGATGTCTACGGCGAATCTCATAAAAGTAGCCCGTTCATATACCGGTGTGCCTTACAGAAGTGGTGGAAACGACCAGCGCGGCATTGATTGTTCAGGCCTTATTTGCAACAGTTTTAAAGAGTTTGGTATGAAATTGCCCCGGGTGTCGCGCCAGCAATCAGAGTTTTTTCCGGCTATTGATATACCGAATATTCAGAAGGGTGATCTGGTGTTTTTTGCCACCACCAGCAATGAAATAAATCATTCGGGCATTGTAACCGAGGTTAGAAGTGAAGATGAAATAATATTTATTCACGCGTCATCAAGCAAGGGAGTACGTGAAGACAACATGATGAACAGCTACTGGAAGGCCAGATTTGCACGTGCCTGCCGCCCGCAGTTTGTTAAATAATTTTAGATGCAGTTTTAAGCTATTTTCTTTTTATTTACGTTATAATGAGAAAATAACACTACAAAGAAGGTATGAAAAACGTTTATTTGGTAGCCATTGGATTGATAATCAGCAATATAGCCTTTTCGCAATCACAATACTTCGGCCAAAATAAACCTCGCTACAAGTCCTTTGGTTTTAAAGTTTTACAAAGCCCTCATTTCGAACTCTACCACTATTTTAAAGATAATACTGTACCCAACGAACTGATGATAAACAGTGAGCATTGGTATAAAATTCATCAGGAAGTTTTCAAACTGGCGTTTATTAAACCTAATCCTTTAATTATTTATCAGAATCACCCGGATTTTCAGGAGACAACGGCTATAAGCGGACAAATTGGAGAAGGTACAGGCGGTGTAACTGAGGGGCTACGCAACAGGGTAGTTATGCCCATGATGTATTCTAAACGGCAAACCGACCACGTATTAGGGCATGAGTTAGTGCACGCGTTTCAGTATCAGTTGATGACATCGGGCGACTCTACCACCCTGGCTAATATTCAGAACTTACCCCTGTTTATGGTTGAAGGATTGGCAGAGTATATGTCGCTGGGAAGGGTTGATGCCCATACAGCCATGTGGATGCGCGATGCCGTAATGAATGACGACATACCTACTATTAAAGACCTGGTTACCAAAGAATATAAGTATTTTCCTTACAGATGGGGGCAGGCCTTCTGGGCTTACGTGGCCGCTACCTATGGCGACGACATGATTCGCCCATTGTTTAAAGAAACCGCCCGCTATGGCATTGAGGCGGCTTTCAGACGAAATCTGAAAGTGGATATCGACCGGTTTTCTGCCCGCTGGAAAAAAGTAATGACAGATACTTATGCACCTTTGCGGGTAGGCACTACTGCTACACCCACCGGCAGAGAAATTGCCTCAGTTAAAAATGCAGGAGAAATGAATCTGTCACCCACCATTAGCCCTGATGGTAATTTTGTGGCTTATATCTCTTCAAAAAATGTTATTTCTTTAGATATTTTTATTGCCGAAGCCCATACCGGTAAGGTGGTGCGTAAAATAGAAAGTACTTCGTTTGGCTCACACGTAGACTCTTACAGTTTTCTTGAAACTGCCGGGGCGTGGTCGCCGGATAGTAGAAATCTGGCATTGGTTATTCAGAGCAAGGGGCGTAATAAGCTGTCGATAGTAGATGTGGCCAACGGGAACAAGCGCACTTTTGAACTGAAAGGGGTAGATTCTTTTTCAAATCCTGCGTGGTCGCCTGATGGAAGCACCATTATTGTATCCGGGCTGATGAACGGCGTCAGCGATTTGTATGCCTTCAATATCAAAGAAGCGTCGGTACAAAACCTGACGAACGACGAGTATTCTGATATTCAGCCCACGTGGTCGCCCGATGGCCGTTCGGTTTACTTCGTGTCTGACAGGGGCAGCAATGCCACCCGTTTAGAAAAAGCCAGTTACGTAATATCAAAACTGGATATAAACACGCTAAAAATTGAAAGTTTCTCTTTTTTGCAGGGCGCTGATAATCTTAATCCGCTGATTGACCCCAATGGAAACTTTTTATATTTTTTATCAGATGCAGATGGATTCAGGAATCTTTACCGGTATTCTTTAGTAAATGGGGGAATTGAAAAACTGAGTAATTATTTTACGGGTATCAGCGGCATTACCATGTATTCGCCTGCCGTTAGCATTGCTGCTAAAACCGGTGCTTTGGTGTATTCGTATTTTCAGGCAGGTAAGTACAATTTGTATGTGGCCCGGCCGGAGGAGTTTACCGCCAAACCCGCTGAAAACACTATTGATAAAAAGGCAGCCACCCTTGCCCCCTATGAGTGGAAGGAAGGTAGAAATATTGTAGAAACTAACCTGAATAAACAAAGACTGTTAGGCAGGGTACAAGAGAAAGGACTGAAAACATTAAAATATACCCCCAGATTTAAACTGGACTACCTGGGGAGCTCGGGTGTAGGAGTATCTACCAGCCGTTGGGGTACAGGGCTTGGCGGAGGTGTGGTTGGGCTTGCCAGCGACATGTTGAACAATAATCAGGTATCGGGCGTATTGGCGCTCAATGGCGAAATACAGGATTTCGGCGGGCAGATTGCCTATCTGAATCAGAAAAACCCGTTGCAATGGGGTGCCAGTTTTTCTCGTATACCTTATCGTTTTTCTGATTATCAGCAGACTAATAAATACATTACAGACCCTGCCATTAAAGCAAGCCTGGGTATTCCGGCAGGCGATTCCCTCATTCAGTCGAGCTATAATCTGTATCGTTTGTTTATCAATGAAATAGGCCTGTTCGCTTTTTATCCGCTTAGCACCTCAAAAAGAATTGAAGTGGGCGGCAGCGCCAACTGGTATAGCTACAGTGGCAGAGTTTACAGCGATTATTATGGCGTAAGTTCTTCGGCAGGTAGTTATTATCGTGGTAGTTTAACACCTCAGCGTATATCACAGGCCGAGCTTGAAGGCAAAGGTTTTTCTCCGTTTAGCTTGCAAAAACTATACGTAGCCTATGTTGGAGACAACAGTACCTTTGGTACCACTGCACCGTTGAATGGTTATCGTTACCGTTTTGAGTTTTCAAGATATTTTGGTGACATAGCGCATAACGCTATTACGGCCGATTACAGAAAATATAAGTATCTGAAGCCCATTACTCTTGCCGCCAGACTATATTATTATGGCCGACTGGGAACCAAAAACATAGAAGACTATAATAGATTATACCCGATGTTTCTCGGATACCCCTGGTATATGCATGGTTTCTGGGGTAAGGCATTGAGCAACCAGACCTCAACCCTGGCTTTGAGTGAAGAGCAATTGAAGGGGTCTCAGATGGGTTTAACCAATTTTGAAATCCGTTTGCCTTTTACAGGGCCGAAAAAACTGGCTCTGATTGATTTTATGTATGTGCCAACTGACCTGAACTTCTTTTTTGATATGGGAATGGTTTGGGACGACGCACGTTCGCCCGGTAAGAAGTACGAATATGTTTTCAGCGATGGTGAGAAACAAAATCTTAAATTAAAACCTATCATGAGCACAGGTGTAAGTTTGCGTATAAATGCACTCGGATACCTCATTCTGGAGCCCTATCTGGCGTTTCCTATTTATAACGGGAAAATTCAAAGTGGAGTAACCGGAATTAATTTTATGATTCCCGGCTGGTAATGTTTGAATTTTTAGAAAAATTTCGCATTTTTGTGCACTCAAAAAATAACAGAGTATTTTTTTGAAAAATTAGGGGATGTAGCTCAGTTGGCTAGAGCGTTTGACTGGCAGTCAAAAGGTCGTGGGTTCGAGTCCCATCTTCTCCACCAGATTTATCTTCTGCTTGCATTTGTTTGGCAGAAACTCCCATCCAAAACTTCTTGCGCTGTAGTTTATTTCACTGTACTACATTATGTGTTGTTAATCAAAAAAACGGACAATTTTTATTTGTCAAGAACTTTTTTATTATCATGACCCCAGAAGAAAAGGCCAAGAAAAGTCGCGAGTATCAAAGAGAATACCACAAAAAGTATCGCGAGAAACATCGTGAATTGCTTAATCAAAGATCAAGGGAATATGCAATTGAGCATCGCGAAGAATTAAGAGAAAAATCCAAAGAGTATCGCCAATTAAATAAAGAAAAACTGGCTGCTTATGAAGCTGCCCGTTGGCCAAAAAGAAAAGAACAGCGCAGATTGAAAAGAGAAATGCTGAAACAGCAAAAAGCAGAAGCAGCAACTCAACAAGCGGGTGGTGAATCAACTAACTAGACCGGAATCCAGCCTTTGAATGTGATAACCGTATCTTACAGCTTATACTCTTAAAGTATAAGGGTGGCAGGTCTATGGATATTCCCTGTCACCCTTTTTTCTTGCCTATTTCCATTACTTCTTTTTTCTGCTTTTGCATCTGTTGTCTCTTACCTGTGTAAACCGGAACCAATAAATGGCCGGCTATCTTTATTTTACTTACCCGTTTAGCTTCTTTATTTCCAGCAATATTCCTTAGAGCATCATCACTGTTGAGGCAGCAAACCGGGATTAAACCCATGCAGTGGCCGGGCCTGGTTTCCAATTATTGAGCTTGTGCAAACGCTGGTTCAATTACTGGTTTCATAACATGCTGATAGCGAACATTTAAGGCAAGTAATGAGATAAATTCTGTTATTCTGAAAAAATAAAAATTTTGCGCTGAAAATTAATTCCAGAATCATAACTTTGAGAAACGGAGTATCTTAAAAAATTTCAAAGCGTATTTATTCTGCACAAAGCTGCCAAATTTTAGGCATTGCTCCGCCATCTTAACCAGACCTTTAAATGAAATCCTTTCTTGTTTTTCTGGCACTCGTCGGCTTTTGTCTGATGGGCTTCATACCTCAATCTACAAAAAAACCTGTCAGGCTTTTTGATGGCAAAACCTTCAGAGGTTGGGAGGGCGACACAATTTATACCTGGCGCATTGAAAACGGGATGCTGATTGGAGGCGCTACAGATAAAGAAGTGCCGCATAACAACTTCCTCTGTACTACTCGCCCTTATAGCAATTTTATCATGAAACTGAAGGTAAAACTAACCGGCAGCAAAGGTTTTATCAATTCGGGTATTCAGTTCAGAAGCAAACGCCTCGTGAACCCTCCCTACGAAATGGAAGGCTATCAGGCTGATTGGGGAGAAGGATTCTGGGGCGGTTTGTATGATGAATCAAGAAGGAATAAAACGTTGATAAGTCCCGATTCTATACAGGTGCTGAAATGGATAAAGAAAAACGATTGGAATGATTATGAAATAAGAGCCGAAAAACGCCACATAAAACTATATGTAAACGGCAAGCAGACAGTAGATTATTATGAGCCTGATGCCGGTATTCCGCAGTCAGGTCTTATAGGTTTTCAGATTCATGGTGGTGGTGCCGCACAGGTGGCTTTTAAAGATGTAATACTTGAAGAACTACCAGACTAATTGAGAATTAGCGAATGCTGAATTAATGAATGTATTTTTTTAACCTACCCAATAACGATTCAACATAAAAAACTCAACCTGATTTTAATAACTCTATTCAACCTTGTTAACTATGAAAAAATCCCATCTGCTCTTCTTACCCTTGCTGGTATTTATGCTGAGAGGACCCGGCGCTAATGCCAGAGAATTGCCTACAAAAGCCAGAATTGTTCAGGACACCGTAAAAGTCGATTTTGATTATACCCTTGAAGCCAGTATGCTGGGCTATTTTGCCAAAAACGGCACCAGAAATCCGACATTGAAAGCCACTAAAGGTAAAACTGTACGCATTACTATAGTGAATACCGAGCTGATGACTCATGACATAGCACTTGAAAAAGCTGGCGTGAAGAGTAAAACTGTATCTGAAAAAGGTATGAAAGCCAGCATCATTTTTAAGGCTGAAAAAAGCGACACCTATTATTGCACAGTACCAGGGCACCGTGCAGCAGGTATGGTGGGCAAATTGGAAGTGGTAGATGGCCCCATTACTGAAGCTGTTGCCGTAGGTAAGTTGCCTATGAAAGACGGCCAACCGCTGAACCTGGATTTTGAGACAGGCACATTAAAAGACTGGACAGCCACCGGAAATGCATTTGCCAATGCAGTTTTTAGTCAGGAGCCATCGCCGGTGCATGAAAAAGACATGGTGATTGGCTTTGAAGGCAAACACTTTTTAAGCAGTGGCGGAACCAGAAATTATCAGTTGACTGGAACACTTACTTCGGTACCTTTTAAAGTTACGCAGCCTTATGCAGCTTTCAGGGTATCTGGAGGGGCCTTGCAGGATACACGTGTAGAAATTGTATTGGCCGACACTAAAAAAGTGATTTTTCATTCAACAGGGCAGGGCAGAGCGACGCTGCAACCGGTTGTTGTTGATTTAAGACCGTATCTGAACAAAAACATTTTCATCAGAATTGTAGACAATGAAACCGGCATATCGCAGATACCCTACATCTCTAACGATATCTGGGCGCACATAAACTTCGATAACTTTTTGTTTTATCCCAGCCGCCCCGGGTTCGCTAATGAGCTGAAACAGAAAGATATTATTATCCTGCCTCCACTAGACCCCGTTCTGAATGCCGGTCTTTCAGGAATCGAAGCTGCCAAAGCAATGACAGCCCCCAAAGGGTTTAAGGTAACCCTTGCAGCAGCCGAGCCAGACATTATACGCCCGATTTGTTTTACAATAGACTGGAAAGGCAGGCTTTGGGTAGTAGAGGGTCATACTTATCCGGTTCCGGCTCCGGAAGGGCAGGGTAGAGACCGTATCCTGATTTTTGAAGATACCAATGGCGACGGCACGCTAGACAAAAGAAAGATATTTATGGAGGGCCTTAACCTGGTAAGTGGTATTGAACTGGGCATGGGAGGGGTCTGGTTAGGTGCTGCTCCTTATCTGTTGTATGTGCCTTTAGATGCTGAAAACGATAAGCCCGCAGGCCCGCCACAAATATTATTGGATGGCTGGGGAACACAAGACACACATGAAGTACTGAATAGTTTCAGATGGGGGCCGGACGGCTGGCTATATGGCACGCATGGAGTATTTACTCACTCAAAAGTTGGAAAGCCTGGTACGCCTGACGACCAGAGGGTGAAACTCAATGCAGGTGTTTGGCGGTTTCATCCCACAACGCAGAAATTCGAAGTATTTGCCGAGGGCTCAAGCAACCCTTGGGGGCTTGACTTCAACGACTACGGGCATCCATTTATAACAGCCTGTGTTATTCCGCACATGTATCATATCATTCAGGGGGCAAGGTACTTCCGCCAGGCGGGTAAGCATTTTAACCCTTATATTTATGATGACATCACAACCATTGCTAACCATCGCCACTGGCTGGGCGACAGGGGGCCGCATGCAGGTAATTTCAGGTCTGCTGCTGCAGGTGGGGGCCATGCACATGCTGGTGCCATGTTGTATCTGGGTAACAGCTGGCCAGCCGAATACAGAAACAAGATATTTATGAATAATATCAACGGAGCAAGGTTGAATGTTGACCAGCTAACCCGCGCTGGTTCGGGGTATGTGGCGTCACACAACAAGGACTTCCTGGTTATGAACGATAGTTGGTCGCAGTGGCTTAATTTTAAGTATGATGCAAGCGGGTCTGTTTTTGCTATTGACTGGTATGATAAAAACCAGTGTCATAGTTCAAATCCTGATGTGCACGATAAAACGATGGGCCGGATTTTTAAGATTACCCATGAAAACGACAAATGGGTACAGGTAGATTTATCTAAGGCAACAGATTTGGAGCTGGTGAGCTATCAGTTGAACCCGAATGAGTGGTATGTAAGGCAAGCCAGAGCTATTTTGCAGCAGCGCGGGCCAAATCCTAAGGTTCATGAGGCATTGAAGGAAATTCTGTTCAGAAATCCTGATGTAACCCGTAAACTAAGAGCGCTTTGGGCATTACATGTAACCAAAGGCCTTTCAGAAAAAGATTTAGTTGCTTTATTGTCAAACCCGAATGAATATATCAGGAGCTGGGCAATTCAGTTACTGGCTGAAGACAACCATATTTCGCCGGAAACCCTGAAGCAATTGGTGCGAATGGCAAAAACCGATAACTCTGCTTTGGTAAGGTTGTATCTGGCCTCTGCCATGCAGAGAATTGAACCAGCCCAAAGATGGGAAGTGGTAGACGCACTGGCTCAAAAAGTTGTCGATAAAGCAGACCATAATCTGCCGCTGATGGTTTGGTACGCAGCCGAGCCATTAGCTACAGTTGATGCCAGAAGATTTATGCAGATGGCAGAAAGAAGCAGGTTGCCCAGGTTTCTGAACTATGCCATTCAACGCACTGGCGCCCTGAATACCGCCGAATCAAAAGCACTTCTGAAAGAACTGGATAGCAAACTGGCCAGAGTACAAACAAAAGCCAGTCAGGAAAAGCATCAGTTAATCAATAAAGTGCTAAACCCGGCACAGGCGCATCAGCATGAAAGTGAAGAGGCGTCTCATTAATTTTACCAATCATAAAACAGTAAGAATATGCAAATAAAACAAAATATAAAGCATTGGGTATATTGGCTGGCAGGTGTGGTTTTTATAGGAAATGCCTCAGCTCAAAGCTTTACCTCAACTGATTTCAAGAAAACCAAAATCACGGCAGACTTCATTTCAGAGGGTGTGGCAGTAGCCGATTTAAATAAAGACGGCAAACTGGATATTGTAGCCGGATATTTCTGGTTTGAAGCGCCAGACTGGAAACGCCATGAAATGGCTCCATCTCGTGCTTTTGACCCTCGAAAAGAATATAGTGAATCATTTCTTAATCTGGGTATGGATGTGAATCTGGATGGCTGGGATGATGTAGTGGTTATTGATTTTCCTGGGAAATCCGGTTTTTGGTTCGAAAACCCTAAAAACAGACCTGGCCAATGGAAAAAGCATATCATTGCCGACTCTATGGGTATTGCAAACGAATCGCCCGGATTTATTGATATTGATAACGACGGCAGGCTGGATATTCTCTGCGGAGACAAAACCAAAAAACAAATTGTATGGCTACAAGCCCCAACCAGAAAAGGTGAAACCGCCTGGAAGCGCCACCCCATCAGTAAAGAAAATGTTCCGGGTACTGAAATATTCTCGCATGGTATTGGTTTTGGCGATATCAATAATGACGGTCTCAAAGATGTGGTAATACGTGAAGGCTGGTTTGAAGGAACAAAAGACAACAAGGCTGGTAACTGGAAGTTTCATCCGGCTAATCTGGGCGAACCCTGCTCGCACATGCAGGTATTAGATGTAAACGGCGATGGCCGGAACGATGTAGTGAGCGCCTCTGCCCATGCACTGGGTATATGGTTTCATGAGCAGGTAGAAAAAGACGGCAGGATTGATTTTGTTACACACCTTATGAGTACCACAACTGCGCAAACGCATTCATCAATTATGGCTGACTTGAATGGTGATGGTAAGAATGATTACATTACAGGCAAGAGATTTCTGGCGCACCACGGCCGTGATCCCGGCGATGCCGACGCTCCGTTTTTGCTCTGGTTTGAGTTTACCCCCGGTAAAGCGCCAAACTGGAAAGAACACGTGATTGATAATGATTCTGGCGCAGGGCTGAATATAGTAGCCCGCGACATGAACAATGATAAGAAGATTGACCTGGTGGTTGCAAATAAAAACGGAGTATTTTTGTTCGAAAACAAAATGAAGAAATAAGATAGGTAAGCGAGAAGGGTCTTATACCTTTCTCGCTTTTCTTATGAAGGCAGGTTAAATCAGGCAAATGTGCTATGTACTACATAATCTTCAACGACGCAAAAGCCGGTTACAAATTGGCCGTTTACCGTTGTCCAGGCATGGCCTTCTATGGTGCCTGCTTCATTCTTCTTAAAACCTACATAAATTTTATAGGGTATGCCATATAGCCGGCAAAGTACTTTTGCCTGATAAGCCTGATGCCTGCAGACGTTGTTCCAGAAGCTATATTTGGCTACAACTTTAATAACCATGCTGATGTCTCTCACCAGTTGCATATCAACGTTATTGTCTACATCAACAGGCTTGTTTCTTTCTCCGAATCTGGCGTTTGAATGAAAAAAACGGAATAGAAAAAAGCTGTATAGAGCCAGAGGAACAGTAAATGCCAACAGCAGTTTACGCCTCAGGCTCCAACGGAAAAACGCTCTTATTTTTTTTAGGAAACGCATTTAACAATATAAGTTTTTTCTTCCAGTTCTGTCAGAGCAAGATTAACATCAGCAGCACACTCCGCTTCAGAAATATTGTATTCGGTATGTAAATCCTGCACAATAGTTTCAACGTTGTTTCCCTGTTCAATACCTTGAAGTATTTTGTAAAGCGTTTCGTTCAGAGATACATATTCATTCGTTTGCATATCAAATAATATACCTTCATCACCTAGTTCGGTCAGTAAAATTCTGTTAGTGTTTATAGTGTACATAGTTGTAGTGTCAAAGATTCTACCAATACCCAAAGTGTCGCATCATAGGTTGGTTTACCTCTTTTATTTTTTTTATTTGTTTTTCGGTTAATTCTGATTTCCACCGGCCAGCCACTCCTTTAAAAAAGAAACTATTGGCAGAGACCATTTTTTCACTGAAACCTCTTTTTTGTTCCTGTTCTTTTAGTTTTTCAAACCGGGTTAATTCTATCGCCTGATTTATCTGTGTATCAGATACTTCCAAACCAATGGCATTTAAGGCGCCTTTAAATGTTTCAAAGGGCATGGCTTTTAGATCTTCATATCTGATAAAGTGAACAGGGAATGTTGGGTATTTAAGCCAGCTTTCTACGTGGTCTGACCAGGTCCCTAACATTTGAAAAAACTGTTGAGAACCGTTATTAGTCTTTTTACCAAATGTACTTGTTGGGTTTATTAGAAAATTGTCAATGGCGTTATCTACTGTAATGTCCTGATGATTAGCTAATGAAAGGGCTATGTCAAGCGGATTCCGAACCAGGTAAATTGCCATTTTTGTAGGTTCAGTAGGAACCAACGGCAGTGAGTCAAATTCAGAAAATGTGTAAGCGTCATGTATTTTAATATACATCAGTTTTCTGCTTATTTCAGAAAGATACCTGAATGAAAATCTTCTTAAGGTTTCCGCTTCTTGTGGCCCGATATAGTCGGCATCAATATCTAGTGCGTCCTCAAAAACTAATTTGCCAGAAAATATACCGTTAGTTTGCAGGTTATTTATATCCAGGTCTTTGTTACTGATAAGCACAGACAGAAAAGACCTGAACCACGTATTACCAGACTTTGGGTAAGAGGCCAGCCAAACAATTTTTGGATTCAAATCCGATTCATGAAAAGAGCGTAATCCGGTTAATTCCATCACTTCAAAATTAGAGCTTTTTGCTTTAAGGGTTCCAGAATCTCAGCTTCTAATGTGTCTGCAAACGTAGTGAACGTGGATTTGTTTTTAGGCCTGTTGGCCTGCCAGCAAGGGAAAGTTTTTACAATGCCGGTTAAATGCCTGAACTTGACCAATTCTTTTTGCATGCCATTAACCCAGTTTTTTCTGTATACATTTCCAGACAGGGCCTCAATTGCCTCTACAGAATTCAGTTTTTTTACCTTAATGTTTTCGCCTTCGGCATTCATATTTACAATACCGGCAACCTCAACTTTTTCGGTAACAAACCGGTCATGAAACGAAAACGCAAACTTATTGATACTAACCTCGCTTCTTATTAATTGCTTATCCGATTCATCCAGGATTGTCTGGTTTTTAAGTGTGCTATCCCATAAGCGCATTACCGGATATGAAGCATAGGCATAACATTTGCCGTTTTCTACATTTAATATGGCTGTGTCGTCAGTAAAAGGAGCATATCCTTTTTGCTGAAGCATCAATGAGGTGGTAGATTTACCCACACGCGACGGAGCGGCGAACAACACAATTCTTGAGTCATCAATAAACACACCAGACACATGAAAAGGAACAAGGTTGCGTTGGTACAAGGCTGCAGCCATACAATTAGAGTAAAAATAAAGCAGGATGTCCTGTTGTTTTTCGCTGTTGGGTTCTATAATTATTTCTTCTCCATCATGTACGTAATAACGGGCCAGGTCTGGCATTGTGAAAAGATATTCCGTTTCGTTGAAGGTAGAAAAAGGCTTTTTAGCTGTTGGCTCATTTTTCAGTTTAAGAGGCACCTTGCCAATTTTAACAAATAATGGTTTGTGCGGGTTGCTTGTATCAGTAAGCGGTATAAACCCTGGTAAATCAATTTCAGAAACAATGGGTAGTCCGTAAGCTATATAATTAATAGTCATTGAGCGTGGTTGCGTTTTATTTACAAATTACGTAATTTTAGATTAAAATAAGAATTCTTTCTATAAACTTATTGCTGCGACTAACCGATATGTCACAATTTTTTGGCTGTTTAAGTCTCAATGAAACAATGAATGTTTCTGAGATTGGTTTGAATATGTATCAAGCCATGAATTTTTTCAGAGGTGACGCCGAGGGTGTTTACCAGTCTGATGAAATTTATATATGTAACAAGTTTCTTTTTAATACTGCCGAATCTTTTAACGCATCAGCCATAGTTCAGAACGACCGCTATGTATTGGCCGCCAGTTGCAGAATTGATAACCGGGAAAAACTGGCTTCTGAATTAAAAATTAAGGGCCCCCTAAAGGCTTCTGACCACGAATATATACTGGCCGCTTACACCTTCTATCAGAATGATTGTGTAAAGCACCTTATTGGCGATTTTGCTTTTGTGGTTTGGGATAAACAACAAAAAGCGCTTTTTATGGCCAGAGACCACCTGGGTGTGAAACCCTTGTTTTATACCTGCCAGCAGAATCTAATTCTTTTTTCGAGTGATCTGAACGCTTTTCTTCACCTGCCATTTATTGATTTAAGCTATAAGAAATCTTACGTGGCCGGGTTGCTTCATGGGTCATATATCCTTAAATATTTAAATGTAAAGCACACGTGCTATCATGATATTTACCGCTTAGAACCAAGTCATTATCTTTTTTATTTTAATGAGAGAGTTCAGATTACAAAGTACTGGGAGCTAAAGCCGTGTTTCCCTGAAAAACCGGTAGATGCAGCACTAGTTTACCGCGAATTTTATCAATTGTTTTTTGAGGCTGTCAGATGCCGGTTACGAGGGATAGAATCTTTTGGCGTAGGGCTGGAGTTAAGCGGAGGGCTTGACTCTTCAACAATTGCCTGTATGGCCAATGAGGTACTTTCTGCTAAAAAAACTCTTTTTGAAAACCTTTATTCGTTCTCTCTGGTACAATCAGATGAGGGGCGTGTCCTTGCAGAGAAAGAGATAGTGGAGGAAGAACACATTCAGAATCAACTTTTAGATTCATTCGGGTTCAATAAAAAGAATATTTTTAAGTTAAACCGGCATCCGTTTACTAATTATCAGGATGAATTACAGGAGACCATTCGCGTACACGGGGGGCTGAACAAGCAAAACACTACCTGGCAGAATGCTATTTATGAAGCGATGCAAAGCGCCGGTTGCCGGGTAAAACTTAGTGGTTTTTCGGGAGATGAATTAGTAACCGATTATGGAACCCGATGGATGTATGATATCTGGTATAGTTGCAGGCCTGCCAGAGTGATGAAAGAACTTCTGAAATTTGATATAGCTGTTTACAAATCTTTATATAGGTATTTACAGGGTAGATTGTTTGGTTTTAAGATGAATAAGGCGTCTATAGCCAAAGAAATTGATTCTGATTTTCTCAAGGCTGAGCGCCTGAAAGACCTACCTGCCAAAGAATATGGCATTGATGTAAAGTCATATAAACACTTCATGATTTCAAGAATCATGAGGCCGTTTACTTCATTGAGGTTTGAGTCTGAGAATCTGCATGCTTTGAGAGCTAACAGCGAGTGCCGTTACCCGATGGCCGATATCAGGTTACTGGAGTATATGATACAATTGCCTGCTGAAATGTTCAGACCCGGAGATGTAAAACGCAATTTCATCAGGAAATCTTTACAAAGTATTCTGCCAGCGTACGTAATCTGTAGAGACGACAAAACCGCTGCTGTTATTCCTTACAGAAAGTTAAAAAACAAGGTTTTTATTAATCAACTTCTGAAAGATGGCTTGCCTGCAGACATGGAAAGCAATATGGTGGATACAAAGAAAATACTAGAAAGACTTAAGACACCGGAAAACCTAAAAAGGGAGACTGATGTAATCTCCCTTTTAACTGCTGCTTACCTGGTTAAGACGGAACACCAGTACCACCTTCGCTAGTACCTGTGCCAGAAGCGTTTATGGCCGTATTGAGGGCTCTCATGGCAGGCTTTACCCAGGTTTTTTTTGCCTGCACTTCTTTTTCCGGTTTTTCCGTTTGGATTTCCAATTGATTTTCCATGGTTTTCTGTATTTATAGATTTATTTTGATTTTCAGTCTGGTCTATCAGGATAAATCCCATCCCAGCAAATACCGTAAGTTATACATAAGAAAGGAGCCATATTATTATGCGGTTGGTAGCCACCCGGCGCTTCCCCAATCATTCTATCGTTCATTTTTATCAGGTAATCACCCGCGTTTTTTTTGGCGTAGAAGTTGCCTCCCGCGGTGCCAATGTAGTTGTTAGTAGGGTCTTTACTTTCTCTTGGGCCGGTTAGTGCATTATAAGGGTGATTGTGTGGCGGTAATTCATTCTGAGTCAGCGTCACCTGTTCTGCTCCACCAGTTTGCCCGGGTATTTTTATTGTTTTATCTAATTTTCCTACACCAATTATTGAGCGGCTCATTAAATTAGGCAGATTAAAGTAAGTCTTTCCATCTCCGCCATAAGTTGTACCGATTAAGGTGTAAAGGGGCATATTTTGGGAGTTTATTGCAAGTTTTCTACCGTCGCATTCCAGATAACCTTCTGGTACGTAGCGACCTGGAAATGCTTTAATCATTCCTATGTATTCATCCATGTTTTCAAATAGTTTAAAGTGATTCCGTAATTATTACTTATATGAACCCTGTTTTATGTTAAGTAGCCAGGTAATTATCTGTTAGAAAAACCATTAAGCCGTTCTTAATCATATTTTGTTGAGAGCCTTCCAGAAAGTTGATAATTTCCGGATGATTTGATAATGGTTTTAAAAAATAATGGTTATGGCATTGGAGGATATAATCCAGCAGTGCAAATAATGTAGTTAAGGGCTATAAAGGGTGGCATATTCTCGTGAGCTTGCCCACCAATAGGGCTTATTGCTCCTGCTGCCATAGCTACTAAATTATCAGCTGGCTTTGCCTCTACATAAAAATTACTGGCGGTATTACCCAGGTAATTATTTTGAGGGTCAGTAGATTCACGGCTGCCTGATAGCGCGCTATATGTATGCGTATGAGGTGGAATGTGACTAAGGGTAAGCGTTACCTTTTCTTCACCTCCTTTTTGTCCACGTTCTCTTAACGTAAGGTAACTACTACCATTATTTCCTCGTCCCGAATCAATGATTAGTCGGCCTCTCAGGTCGGGCAGCATAAATGTATTTCTGCCATCACCACCGTACGTTGTTCCTAATAGGGCATAAAGAGCCTGATATTTCGCTATAGGCAGCGTTTGGCCTTCGCATTTTAAATAATATTGGGGCGTAAAGTCGCCTGCGAAGATTTTTATTGTTCCTATGTATTCATCCATTTTATTTCAAGTGTTAAAGGTATTTAATAACAAAGTTGAAAGATGTTGTTCAATGGGCTATTCACGGAAAGGAAATACACCATTGACACAGATGAGGTAATTAATTGCCATGTAGGGAGGCATATTTTCATGAGGAAGGTTCCCTCCAAAGGCGGTTGAAATGATATCACTTCCCATTTTTACTTCCGTATCGGAACCTTGTTTAATGCAATATCTGTCATTGGGGGTCTTGGTTAAAAAACGATCAGAAGGGTTACTGGAATCAGCATCAACAGTAAGTGCATAAGAAATATGCGTATGCTGCGGATATGTGTTTTGAGTTATTGTTACATTTTCAACGCCTCCTGTCTGACCAAGAGTCCTGTTTGTTAGATCCGGACCTTGTCCGGTGCCTATAACAACCCGGCATTGTAAGTTAGGCAAGGCAAAATTATACCTGCCATCGCCACCATATCTAGTGCCAATAATTGCGTACAGCGCTTGATTGTCAGAAATTTGCAACAGTCTTCCGTCGCAAGGTAGCCAGCCCCTTGGTGCATAAGTGACACCTGCAAAAGGTTTAATAACACCTATATATTCGTCCATATATTAAGTATCTAAGATGGTTGTTTATTTATATTTTGCTTAAATGCAATTGCTTTAGTGAAAGGCATTCAATAGTCCATTAATAGGCTGTTGTTAAATGAGCCTTTATAAATCGCATACAATCTCTGATTTTACGTGTTTCCGATTGAACAGACTTTAACTATTATCAATCTGGTCTTGGAGGATATTCCCCGTAAGCACAAATGCCATAAGTTATACCTAAGAAAGGAGCCATATTATTATGCGGTTGGCTGCCACCCGGTGCTGCTTCAAGCATTAGATCGTTCATTTTTATCAGGGTGTCAGCAGGGTCTTTTTTGGCATAGAAGTTTCCGCCCGCGGTGCCAATGTAGTTGTTTTTGGGGTCTTTACTTTCTTTAGGGCCGGTTAGTGCGTTGTAAGGGTGATTGTGTGGGGGTAATTGATACTGATTAAGCGTCACCTGTTCTACTCCACCAGTTTTCCCGGGTGTATGTGAAGTTAAACCTGCCGCGCTCCCGGCACCAATAATAGAGCGACCCCTTAAATCAGGGACATTAAAAATTTGTTTACTAACATCGCCTCCATAAGTAGTGCCAATTAAAGAATAGAGTGCTAGAAACTGTGATATGGGAAGTGACTGCCCGTTACATTCAATAAAACCTTCTGGTACGAAGCGGCCAGAAAAAGCTACTATCATTCCTATGTATTCATCCATGTTTTTAAATAGTTTAAAGTGATTCCGTAAATATTATTGACATGCACGCTGTTTTTATGTTAAGTAGCCAGGTATTTATCTGTTAGAAATATCATCAAGCTGTTCTTAATCAAATGATATTCAGAGCCTTGCAGAAAGTTGATAATTTCCGAACGATTTAATAATGGTTTAAAAGAGTAATGGTTACGTTATGGTCTTGGAGGGTACAATCCAAAGGTGCATATAATATAATTAAGTACTATGAAGGGTGGCATATTCTCGTGTGGTTGCCCTCCAATGGTGCCTACTGCCCCTGGTGCCATAGCTACTAATTTATCATTTGGGCCTTTTTGTGCATAAAAAGTACTGGCAGTATTACCCAGGTAATTATTTTGAGGGTTAGGAGATTCGCGATTGCCTGATAGCGCGCTGTACGTATGCGTATGAGGTGGGATGTTACTAAGGGTAAGGGTTACCTTTTCTTGACCTCCTTTTTCACCACGTTGTCTGTAATTAGGGCTACCGGGCATTTGTCCCGTTTGAACGATTAGGCGGCCTCTCAGGTCGGGCAGCATAAAGGTATTTCTGCCATCGCCGCCATAGGTAGTTCCTAATAAAGCAAAAAGAGCCTGATATGTCATTATCGGCAGGGTCTGTCCTTCGCATTTCAAATAGTTCCTGGGCGCATAGTCGCCTGCAAAAATTTTTATAGTTCCAACGTACTCATCCATTTTATTTAATTTGTTAAGGGTGCTTAATTATTTATTGATTCTGCTGTACAATTAGTTACGGACGCTCAGGATAGATACCCTGCACGCAAATGATATAATTGATAGCCATGAATGGAGGCATATTGTTATGAGGAAGGTTCCCACCAGGAGCTGTAGAAATGATATCATTTCCCATTTTTACTTCCATATCGCTGCCTTCTTGGATGCAATATCTGTCAACGAGGGTTTTGGTTAAAAAAAGATCGGAAGGGTTACTGGAATCAGCATCAACATTAAGTGCAAAAGAAGTATGTGTATGCGCTGGGAATGTACTTTGAGAGATTGCCACATTTTCAGCGCCTCCTATCTGTCCAAGAGTTCTGTTTGTTAAACCTTCACCTTTTCCGGGTCCTATAACTGCCCGGCATTGTAAGTTAGGCAAGGCAAATTTGGTCTTGCCATCGCCACCGTATGTATAGCCAATAATTGCAAATAGCGCTTCATTGCCAGAAATGGGCAACTGTGTTCCGTCGCAAAGATGCCAGCCAACAGGTACAAAAGTGACACCTGCAAAAGGTTTGATAACACCTAAGTATTCATCCATATTTCAACAAAAGTTTAAAGATTAAAAAAGTAAAAACACCAATATTTAGAAATATCCATATCCACTATTGAAAAGACCCGGCGGTAAATTCTTCGAAAAAGCATCCACCATTGGCCTTCAGCATTTAAAAAATACTTATTCTTCCAAAAAGAAATATGCACTTGGTGGATATGAGCCAGTAAATTTTTTTTATTAATCCTATGTATTCCTCCATTTTTCTACTCAGGTTAACTTACAAAAGAGTTAATTATCGGTATTTATTGAAATTGGTGGAGTTTTCAGTAGTAAAACTAATCCTCGGTAATTCTTCCAGATACTTGCGGAAAATCATTCGGTGATTGCTTATAGAAATTTCGATACCAAAAAGTCTATAGCTACGCGTTTAATCAGTTCAAATGAAAATTGCGTGTTCTGGTTGATTCCGGGTGCGCACATTCAATCACAGTTTCATAGAAACGAGTGCATAGATGAAGGCGTAATGGGAAGAACCAAATATGATTGAGAAATTATAATTAGTTCAACAAAAGTTTATAGGTTAAAATAAAAACAGTAATACTATTGAAATTCAAATTAATATCCCGGTTCTAAATAATAATTAGCCTCGGGTTTTATGTTTTTAATTTGTAAGAGTAAAAGAAAAGATAACTCTGAAGATATTATCAATTATAGTCTCTCAGCTAAGTGTACTTCAAAGGAAATAAAATGTGATTATTTTGCAAAATATTTGAACTTTATTTTGCGGTTTTTTTATTTAACGGCACCAAATTTAAATAAATGCGCTTTTAAATAGTTGATTTACAGGTAATTCAAAGGCTAGTGGGGCCATCGCTAAACTGTAAAATAGCAGAAGGGGATACGGCTTTGCCGCATCCCCTTCTGTGCCAGAATACTGGCATCAATTATTTAAATTTTTATATCAATAAGTGTATCGCAGTGTAACTCCATAGGTTCGTTGATCGCCCACAATACCGGCGTAATTGCCCGCGCTGCCCGGAGCCGCCAGCAGTTGCTCGTAGTAGTCAACATTAAACAAATTTCTGCCCCAAACAAAGAACGTGATTCCATTAGATGCTCTGAAACCCACCCGACCATTGGTTAGCGTGTATCCTTCAATATTCAGGTATTGTGATGGAGACGGGCTAGATGAGAATTTTGAACGGTAGTAGGCATCAAGCCCTAAAAAATAATTGCCTTTTAAGCCTAATAATCTACCTTTTGTTGTAGCCTCGCCACCTAATGAACCTGCCCATTTAGAGATACCAGGCAGTTGGCCTCCGGAAACATCTTTAAATGCCTGCGGGCCCCCAACCTCTTCTAAAGGCACAGGAGCATTTTTGAAAGAGATGTATTTGCCATCGGTATAGGCAAAGGCGCCATTAATTGTGAAATGATTACTAAGTCTGATGTTTCCATCTAACTCAACACCAATAACTCTTACTTTTTCGGCATTTGCCAGATACCCTCTGTTTACGCCGGGCTCTGGTGTCTGTACCTGTGTCTGATAGTCTTTAATGTCGGTATCATGAAATACGAGGTTCAAAATTGAATTGGCTGTCGGTTTGGTTTTGATACCTATCTCTTTGTGTGAAACAAATTCTGGCTTTACCTTGGCCAGGTCTATCAGCACCTGCCCGCTTGCAGTTGGCAAACCTCCGATGTTAACACCGACCGGTTTGTAACTGACAGAGTAAGTAGCAAACGCATTGAGTTTTTCGCTGGCTCTGTATTGCAGGGTTAGCTGGCCTGAAAAGTTATCTTCGTTTACTGTTGTGTTAAATGCCTGATTGGTATAAACACCATTTTTTAGGGCAACCAAGGCAGGGTCTGTTGTTTGTAAACCACCGTAGGTTTCACGTTTGTAGTCTGCTATTTTTTTATCGTAGTTCCATCTTACGCCGGGCAGCACATGAATTTTGCTGGTAATGGCCCAGTCAACCTGGCTAAAAATAGCCAGACTGGTGCTTTGAATACGATTGGTTGTTCTGATTCCGAAGTTATCAAACAATCCCGGTGTTTTCCATAAGTTACTGGTAGAGTTTTGGGCAAAACGCCATTGAGCCGAACCAGCTTCTTCGGTTTGTACAGGATCAGACTTCAGGTCCTGCCAAAGTCCGAATGCACCGATTACCCCACTTAATTTTGAAGAGATTTGTCCGGAGTATCTGATTTCCTGCGACCACTGTTTGTGCACCGAGTTGCCAGAAGAAATAGTAAATATGGGCAGACCTGTATAGTCGCGGTCGTTCAAAGGCACCCACTTCCAGTAGCGATATGCTGTGGTTGAGGTAAGCGTTCCTTTCCCGATTTTGATGTCTGCATTGGCAGAGACACCGTCAAATTTATTATCAGCCTTCGATTGGGTATCCAGGTCAACTTTTCTTTCAAAAGCGCTTGAGTAAGGCAGCTTATAATTCAAATCGGCAATGATGGCATTAAACTGGCGGTATGCCGGTCTTTTGGTTGTAACAACACCTGCCACAGCCCAGCCATAGCCATTGGGTTTTTGTTCGGTCAGGTCTCCGATAAAGGTTATTTTTACATTATCGCCGGGCGCGTAAAGCAACTGCGCCCGCAGCCCGATGTTATTGATATCGTTTATATATTGTTGCTTGCTTACATTAAAAAGCAACCCGTCGCGCTGGGTACCGGTAAATGATACTCTGGCTGCCAGTTTCTTGCTTAACGGCCCTGTTATTGAGCCTTTTGCCTGAATATAGCCAAAGTTACCGTAGCTTAGTTCAAAGCTGGCGCCGGGCGTAAAACTTGCCTGGCGTGTAGTAATGTTAAAAGCGCCTGCGGTAGTGTTTTTACCAAAGAGCGTACCCTGGGGGCCTCTGAGTACTTCCACCTGCTCTATATCAATGAAATCGAGGGCAGTGGCGGCCGGCCGTGCGTAATAGACACCATCTACATAGAAACCTACGCCGGGGTCTATACCATCGTTAGTCAGGCCAAAGGTTGAGCCTAAACCACGTATGTTTAAAGTAGTGTTACGGGCGTTAGAAGCATATAGCTGAACCGTCGGTACTAATTCTTTCAGGCGGTTTACATTAAATGCACCTGCGTCTTCAACGGTTACACCTCTTACAATAGATATAGGTATGGGTACTGACTGCGCTGACTCCTGACGACGGCGAGAGGTAATTACCACATCTGATAGTTGATTTGCCGCAGCATCGAGTCTGATTTCAACCGTAGGCTCGGTAATTACCACTTCTTTTTTCTGATAGCCGATATAGCTCACAACCAGTGTAAAAGGTAGCTTTTGCCCGGTTATTAATTTAAACTCTCCGTTGGCATCTGTCTGTGCGCCGTTGGTTGTGCCTTTAATAGACACCGTGGCGCCAATGAGCGGGTCGTTAGTAACGGCATCTATCACCTTACCAGTTACATTGGCATTAATGGTAGGGTTATCTTGCGCAATTGTTTGCAATGAAAAGATAACTCCAAAAACTAGTAATAGAATTTTCTGCATAGTAGAATTGTTTTGTGTTTGCATAAAATGCTTTTAAGAATAAGGATTGGCAAATATATACTAGTTCTATTTAATCTACCAAATTAGTAGATTAATAATCTAAAATATTGTTGCTTTAGTGCAATTGATTATTTAAAAAGGTATATTTTTAAATATTGGGGTGATGCTTGATGAAGAAAAACTGATGGTATGTGCCACTAAACTAAACCAATTAACACTTATACAGATTCGGGTAGTTTTGTTTTACGCAAAATATAACAAACAGTTAATCCGGAAGAATTGTCAATAGTAGATAATTAATTCAACTTTGTAGATGCGCAAGTTGATTTTTCTCGTCATACTGATCATTTCTGGCTGTGCAGAGCATGATAATACAATTAAAGTGAAAGGCTCTGATACAGAAGTTAATCTTGCCGTTGTGCTGGCTGAACACTTCCACTACGGGTATCCTGATTTGCTGGTCTCCATATCCGGAGGAGGGTCTGGGCTGGGAATAGCATCGTTGCTCAACGGAACTGCTGATATTGCGAATTCTTCAAGAGATATTAATGATAAAGAGTTGGCGCATTTCAAGTCAAAAAACCTGGAAATATCATCATTTGTTTTTGCCCAGGATGCCGTCGCTTTTGTTGTATCTGACCAATTATCTATTGATTCAATCAGTACACAAGCCCTGGCCAGAGTACTTAGTGGAGAATGGAATAACTGGAACAGGCTGACTTCCTCCGATATTCCGATTAACATATACGGGCGCCAAAGTAATTCGGGAACTCATGAATATATACAGAAGTCGCTAAAAATACGGTTTTCTCCGTTTGCCAAACAGATGAATGGCAATGCCCAAATTCTTGAGGGCATTAAAGTAGACCCCTCAGGTATAGGTTATGTAGGCGCAGGGTATATGATGCAAAAGAGTGGGTCAGGCTTAAAAGTGTTAAAAATCTATACTTCTGATGGCGCCGAAGCTGTTTCACCGTTGGATGCAAAGAAAATTATCTCAGGAAAGTACTTTTTTCAGCGGCCATTATATCAGTTTTTCAAAAAAAAGGACTATCAGAAAGTGAAGCCTTTTCTTGATTATGAAAAGACAAAAGAGGGCCTGGCTATCATTCTGAAGTCGGGCTATTATCCAGCAAAACTTATCAACGATTGAAAAATATGAATCGAAGAGAAAGAATCGACTGGTGTTTCAGGCAGCTTTTTAAAGCAACCGGTCTCATTACAATTATGTTGTTGGCAAGTATATTTTTTATGCTTTTAATTAATAGCATCTCTTTTTTTCTGAACATCAGTCCGGTAGATTTTTTCACAGGCTCACAATGGGACCCCGACAATCAGTATAGTATTTTCCCGCTCATCATCAGTACCATTTTTGTAGCCTTAGGGTCAATGATTATTGCCGTTCCGTTAGGAATTTTTACAGCTGCTTTTTTATCAGAGTTTGCTCCAAAAAAACTTCAGTTGATTTTAAAGCCTGTTGTTGAGCTATTGGCAGCCATTCCGTCGGTGGCCATAGGCTTTCTAGGAATAGTATTGGTAGGGCCAAATATCTCAAAGATTTTTGCAATTCAGAATGGCCTGAATGCCCTGAATGGGTCTATTCTGCTGGCTTTTATGGCACTACCTACTATTATAACTATTAGTGAAGATGCAATTAATGCGGTTCCTCAAGGTCACAGAGAAGCTTCAATCTCTTTAGGAGCAAACAAATGGCAAACCCTTTTCAGAGTAACCATACCTGCTGCAACCCCGGGGCTGATTGCTGCCGTAATGCTCGGGTTGGGTCGGGCTTTGGGTGAGACTATGACTGTCCTCATGGCTACGGGCAATGTTTCGGTAGCGCCTAAGAGCTTTCTGGATTCTATTCGAACCATTACTGCTACCATAGCTATTGAAATGGGGGAGGTTCCATACCAAACAACCCATTACTTTGCATTGTTTGCAATAGCTATGGTGCTTTTTATGATGACACTCAGCATTAACCTGATGGGCGAATACCTGGCCAATCGATTAAGAAAATTTCAGGGATGAATAACAAGATTGTCAATTTTATTAACTGGTTGTTTCTTTTAGGAAGTACCGTTCTGGTTTGTATGTTTCTGGGAATAATTCTTTGGGATATATTCAGTAAAGGTTTACCTGCTGTTTCCTGGGGTTTTATATCAGAATATCCAACCAACGGGATGACACAGGGCGGTGTTTTTCCTGCTATAGCCGGCACTGTTTTGCTTACCTTTATTTCCACGTTATTTGCAGTACCCTTTGGTATCGCCTGCGCCGTTTACTTAAATGAATATGCCCGGTCAAATCTGATGACCAATATTATCCGTGCCTCAATCAGGAATCTGGCCGGTATACCCTCCATCATTTACGGACTGTTCGGGTTGGCTTTGTTTGTGCAGGCAATGCAGCTGGGTACATCTGTATTGTCGGCAGGGTTAACACTCGGCCTGCTTTCTTTACCATATATTATCACAACCGCCGAAGAGTCGCTCAAGACTGTACCCAATACTATGCGCGAAGCCACCTTGGCCTTAGGCGCCACACAGTTTGAGACCATCAGAGATGTGGTGATACCCAAGGCGCTCTCAGGCATTATTACAGGGATTATTCTTACTTTGTCGCGGGCCGCAGGTGAAACCGCCCCTATTCTATTTACAGGGGTTGCTTTTTATATCAATGGTGTTTCTACCAGTTTAAATCAGGAATTTATGGCTTTGCCCTACCATTTGTATATGCTCTCTACCCAGCATAATGCCATTGAGCAGGTAAGACCATTGGCTTATGCCACCTCAGTTGTATTGATTTTACTAATTTTTGCAATGAATATACTTGCATTTATCATCCGATTCAGAAACAGAACCAAAGACTAAGCTATGAATAATGCTAAATTGTCAAGTCAGCATTTGAACTTGTACTTCGGTTCAAAACATGTACTCAAAGATATTGGTATAGCGTTTCCTGAAAATCAGGTTACTTCTTTAATCGGACCGTCGGGGTGTGGTAAATCTACGCTATTACGGGCATTTAACCGGATGCACGATTTATCGCCTGATGCGAAGATTGAAGGCGATTTATATCTGGATGATTTGAATTTGTATAAATCAAAGGTATCGGTTACTGAAATCAGGAAGAGGATTGGTATGGTTTTCCAGAAACCTAATCCATTGCCCAAGAGCATTTATGATAACCTGGCTTATGCACTTCATATTCATAAATTTCCTAAGCAGCAGATTCCTCAACTGATTGAAAATGCCTTGAAAGAGAGTTATCTGTGGGATGCCGTAAAAGATGAACTGAAAAAACCTGCCGTAAAACTATCAGGCGGAGAGCAACAAAGGTTATGTATAGCCCGCGCTGTTGTGCTTCGGCCTGAAGTTATTCTGATGGATGAACCTTGCTCTGCTTTAGACCCAATCAGCACCGGTAAGATTGAGGAATTAATTCTGAAGCTAAGAGAAAACTATACAATAATAATTGTAACACACAATATGCAGCAAGCGCAAAGGATTTCAGACAAAGTGGCCTTTATGTATATGGGTGAAGTGATTGAATATGACACCTGCGATATGATCTTTAATCAACCAAAACAAGAGCTTACAAAAAATTATATCAGAGGAAGCTTTGGTTGACAGTTTGGTTTTACTTTCCGATACAAAATTTACTGAAAATATTGGCCAGTAAATCATCGGTAGTAATCTGGCCTGTTATTTCTCCTAAATGATAGAGTGACAGTCGGATGTCCTGAGCCAGAAAGTCTCCGGTTATTCCAAGCCTTAATCCCTTCAGTACTTCATCTAATGCTTCATGTGCTTTGGCCAGGTGTTCATAATGGCGCAGATTTGTTAACATGGTATCGGCCTGTTTTTTTAGTTTAGTTTGGTCTGCCAGCGTATTTTTCAGGGCGTCGATGCCTGTATTGTTTTTGGCGGAAATGTTGATGTACACTTGAGAGCCTGTCTTCTCGCCTAACCCTTTACTTATAAGAGAGGCATTTTCTTCACTCTCCCCCCCCTCATGGAGAGGGCTAGAGGCTGCTACCATAGCGGAGGATTCATCATTCACCAGATCAATTTTATTCCTTACCCAAATGGTGGCTTTGCCGGTGAGCATATCCGCAAATGTGTCAGCTAGAAACTGTCTGTCCGGCTCATTTTCAAAAAGCATGATTGCTATTTCTGCCTTTTCCAATGCTTGTTTAGACCTTTCAATGCCTATGCTTTCTACCACGTCTTTTGTTTCGCGTATGCCGGCGGTATCAATGATACGAAACTTGGTGCCACCTATAAAAAGGATGTCTTCAATTACATCGCGGGTGGTGCCGGCTATGTCGGTTACAATGGCTTTTTCTTCATTCAGCAGGGCGTTCAACAGGGTAGACTTACCTGCATTGGGTGGGCCAATGATAGCTACAGGTATACCTTCTTTGATTACATTGCCGGAGTCGAACGAGTCAATTAGTTTTTTCAGAAAATTCTGAATTTTCAATATCAATTGCCTTAAATCATCTCTTCCGGCAAATTCCACATCTTCTTCTCCAAAATCCAGTTCAAGCTCTACCAGCGAGGCAAAATGTACCAGTTCTTCACGAAGCGCTTTTAACTGGGTAGAAAAACCTCCGCGCATCTGATTGAGGGCCGTTTTATGTGCTGCTTCCGAGTCAGCCGCTATCAGGTCAGCCACTGCTTCGGCCTGCACTAAATCAAACTGCCCGTTCAAAAATGCCCTCTGCGTAAATTCACCGGGTTTGGCCATCCGGCAACCGTTTTGTATCAGCAGCTTTAGTATATATTTTATAATGTAGTCGCTTCCGTGGCACGATATCTCAATTACATCTTCTTTGGTAAAGCTTCGGGGGTTTTTAAAGACCGATACCAATACTTCATCAATTATCTTACCTTCCGGCGCATCGGTATAATCTCTGATGGTACCAAAATGAATGGTATGTGACTCTACCTTCATGAGGTCTTTCCCTTTGAAAACCTTATTGACAATTTCAAATGTCCGCTCGCCGGAAACTCTGATAACCCCGATGGCGCCAATACCCTGAGGCGTGGCTAATGCACATATTGTGTCTAACTGAACCATGTCTTGTGTTGAAGTTTGACCATTTAATCGTTTTTGCCTCTCAAAAATGGGGTTGGCTCCAAAAAAATTGAATTAAATTTATTTACTTTTGCAAATCTACCTGTAAACTTCTGTAATTGGAAGTTGCACAGCAAGATAACCCGGCTGATAATTGAATTTACGTAGCTTTCAATATGATAAAACCTAAATACCTGTGGTATATCAATGCCTTTTTGGGTTTAATTGCCTTGTTTCTGGTTTACCGTATCTGGCTTGCCCCCAAAAGCGATGCCTGGAATTATATTCCGGATAACGCCTTTTTGATAGTTGAAAGTTCGCAGATTCACCACTCGCTGTTCAGCAGAGACGGTATTGATTCAACGCAACTGGCCGACATCCCGTTTTTCTACGACGCCCTGCAACCGCTGAAACTAATAGGAGAAAATGTAGATACAAACACCACAGCGCAGAAATTCCTTAATAAAAAGCTGATTACTTACTCGCTGCACCGCGAAACCAAAAAGAATCTGGAATACATAGTTTATATACCGGCCGGAGCTTTTGGTGATGCGGAATTTCTTAATCAGCTATTAAAACCAGACCCCACTAAAAGAAAAGTGTACGGAAGAACCTACAAGGGTATCAGAATAGAAGAACTGTATAACTTAAACAACCGGCTGCTTTTTAATTTTTTAATTCATGACGATTATCTCATTTGTAGCGGTTCTAAAATTTTGCTTGAAGAAGTAGTAAACAGAATCAGGTCTGGCGGGGCGCTTGAGAACTCACCATTTAAAGAAACCCGGCGGGGCATTGCGCATATTTATTACAAAAGTAAAAACCTTCACGATGTTGCCGATATTCTACCGTCGCAACTTTCGCCGAATCTGATAGAGTTCTTCAGCAACATTACGCCGCGCAATCCGGATGTGGTATTTGAAAAACCGGTAAGCCCTAATACGGTATCGGCTTATATATATTCAAAAGGAACCAACACCATTCCGTTCTTAGGTATTTTCGGCCAGCAGATGCCCCAATCAATTACCTGTACTGATTTAATACCGGTTAATACGTCAATTACTTTCCGTCTGAGTTTTCATAACCCCGCAAAGCTGGAGAAAGACCTAAGCAACTATTTCCGTGCCAATGAGCAGGAGCTTCTGGCTGAAAAAGATAGCCTTAACCGCCTGCTGAATGTGAACCTGGGCGGTTTGTATCAAGTACTAAAGAATGAACTGGTACTTTGTGAGATGGAAACCTCTACAGACGAAGCATCAAGAAAAATACTTCTGATAAAAACAAAAGACCAGGCAGAAGCCATGAATATGTTTGATGACCTGGCCGCAAATGCAGAAAAGCTCTCTTCTTACTTTAAACCCAAACCTTTTAGCTACCTGAATAACTATGTACGTAAAATTCAGATAAGCCAGCTTCCTGCTTTGCTCTTTGGCTCACTCTTCCGGGGTTTTCCGGATTGCTATTATACCCAGATAGGAGACTACATAGTGCTGGCCAGCGATGACGAAGCCATGCGGGAGTATCTGAACAATCTGAACACGGGACAAACCTGGGCGAGGTCTGGCGTGTATACAGACTTTATAAAGAAACTCCGCCCTCAGGCACAGGTAACAGCTATCATCAGTCCGCAGAGAATCTGGAACAACTTTTATTTTTCTTTGCCCCAAAAATGGAGAAACTCGGTTGTGAAACATGAGCAACGTGCCAAGTCTTTAAGGTTTATTGCCTTTGAAAACTTTGTTATCAATAATACTTTCGGCACAAAGGTGCTGATTGAGAAAATCCCACAGACGCAGAAAGAGGTTTTGGTTAACCGGTTTTTTATGCAGGATAGCCTAAACATGAGCGCCAGATTTAAGGGCAAACCGTTTGTTATAAACAACGCCGCCAGTGCTTCAGAAGAGATAATGCTGCAGCAGGAGGATAACCAGGTTGTGCTGGTGAGCAGTTCAGCCACAGAAGTTAATAAAGTGCCGCTTGGGCAGGCAATTACCAGCCCTTATTTATTGCCTACTGACTATTTCCAGAACGGTACATTGCATTACCTGGCTACTACGCCGGGGCAACTGGTATTTTTTAGCCGCGAAAACCAGAAAGGGCTTGTTGCCAATTATGCCGACATTCAATTTAAGGGAGAAATTAAGGCGGTAACATCTAGTGAAACTAAAATTTATGTAGCTGATGAGGGAGGCAATATTTATATAATAAATGAAGAAACCCAGCGCATAAGCCGTTTGAATACCCTGGCGAATTTGTACGATATTGTGCAGATGCAGGCTGTTAAATATAAAAATAATACGTATCTGGCAGTGTTGCAGAAAGATGGTACACTCACTGTGTTTTATGAGCAGGGGCCAATTCTGAGCGGCTTCCCGAAAGTGCCACTGTCAAGCAGGCCATTAGAAATGATAGTAGAGGAGGGGCCGAGCAGACAATCGTTAATAACGCTGGTTTCGGTAACGGGAGAAATAATAAAAGTAGATATGACGGGCAACTCACTGAGTGGGTCGGGCATTCAATTGGAAAGGCCTAATAAGGGAACTGTATTTGAAGTCATTTTCGACCAGAATCATAAAGACTGGTTGATAGCGCGAAGAACGCCTACCTCTTTAATGATTAGCAATAAGCAGGGCAACCCTGTGTTGGAGATAGGCAGTACCAACTTCATGCAATCACAGTTACGTTATTTCGATTTAGGTAATGATTTACGATTCATTGCCATCTTTGACGGAACGAACAACACCCTCTTCAACCTGAAAGGACAAATGCTGGGCGATAAACCTTTGCCTGCCAGTGCCCTGCCGGCGCTGTCATATTCTGAAGCCTACAATAAATTATTTATCTACAATACCAACAAAACAAGGTTTGAGGTTTGGACGGTGAAGTTGAAGTAGAGTGGTACGCAAGGGCAGGAAAATCATCCTGCCCTTGTTTTTATCTGTTTAATGCTTCTTCAACTTGCTTAATGAGTATATCCCGGTTCATCGGGAACCCTGCCTTTGATGTTTCTATTTTTCCATACTTATCAATAATTGCATAGGTGGGGAATCCCGTTCCTCTTAGTTTCTTCATTGCTTCCTCGGTTAAATCCTCAGATGCCATCACATGTACGCCTTCTAAATTATAATAGGCAATCAGTCTTTTCCACTTTTCTACTTCTTCATCATAATTGGCGATGTATAAAAACGTTACGTCTTTATTCTTAAAATGTTTTTTAAGCTCCGCAGAATTTGCACTTATCTCTTCTCTGCATGGGCCACACCAGGTTCCCCACATATCTATTAATACGGTTTTACCAGTTAAAAGTGTAGTGATGTTCTTCCAGGTTTTAATACCTTCCAGAAATACCATTTTATCTGAAAGCTCATTCTTTGCTTTATTTAACGCATTACTTACAGGCCCAGTAAAGTAGCTATTCAACCTGCTGTTTGGGAATTGAGTTTTGAAGTCGGCCCACCCCAGTTGAACATTGTCAAAGTTTTCCCGTCTTATCATATCATTGAATAGCAGCGCATACATCTGTTCTTTGGTTTTTCCGTCAAAATACCGGTTTATCATTTTGTATTTCAGGTAATTATAAAAATCCTGCTTCATTACAGAATCGGCCATCGCTTGGTTTCCATCAAACCATTCTTTACAGAATTCAGTACGTTTCCTGAAATACTCATCTAAAAAACTGCTGTGCTTTCTGTCCAGATAAGTATCAAGATAATAATGATACGAGGGTGCCACTAAAGCCTTATCATCAGAAAGCGGTACTTCATTTTGTAATTGCGCCAATGTGTTTTCCCACTTTTCCTTATTCCTTGCTATTGGCTCTCGCCATGCAATTCTGATACCCCCGTAAGTATTGTAAAATGCATACACGCGGGCGTATTTCAGATGATAATTCCACGCTTCAATAAAATCAGGAGCTGGCTTGTAAAGTTTTATAAGAGAGTCAAGCGTTCTTCTGTCTCTGTTATAAAAGTTGTTTACTACTTTGTAGATTCTGTCAGGTAAGGTATCTTCTTTCACCCAGCCATACCTATAATATATGGGTATATTTTTCAGCTGATTATGCTTTGCCCCAACTCCGGTTATAGTAATGGCTTTATTGGTGTTTTCTGAAATCAGCAGATTGTCGCCCTTACTGATATACAAATACTGTTCAAATAGCATCCGATCACTGCCGGTGGTGTCTTCAATAGAAAGAACTACTATTTCTTTATTCAAGAAATCAGCTTTCAGACTGAAGCTACCTGTGGGGCTCACTGCGGTTTCTGTAACAAAGCCCTGTGGGGTTTTAATAAATTGATTTGTCGGACGGGAGATTTGCACAATAGCGCCTTTCATGGAAGGGAGCTTCCCGCTGATGGTAGTTTTTTGAGCATAAGACACAAATAGCGTAAATACGTACAGCAAGAGCGTAAAAATTGTTTTCATATTTATCACAAGTAAAGTTGAACAATAAAGTACTAAAAGTAGAAATTTCTTCTGAATATTGTTCGCTCGGTACTAATAAATACTACGTATGTGGCTCAATGAATAGTCTGAGACAGCCAGACCATATTTTTTTCTTAATTTTCGGCCAGCCCTACTACAACTTTTGAATTGAGAAAAAAGATTCAGGCAACCTAAATATCTGATAACAAGAAAAATAATTGAAAAACTTTTAGGATATATTTTGCAGGCTGAAAAAAATCAGTACCTTTGCACCTCAATTAAAAACGGAGCACTTCTCATTTGGTTAAACGAAGTCTCGAATCATTCGGGAAACCAGTTTAACTTTGACTGTAAGAATAACCGAACTCGTTTCGTAAATATTAATTCAGAACAGTCTCCGAAAGCTATGAATTTTACAGGAATCGCTGCAAGGTAACAAGGAATCGTCCTGCACCTTAAGTTTTTAGGCCTTACCGGAACGGATTCGTCCAACGGTTTGCAGTGTAATGAACAAGTTGGCTTGGCCAACCTCTGGAAAAGTAAATAATTTATTGGCCGATGTTTGGTTTAGTGCACTTTTTTTAGGAATTTTGCACCCCCGTTTGGACGCCGGATTTCGATTTGGCTGAAGAAAAATCAAATTAGGTTATAATAGCAAAATAAAGCGTAAAATACCATGTCTGGAATTATCGGAAAGAAAGTTGGCATGACCACTATCTTCAACGCAGATGGCCAAGCAGTACCTTGTACTTTGATTGAGGCAGGTCCTTGTGTTGTAACTCAGGTTCGTACCGAAGAAAAAGATGGCTACAAAGCTATCCAATTAGGTTACGGCGAAAAGAAAGAAAAAAACACAAGCCGTCCGTTGGTAGGTCATTTCAAAAAAGCAGGCACAACGCCTAAGCGTAAATTAGTTGAGTTTAAAGAGTTCGAAAAAGAATATAGCCTTGGCGACACTATTCGTATAGAAGATGTATTTGCAGAAGGCGATTTCTTAGATGCAACCGGTAACTCAAAAGGTCGTGGTTTCCAGGGTGTTGTAAAACGTCACGGATTCGGCGGTGTGGGTGGTCAAACGCACGGTCAGCACAACCGTGGTCGTCACCCCGGTTCAATCGGAGCCTGCTCGTTCCCATCACGCGTTTTCAAAGGTCTTCGTATGGCCGGCCGTATGGGTAACACACGTACAACTGTACAAAACCTTAAAGTATTGAAAGTTTTATCAGACCAGAATCTGATCGTTATCAGCGGTTCAATTCCGGGTGCTAAAAACGGTTTCATTACTTTGCACAAATAAAATAACCCCCAGCCCCTAAAGGGGAGTTATTGGTTGATTTTTAATAAGCTGTCTTTAGGGCGGGCAGCAAATATTCAGGTCGACACCGAACGACATCGAAAAAAACGGTAGTAACAATGGAATTATCAGTATTAAGCAAAGACGGAAAAGATTTGGGTCGTAAGGCAGTTTTGTCTGACGATGTTTTCGGAATCGAGCCAAATACACATGTGGTTTACCTGGATGTAAAACACTATTTGGCAAATCAACGCCAAGGCACGCATAAAGCCAAGCAAAGAGCTGAGATAGCACGTTCAACCAAGAAAATTGTTCGTCAAAAAGGTTCTGGCGGTGCTCGTCATGGTTCTACCAAAGCTCCAACCTTCGTAGGTGGTGGTCGTGTATTCGGACCTGTTCCTCGTGATTACGACTTCAAATTGAATAAGAAAGTAAAAGTTCTGGCTCGTAAATCAGTTCTTTCAGCAAGAGCCAAAGAAAATAACATCTCGGTTATTGAAGATTTTACTTTTGAGTCTCCAAAAACAAAATCATACTTAGCATTTCTTAGTGCATTGTCATTGACAGGCAGCAAGACTCTTTTCATTTTGCCTGATTATGATAGCAATGTGTATTTATCAGCTCGTAACATTCCAAAAACAAGAGTTTTGAGTGCAGACGAAGTAAGTACTTATGACTTAATCAATGCTGATAAGTTAATCATTAGCGAAGGTGCTTTGTCGAAAATAGAATCAATATTGAACTAAAAGCTGCGAACAGCTTTGCTAATAAATTAAGAACATGAGTGTACTTAAAAGACCAATCATCACTGAAAAAACGCAAAAGAGCACTGCAAAAGGCAAGTTTGTGTTTGAAGTGGCTATGGATGCGAACAAAATACAAATCGCAAAAGCCGTAGAGAAGATGTATGGCGTTTCAGTTACTGACGTAAACACCATTCGTCAAATCGGTAAAAAGAAATCAAGAATGACTCGTAGCAGAGCATCTTCAGGTGTTACATCAACTTTTAAAAAGGCGATTGTAACCTTGAAAGAAGGTGAAATGATTGATTTCTACGAAAATTTATAAGAAAGGTTAAGCGGCTATCCGCCAATCGTTCCATCATTAAATTTCAGGTATAGCCTTACAGGCTGCAAAAGATTAAGTAAAAATGGGTATCAAGAAATTAAAACCAATCACCCCGGGGCAACGTCATCGTGTAGCGCCTGATTTCTCAGAGATTACCGCAAGCAAACCTGAGAAAAGCCTTACAACCACGATTAAAAGAACCGGTGGTCGTAATAATGAAGGACACCGTACCGCACGTTACATCGGTGGTGGCCACAAACGTAAATATCGTATCATAGATTTCAAAAGAAGCAAAGTAGATGTTTCTGCTGAGGTAAAAACTATTGAGTACGATCCAAACCGTTCTGCACGTATTGCGCTTGTAGAATATACAGACGGTGAAAAGGCTTACATCATTGCCCCACAAGGCTTGAAAGTTGGCCAGGTAATTATTGCCGGCAAAACAGTTGCTCCTGAAATCGGTAATGCTCTTCCACTAGGAAGCATGCCGCTTGGTACAATTGTTCACAACATTGAGTTGCATCCTGGAAAAGGTGCCCAGATGGCACGTAGCGCAGGTACTTATGCACAGGTGTTGGCAAAAGACGGCAAATATGTAACATTAAAGATGCCTTCAGGTGAAATGAGAATGGTACTTGCTACTTGTATTGCTACGGTAGGTACAGTTTCGAATGCCGACCACATGAACGTTACTTACGGTAAAGCCGGTCGTAAACGTTGGTTGGGTGTTCGTCCACGTGTAAGAGGTGTAGCTATGAACCCGGTTGATCACCCGATGGGTGGTGGTGAAGGCCGTGCGTCAGGAGGTCATCCTCGTTCGCGTAATGGCTTATTGGCTAAAGGTAAGAAGACTCGTGATAAAACTAAGCCTTCAAGTAAGCTAATCATTTCAAGAAGAAGTAAATAATCAAAATAAAGAATCTAGATAAGTATTTATGGCACGCTCACTAAAAAAAGGACCATATATTGATTACCGCCTTGAGAAAAAAGTTGTTGATATGAACAACTCAGGTAAAAAGTCAGTCATCAAAACATGGTCGCGTCGCTCAATGATTTCTCCTGATTTCATTGGACATACTTTCGCAGTACATAACGGCAATAAATTTATTCCGGTATATGTAACTGATAACATGGTAGGGCACAAATTGGGAGAGTTCTCTCCAACGCGTAACTTCCGTGGTCACATAGCAAAGAAAGATAAAGGAAAAAGATAATAATTGTACATTTGTAAAAAATGGAAGCAGTAGCAAAATTAAGTGATTATCCTACCTCGCCACGTAAGGCAAGACTGGTTGCAGACCTGATCAGAGGTAAAAAGGTGAGCCAAGCGCTGGGTATATTGAGCTTTCAGCCTCAACATGCCTCACCTGTTATCAAGAAGGTCTTGTTATCAGCGGTAGCTAACTGGCAACAAAAGAACGAAGACCAGAAAATTGAAGATGCAGAACTTGTTGTTAAGTCAATCTTCATTGATGGTGGACGTATGATTAAACGTTTAAGACCGGCACCTCAAGGGCGTGCATACAGAGTTCGTAAACGTTCTCATCACCTTACTATTGTAGTTGATAGTGCAGTTTAATTATTAATAAGCGAACGATATACTACTCGTATCGCACCAAAATGAATATGGCTTAATGCCATAATAAGCAAATAATAACTAATGGGACAAAAAGTTAATCCTGTCGGTCTAAGACTTGGCTACATCAGAGGTTGGGAATCTAACTGGTATGGTGGCAAAACATTCGCTGAGAAGCTTGTCGAAGACCAAGAAATCCGTAAATACGTGGCAGCGCGTATTCCGAAAGGAGCGATCTCGAAAGTAGTTATCGAGCGTACCTTGAAACGTATCACTCTTACTATCCATACGGCCCGTCCGGGTGTTGTAATCGGAAAAGGTGGTAACGAAGTTGATAAGATTAAAGAAGAGTTGAAAAAACTGACCGGCAAAGACGTTCAGATCAACATTTACGAAATCAAACGCCCTGAGTTGGATGCCAAATTGATTGGCGAATCTATCGCTCAGCAATTAGAGGCTCGTATTTCTTACCGTCGTGCCATGAAACAAGCCATTCAGGCCGCTGTTCGTGTAGGTGCGCAAGGTATTAAAGTAAAATTAGGTGGTCGTTTGGCAGGTGCTGAAATGGCCCGTAATGAGATGTATAAAGAAGGACGTATCCCGCTTCATACACTTCGTGCTGATATTGATTATGCAGTATCAGAAGCCCTTACGGTATATGGTAAAATCGGTATCAAAGTTTGGGTATTCAAAGGCGAAGTATTTGGTAAGCGTGATTTAACTCCGGCAGGAGGTGCAGCATCATCAGCTAACGAAAGAGGTGGCGAAGGTGCATCAGCCGGTGGACGTGGCGGACGCGACGACCGTAGAGGTGGCGGACGTGATGACAGAAGAGGTGGCGGACGTGACGATAACAGAGGAGGTGGAGACAGAGACCGCAACCGTAACAACAATCGTGGTGGCGGAAACCGCAACAATAACAATAACAGAGGTAATAACAACAGAAGATAAATAGTTTTGAGTTTCAGGTTTTAGGTTTCTTTACTGAAATATGATTCTTGAAACTTAAAATATTTGAAACTTGAAACTAAGCACATAGTGCTGATAACATAATAGCGTCATGTTACAACCAAGAAGAACCAAATTCCGTAAGCAGCAGAAAGGCAGAATCAAGGGTCTCGCAACACGCGGACACGAGATTGCATTCGGAACATTCGCTATCAAATCTCTAGAGCCGGGTCGAATCACCTCGCGTCAGATTGAGGCAGCTCGTATCGGGGTTACCCGTGCAATGAAACGTGAAGGTCAGGTATGGATTCGTATTTTCCCTGATAAACCTATCACCAAGAAACCTCTTGAGGTACGTATGGGTAAAGGTAAGGGTGCTCCTGAGTATTGGGTAGCCAGTGTAAAACCAGGTACCATTCTTTTCGAAGCAACCGGTGTGCCTTTGGCAGTAGCCAATGAAGCTCTTCGTCTGGCAGCTCAGAAATTGCCTGTACAAACCAAGTTTGTAGTACGTAGAGATTATCAGGAAGATGCAGAATAATTCGCAGTGAGTTAATACTGTGATGATAACCTGAATGAGACAACTCATTCATTCATTCAATAATCAAATGAAAAAGTCAGAAATCCAAGCATTGTCAGTTGAGCAATTGCAGCAAAACATATCAGTTGAGAAAGACAGAATCAACAAATTGAAGTTTGCTCATGCTATCACGCCTATCGAAAATCCGATGCGTATTCGTCAATCTCGCAGATTGATTGCTCAAATGTTGACAGAATTGAATGCCCGTTAATAATCAAATACCCTGTATTGCAGGAATTAAGTATAAGAACAATGGAAAGAAATCTTAGAAAAGAGCGTATCGGAACGGTAGTTAGCAACAAGATGGATAAATCTGGCGTTGTAGCTGTAGTTCGTAAATTGAAACATCCGAAATACGGAAAGTTCATGCTCAAAACCAAGAAGTTCATGTTCCATGACGAGAAAAATGAAGCTGGTATCGGTGATACCGTGAAGATTCAGGAGACTCGCCCATTGAGCAAGAACAAGAATTGGAGATTAGTAGAAATCGTAGAAAAAGCGAAGTAATTTAAAGCTAATAGCTATTGGCTTATACGCCTGTAGCCAAAAATTAAGACAATGTTACAGCAAGAATCAAGAGCAGGTGTTGCCGATAATAGTGGAGCAAAAGAAGTGCTTGTGATCCGTGTATTGGGCGGAACAGGTAAGCGTTATGCTTCAATTGGTGACAAAGTTGTCGTGTCCGTAAAATCGGCCTTATCTTCTTCAAGCATGAAGAAAGGAACAGTATCAAAAGCTGTCGTAGTTAGAACCACCAAAGAGGTTCGTCGCAAAGATGGTTCGTACATACGTTTTGAAGACAACGCAGTAGTATTATTAAACAACCAAGACGAGCCACGCGGTACTCGTATTTTCGGACCTGTTGCACGTGAATTACGTGAGAAACAATTCATGAAAATCGTTTCTTTGGCTCCTGAAGTTCTTTAATTTGAAAGCGGTTTACTAAGCTGAAACTTAGCCCGCCATTGAGACAGAGAGCCACAGTTCTTTGGCCAATGCTTAACTATTCAAATTTTCAAATTTAAAAGTAATGGAAAGAAAATTCAATAAGCAACAGAAACTTCATGTACGCTCTGGCGACACAGTTGAGGTGATTGCAGGTAATTCGAAAGGAAAACGTGGTAAAATTACTGACATCAACACCGAGAAACAACGTGTGGTTGTAGAAGGTGTAAACATTCAGAAAAGACACGTGAAACCTTCGGCACAAAATCCTCAGGGTGAAATCCGTGAGTTTGCAGGTTCTATTCATATCAGCAATGTAGCAGTGGTTGACCCTGCAACAGGCGAAACTACCCGCATAGGTCGTAAAGAGAATGAGAATGGCAAACTTCAACGCTTCTCTAAAAAGACCGGTAAGTTTATTTAATAACTCAGAGTCGGCTGTTAAGCCGGCGCTAATGAAGAGGGTCGGAAATCCTCCCAAAAGCAAATCACAAAAATGGCACGCTTAAGAGAAAAATATTCAAAAGAAGTAGTACCAGCTTTGAAAACAAAGTTTGGTTACAAATCTATCATGCAGGTTCCAACCTTGCAGAAAATCGTTATTAACCGTGGTGTGGGTGCTGCAACCGGCGACAAGAAATTGATCGACAGCAGCTTGGAAGAGATATCAAACATCACAGGTCAGAAAGCCGTAGCAACTTTATCTAAGAAAGCGGTTTCGAACTTCAAACTTCGTGAAAACATGCCGATTGGTGTGAAAGTAACACTTCGCGGAGAGAAAATGTACGAATTCCTTGACCGTCTTTGTGCTATTGCGCTTCCACGTGTGAGAGACTTCAAAGGTATCAGTGATAAAGGTTTTGATGGTCGTGGAAATTATACCTTTGGTATTAAGGAGCAAATTATTTTCCCTGAGATATCGATTGATAAAATTTCGAAAATCCAGGGTATGGATATAACTTTCGTTACTTCGGCGCCAACCGATACTGAAGCTTACGAATTATTAAAAGAAATGGGTCTTCCATTTGCAAGCAGCAAAAAATAATCTAAACAGAGATTTAAGTCTTTGAAATCAGCTTAATCAAAAGTCTTACAATGGCAAAAGAATCAATTAAAGCAAGAGATAGAAAAAAAGAGGCTACAGTAGCAAGATATGCCGCCAAACGTGCCGCTTTAAAAGAAGCTAATGACTATGCCGCTTTGGACAAATTACCTCGTAATGCTTCACCGGTTAGATTACATAACCGTTGTAAGTTAACTGGGCGTCCAAGAGGTTATATGCGCAAATTCGGTATTAACCGTGTCACCTTCCGCGAGATGGCATCAAAAGGTTTAATTCCGGGTGTTACAAAAGCATCTTGGTAAGAAATACAGTTGTTTGGTAGAATTTCCTGAATAAATACTAATTATTCAGGAATATTAATTTTGCCAGATAATATTTTCTTGCATACATATTATTATATAAAAAATATTTTCTAATTTTGCAGCCCAATTGAAAAAGTCGCGCTCGCGATACTGCTCAATGTTGGCTTAGGTATCCAAAATTAAACAGCAAAATGATTACAACGGATCCAATAGCAGACTTCCTTACCAGAATCAGAAATGCCATCAAGGCGCGTCATAGAGTGGTAGAAATTCCTGCTTCGAACATCAAAAAAGCGATTACACAAGTACTGTACGATAAAGGTTTTATTCAAAGCTATAAATTTGAAGAAACAGGCCCGCAGGGTGTTATCAAAATTGCGTTGAAGTATAACCCAGTAACGAAACAATCAGCAATTGTTGAGCTGAAACGTGTTTCTAAACCAGGTTTGCGTAAATACGCCGGTACAACTGATATTCCACGCGTTCTTAACGGATTAGGCGTTGCTATCCTTTCAACTTCGAAAGGTGTAATGACCGACAAAGAAGCCCGTTCATTGAAAGTAGGTGGTGAAGTGTTGTGCTACGTATATTAATAAGTACCAGTACTTGTTATTGTACCCAATCTATTTGCAGTTTTCTGCAAGCTAATTAAATTAATTGTTGACCGCTCTTGATAACTCGCTTCTCAGCGAAAGTGTCATGAAGCCTTAAACTTAAAAAAAATGTCAAGAATTGGTAAAAAGCCAGTTGCTATTCCAAGCGGTGTAAGCATCACGGTAGACGACTCTAACGTGGTAACAGTAAAAGGACCGAAAGGAACTCTCACTCAAAAAGTTGACCCCGATATTACAGTAGGGGTTGAAGACAACGAACTGAAAGTTGAAAGACCAACCGAACAGAAACGTCATAAAGCCCTACATGGTTTGTATCGCTCATTGATTAACAACATGGTAATTGGTGTAAGCACAGGATACAAAACTTCAATGGAGATTGTCGGTGTAGGTTATAAGGCTGCTAACAACGGAAACGTACTAGACCTTAGCTTAGGATTCTCACACAATGTTTATTTTGTGGTTCCTGAAGAGTTGAAAGTAACAACCGCTATGGAGAAAGGTAAAAACCCGCTTGTTACACTGGAAGGTACTGACAAGCAGTTGATTGGTCTGGTTGCTTCAAAAATCAGATCTCTGCGTAAAGTTGAGCCTTACAAAGGAAAAGGTATACGTTTTGTTGGTGAAGTGGTTCGTCGCAAAGCTGGTAAAACCTCTGGTAAGAAGAAATAATCATTAGACATCTCAGACGGCGAAATGCGTTTCAAGGTCTCAAAATATTTATAACAATGTCAAGTGTTAAAACTGATAGAAGACAAAAAATTAAGTGGAGCATCCGCAGTAAAGTTTCAGGTACACCTGAAAGACCGCGTTTGTCGGTGTTCCGCTCAAATACAGCCATATACGCTCAGTTGATTGACGATACTAAAGGTGTAACTTTAGCTTCTGCATCTACTTCGGGTTTAGGATTGAAGGGTGTGAAAGTTGATAACTCTAAAGAAGTAGGTAAAAAACTAGCTGAAATCGCTACTGAAAAAGGTATCGAAGCCTGTGTGTTTGACCGTAATGGTTATTTGTATCATGGTAACATTAAAGCCTTGGCAGAAGGTGCCAGAGAAGGCGGTTTGAAATTCTAATCTTGCAATTCTGAATCAATGAATAAAGCAAAAGTAAACGAGGCAGAACTCAAAGAAAGAGTAGTAGCCATCAACCGTGTAGCCAAGGTGGTGAAAGGGGGTCGTCGTTTTAGTTTCTCGGCAATCGTTGTGTTAGGCGACGGTAAAGGTGTTGTAGGACAAGGCCTTGGTAAAGCAAATGAAGTAACAGATGCGATTGCCAAAGCTATTGAAGACGCCAAGAAAAATCTGGTATCTGTGCCTGTAATCAATGACACCGTTCCACACGAAATTCACGGTAAATTCTCAGGTGGTTTTGTGTTTGTTAAACCTGCAGCGCCTGGTACTGGTATTATTGCCGGTGGTGCGATGCGTGCCGTATTAGAGGCAGCCGGTATACATAACGTATTGGCAAAATCTAAAGGTTCATCAAACCCTCACAACGTGGTTAAGGCAACTATTGATGCTTTAAGCCAGATGCGTGCACCTCATGCCGTGGCGTTCCAGCGTAGTGTTAAAATGACAAAAGTATTTAACGGATAATAGCGCCCAGCTTATAGTGGTAGGTAAAAGTATGTGTACTTATACTTACTGCTTCAAGTGAAAAGCTTATAGCTCATAACAAAAATGGCAAAGGTAAAAATTACTCAGGTAAGAAGTACTATTGGCAGACCAGAAGTACAAAAGCGTACTATCGCAGCTTTAGGTCTTGGCAAACTTAATCGTACTGTAGAAAAAGAATTAAACCCTGCTATGCAAGGCATGATTAACAAGGTTCAACACTTGTTAGTGATAGAAGAAGCATAATTAATTCTCCCTTTATGGGTTTTGGGTAGGCGTAGCCGAGTGATTCCGAAAGTCGGAATTGCGTATTTTTAACCGATTAATAGTCGAATTACAATGAAATTAAGTTCATTACAACCTGCAAAAGGTTCAGTTAAAGCAAACGACAGAGTAGGTCGCGGACATGGTTCAGGCGGTGGCGGTACTGCTAAACGTGGTCATAAAGGTGCAAAATCTCGTTCAGGTTACAGCCAGAAACGTGGTTTTGAGGGTGGTCAGATGCCATTACAACGCCGTGTTCCTAAGTTTGGCTTTAAAAATATAAACAGAGTAGAATACAAAGCTATCAACCTTGATACCATTCAGGCTTTGGTTGAAAAAACCGGTGCTACTAAAATTGATTTAGGTTTCTTATACAATAATGGTTTGACTTCAAAGTCTGACCTTGTTAAAATCCTGGGTCGTGGTGAGTTGACTGCAAAAGTTGATTTGAAGGCTAACGCTTTTTCGGCAACGGCTATTGCAGCTATCGAGAAAGCAGGTGGTTCGGCAACTGTAGATGCTACATTTAACGCTGCAGGCTCTGAAGTGGCTGCCTAAGGTGTAAGCCTTAAATTATGCTGCTCAGGTGTCTAAGCAATTGAAGGAAACTATTAATTAGTAATCTGGGTTTAAGAAACTTAAAATGCTGATTTGCTTTATAACAATAGAATCGTTAGCTTTGCAGATTTAGCAGCGATTCTATTTAAGTTAAATACCCTAATTGGTTGATTTTCAGTTAGTTGTCATTTAAGCCAGATACAACTGGCAGTAATTAGTTTGATTAAACGTAGCTGAAGTATTCATATACCCTGAAGGAACTAAGCAATTTCAACCTTAAGCCTTGTTTTTCCTAACAAAATGAACAAATTTTTAACAACACTCAAGAACATTTGGTCAATAGAAGAATTGAGGAAGCGTATTCTTCAGACTCTCTTGATAATAGTTATTTTCCGTGTCGGTTCCCACGTAGTTTTACCGGGTGTTGATGTAGCGAAGTTAAAAGATTTAACAGCAAATAATGGTTTGTTAGGTCTTTTAAATACATTGGTTGGTGGTGCATTCAAAAATGCTTCAATTATGGCACTAGGTATTATGCCATATATTTCAGCTTCTATTGCTATTCAGTTATTAACATTAGCACTTCCATATTTCAGCAAATTGCAGAAAGAGGGTGAGTCTGGTAGAAGAAAATTAAACCAGATAACACGCTGGTTAACCATAGCGGTAGCAGCGGCACAGGGCTTTACTTATGTTCAGACTACTATACCGACAGATGCAATATTGGTTGGCCAGGGTCTTTTCTATATTAGTTCTGTCTTGCTGATTGTAGCTGGTACTGTTATGTGTATGTGGCTCGGTGAGCGTATGACCGAAAAAGGTATTGGGAACGGTATTTCAATGATGATTATGATTGGTATCGTTTCAAGACTTCCCGGTGCAATTTTTGGCGAAGCCAGTTCAAGAGCCGGAAGCGGCCAGGTTCTGTTCTTTGTTATTGAGATTGTAGCGTTGTTTATGGTTGTTTTGTTTGCAGTGGCTATCACGCAGGCAACTCGTCGTATTCCGGTACAATATGCCAAGCAAATAGTAGGTAACAAAGTAGTTACGGGTCAGCGACAATATTTACCATTAAAATTAAATATTGCCGGTGTAATGCCAATCATTTTTGGTCAGGCTTTGATGTTTATCCCGGGGCTAATACTTAATTATCTTGCGGAAAGCACTAAGAATGATACATTCCAAGACTGGGCTATCATTATGAACAGTCCAACTTCATGGCAGTATTGTTTAATATATGCAGTACTTATCATTGGTTTTACATTCTTTTATACTGCCATTTCGATTAATCCTAATCAGATTGCAGATGATATGAGACGTGGTGGTGGGTTTATCCCGGGGGTTAAACCTGGTCAGCCTACATCTGATTTTATTGCCAATGTTCTTGATCGAATCACATTGCCGGGTGGTGTTCTTTTAGCAGTAATTGCCATCTTGCCTGCGCTTGCCGGATTGTTAGGAATGACACAGAATTTTGCTTCATTCTTTGGTGGTACATCACTTCTGATTCTGGTTGGTGTTGTACTTGATACACTGCAGCAAATTGAAAGTTATCTGTTAATGAAACGATATGAAGGTCTGATGCAATCAGGACGTATTCAGGGTCGTCAGGCTGTTTCAACAGTATCTATCTGATAGGAGATTTAAGCCATGAGCAAAAGGGATAGAATTATATATATTAAATCGGACGAAGAGTTAGAAATTATCTGTAATAACGGCCAGATTTTAGGCAAGGCTCAGGCAGAAGTAGCAAAGTTAATTGCACCTGGTGTAACAACCAAGGAACTTGACAAAGTAGCTTACGATTATATTAAAGACCATAAGGCTCACCCTTCTTTTTTAGGCTATGATGTAGGAGGTCTTAAGTTTCCTTCTTCGCTCTGTATTTCTGTAAATGATGTTGTTGTACATGGCATACCGAGCAACAGAGCATTAAAAGAAGGTGACATTGTTTCGGTGGATTGTGGCGTTTATAAAGATGGATATCATGCAGACAGCGCCTATACTTATGCTGTTGGTAATATAGCTAAAGAAGTTGCTGACCTATTGAAACATACTTGCGAATCGCTTTATAAAGGTATAGAACAAGCTAAAACGGGTAACAGAGTAGGGGATATTAGTTTTGCAGTACAAGATTATAGCGAAAGACTTGGTTATGGTGTTGTACGCGAATTAGTGGGGCATGGTGTTGGAAAGTTTTTGCACGAGGCTCCGGAAGTACCAAACTTTGGCAAACGTGGCAATGGCCCGAAATTGCTGGAAGGAATGGTACTGGCAATAGAACCAATGATTACCCTGGGGCGCAGGTCGGTTGTTCAGGAGAACGATGGCTGGACCATCAGAACCGAAGACCGTAAGCAGGCAGCTCACTTTGAACATACTATTGTAGTCAGAAAAGGAGCGGGTGAAATCCTTACCACCTTTGAATACATTGAAGAAGTATTAGCCAAGAAAAAATTACAAGTGGCATAAGGTACCAGCGTTCATAACAATAAAGTTTTTGACGCAATTGAAAGCATATGGCAAAACAAGCAAATATTGAAGTAGACGGCATCATCACAGAAGCTCTTTCTAACGCCATGTTCCGTGTGCGTCTGGAGAACAAGCACGAACTGGTTGCCCATATCTCAGGAAAGATGAGAATGAATTACATTCGGATTCTTCCAGGCGATAAGGTAAGGTTAGAGATGTCGCCTTATGATTTGACTAAAGCACGAATTACTTATCGTTATAAGTAGCACCGGGCCTAAAAGGGGTTAAGGAACTAAAGACGATAATTTTATAGTTTTATAATGAAAGTTTCATGTATTGTAAATAACCCCAAAGCATGAAAACTTCTAACAAAGTTCCCCTTATGGGGTAGGGGTGGTTTTAAATTCATTATGAAAGTTAAAGCATCAGTAAAGAAGCGCAGTGCTGAATGTAAAGTTATCCGTCGTAAGGGTAAAATTTACGTTATTAACAAAAAAAATCCGAAGTTTAAACAAAGACAAGGTTAATTATCTATGAGGATTGCAGGTGTTGACATCCCAGACAAGAAAAGAGGCGAGATCGCCCTTACGTACATCTACGGTATTGGTCGTAGTTCATCACAGAAAATTTTAGAAAAAGCTAATGTTAGCTTTGATAAAAAAGCCGGTGAGTGGAACGACGCAGAAGCAAATGCCATTCGTGGTATTATCAGTGAGGAACTAACTGTTGAAGGACAGTTGCGTTCTGAGGTACAGCTTGCCATTAAACGTTTGATGGACATTGGTTGCTACCGTGGCGTTCGTCACCGTAAAGGACTTCCATTACGCGGACAACGTACCAAGAACAACTCACGTACCCGTAAAGGTAAACGTAAGACTGTAGCAAACAAGAAGAAAGCTACGAAGTAATCCCTCTTAGGGTATTCCCCGGGTATCCTGAACAGATACGAATCCGGATTTTACGAGTAACGGGGGTAAAATCGAACAGAATACAGGTATTTCTGTATTGCCTATCATTTAACACTGTTTGTCACAATGGCACAAGCTAAAAGAAAAGATAAAGCAAAAAAAAGAGTAGTGATTGTGGAGCCTGTTGGTCAGGTTCACGTTAGGGCTTCTTTCAATAATATTATTATCTCTATTACCAATAGCCAGGGTCAGGTAATTTCCTGGGCTTCTGCTGGTAAGATGGGTTTTAAGGGTTCTAAGAAAAATACACCTTACGCGGCGCAGATGGCAGCACAAAACTGTGCGCAGGTAGCTTATGATGCCGGTATGCGTAAGGCTGAAGTATTCGTAAAAGGCCCTGGCGCTGGTCGTGAGTCAGCTATTCGTACGGTACAGAGTTCAGGTATTGAGGTTACTTCAATAACTGACGTAACTCCACTACCGCACAACGGCTGTCGTCCTCCAAAACGCAGAAGAGTTTAGTACTTGGCAGAAGAGTGGAAATTTTTAAGATTATCTGAATTTTTCAGTAATAATTTAAAATTTTCATTCTTCTGTTTATTAATTTTTATATTTAACATTTAGCCTGCATCACAGGCATCCGAAGTAAGAAAATAGTCGTGAAATACTATACCGATTGATAGTTTGGACATTGGGGCTAATCAATCTTTACTTCGCTTAAATCAATCACAAATGGCAAGATACACAGGTCCGAAAGTTAGAATTTCAAGAAAGTTTGGTGAACCGGTAATGGGCGCCAGCAAAGCATTAAGCAAAAAGAATTACGCTCCTGGCCAACATGGTAAAGGACGTAAAGGTAAAAAATCAGAGTACGGCCAACAGCTAATAGAAAAACAAAAAGTTAAGTATACTTATGGTATCTTAGAGCGTCAGTTTGCTCGTTTCTTCCATTTAGCGTCAGTAAAACAAGGGCGTACAGGTGAAAACCTTCTTAAATTGTGCGAAGCACGTCTTGACAACACCGTATATCGTTTAGGTATAGCTCCTACACGTCGTGCTGCCCGTCAGTTGGTTACTCACCGTCATATTATTGTAGATGGTGAAGTTCTTAATATCCCGTCGCTAATATTGAAACCGGGTCAATTGGTAGGTGTGCGTGAAAAATCAAAAGCTCTTGAAGCAATCTCTGAAAGTTTGAAAGCTCGTAATGCCAAACGTTATAACTGGTTGGAGTGGGATAGCGCTGAAATGGTTGGTAAATTTATCAACTTCCCTGAGCGTGATCAAATTCCAGAAAACTTCAACGAACAGGCCATCGTCGAGTTGTATAACAAATAATATTTGTATAATAGTTGTGCCATTGCCGACAAAATCGGTGGTGGCACAGCTACGTTTTTTTATTGGTGGGTATAGCTAACCACCCTTTTCGTTAACGAAAACAAACACACTGCATACGTATGTCAATATTAGCATTTCAAATGCCTGACAAGGTAGTCATGGAAAAAGCAGACGACTTCCATGGCTTTTTCGAGTTTAAGCCACTTGAAAGAGGGTATGGTGTGACCATCGGGAACGCCCTACGTCGTATTTTGTTATCCTCTCTTGAAGGTTACGCAATCACGGCTGTAAGATTTCCCGGGGTATTACACGAATTTTCGAGCATTGAAGGGGTTGTAGATGATGTGACGGAAATCATCTTAAACCTTAAAATGGTTCGTTTCAAGAAAGTCTCAGATTATGTAGATAATAAGTTCACCGTCAGAGTAAAAAATCAAAGTATACTAACTGCTGGCGACCTGGGCAAATTTACACAAAGTTTTCAGATTCTGAATCCTGATTTGGTTATTGCCCGTTTGGACGATCAAAGAGAAATAGAAGTTGAAATTATAGTAGATAAAGGACGTGGTTATGTTTCTGCTGAAGAGCACAAACAAACTGATTTACCAATTGGTTTTATATCGGTTGACTCAATCTATACCCCCATTAAAAATGTGAAGTATAGCATTGAAAATACCCGTGTTGAACAACGTACTGACTACGAAAAACTATTGCTTGAAATCAAAACTGATGGTTCTATCCACCCGGAAAGAGCTTTGCAGGAAGCTGCACATATTCTGATTCAGCACTTCTTGAAGTTCACTGACGAGAATATGGTATTTGATACCAAGAAAGATGATGAAGACAATATTGTTGATGAAGAATTCTTGCACATGCGTAAGCTGTTGAAGACTTCTCTACAGGATTTGGATTTGTCGGTTCGTGCATACAACTGTTTGAAATCGGCGGATATCCGTACATTAGGCGACCTTGCAAGACTGGAAGTAGCCGACATGATGAAGTTCCGCAATTTCGGTAAGAAGTCTTTGACTGAGTTAGAGCAACTGGTTGCCGACAAAGGTCTTCACTTTGGTATGGATGTAACGAAATACAAATTAGACGAAGATTGATTCTGATTTTTCCCCTTCTGATGTTTATTCATCCTAAGGGGAATTTTTGTATATCCTCGAAACCGCAGTATTCGAATTTAAAATTTATCAATCGTAATAGGTGGAGTAACCAAGACTGCGTAGGTTATTTTGACCGTTACTTACGAAATATATTACAATGAGACACGGTAACAAAACCAATCACTTAGGCAGAACCCATTCGCACAGAGATGCGTTGTTAAAAAACCTTGCCATTTCTTTAATTCAGCACAAACGTATTGAAACAACTTTAGCTAAAGCCAAAGAATTGCGTAAATATGTAGAGCCTATTATTACAAAGGCAAAAAATGATACAACTCACTCACGTCGTATGGTATTCTCTTATTTGCAAGATAAAGAGTCTATCAAAACTCTTTTTGGTGAGATTGCAGAAAAAGTAGCCAACCGTAACGGTGGTTATACTCGTATCATTAAATTAGGAACTCGTTTTGGTGACAACGCCGAAGTGGCTCTGATTGAGTTGGTTGATTACAACGAAGCTCTATTAACAGCCGTTGAGGAAAAATCTGCTAAAACACGTCGTAGCCGTCGTGGTGGTAAAAAATCTACCGACACAGCTGAAGTAGCTCCAGTAGCAACAGCAGATGAGTCATCGGCTGAAGTAGTTGAAGAAACTCCTGCAGTAGTAGCTGAAGCTGAACCAACAGCAGAAGCAGCGCCTGCGCAAGAGGAAACTCCGGCTGCTGGCGAAGAGAATAAAGAAGCTTAAGATGCTCAATCTTATAAAGAAGGCCTCCGGAAATTCCGGGGGCTTTTTTATTGCCTATACAGTATGTGGCTTTAAGGTGGTTCTGCTACTGGCTTAATATTGTTTGGTTTTGCAGTATGATATTTGCTAATTTTACCGCTTGGTTTTACAATCATTTGTTTCTTGTATTCTTTAACTATGAGCGATATTTCATTTATTATTCTCACCTACAACGAGTCAGTTCATTTAAGAAGGTTGTTATCAAAAATCGTTGGTATCAATGCGCCCGTTTTTGTGATAGACTCTGGCAGTACTGATGATACAGTGGCAATAGCAGAAGAATTCGGTGCAGTGGTGAAAGTAAATACATTTGAGAACCATCCGAAACAATGGGACTTTGCGTTAAAAAATTGTCTCATTTCAACTCAATGGATTATCGGCCTTGATGCTGACCAGTATCCCTCAGAAGAATTGCTTCATAAGCTAAAAACTTTTTCTGATATTGAAGTACCTGCTGACGTAAATGGTATCTATTTTAACCGGCATAATTATTTTCAGGGAGAAAGGCTGAAGTACGGAGGTTACAGAAATTTTTATATGTTGAAGATGTTCAGAAACGGGAAGGGATGGTCTGACTTAAACGAGAATATGGATCACCGGTTTATTGTTGAGGGTAAATCAATTATCTGGAAGAACGAGGTGCTGATTGAAGACAACCTGAAAGAACATGATATTGATTTCTGGCTTACCAAACAAATACGCTATAGTAATCTGACAGCCCAGGAGGAGTTTCAACGCAAGAAAGGGCTGCGCGGACAAACTTTGACACCAAATCTGCTGGGTAACCCTGACGAACGCACTGCGTTTCTGAAAAAAATCTGGTGGAATCTGCCATTGTTTATACGCCCAATGATTTATTTCTTTTACCGTTTCGTAATCAGACTTGGATTCCTTGAAACCACATCTGGTCGCCTTTTCCACTTCCTGCAAGGCTTTTGGTTCAGGTTTCTGGTAGATGCCAAGATAAGAGAGCTAGAGAAGCAGGAGAAGCTGCAAGCAAAGGCTTAGTCTTGCGGTAGCAAGGCTTTTACCTCACCGCCTGAAATACGGTTGATGAAGTAAGCAAAATAGATACAAACACCCAGATAGACTATCTGCAGGCAATATTCTACCCAATTCATTAAAGAAAGACTACCAAATGAGTTGTAGTAAGCGCCTCCTAGACAATACCAGAACGAGGGCTGAACGGCTCCTGTAATATTCAGTAATATCATTAAGGCCCATTGTCTGGGCTTGAATGTCTCACCAAAAAAGTATATAACCGGTAACAAGAAAGTGTAAAGATAATTAGGCAGCGAATTCTTATGTACAATAATGGTTATCATATTGGTAAGTATGAACGCAAATATCAACAGTTTAGACTCGCTATAAGGTTTCAGATTACGCAGGCAATAGGCTGCCACAGCAATGATAATAACCAGCCCTCCCCAGTTTAGCAATGTGTTATCGGGCTTAAAACCACCAATAAAAGGGCTTAAGATGCTCATCAGGTTGGGAGCAAATGGTAGGTCGCCGAGCTGTAATGGAGCCAGGATTTTAACGCCTGCCAGATAAAACATAATGGCAATAGCTGGAATGCCAATAATTAGTAAACCTGATATTAATTTTAAACGTGCCTTTGAAAATATAAGTAAAAGAATTACAGGTATAATGAGCAGAATTTTGGTACATGCTATACCAATACCCAGCACAATGCCGGCATAAAGGGCATTATTGTATTTTTTGTAACACCATAGCGCTAATGCGATAAATAGCCACAGAAAGATGTCTTCCTGCCCACCAAAGATAAGGAAAATGAGTGGTGCGGGAAGAGAAAAATACAAGATAATGTAAAAGGCCGAATAACGATAGTTAACCAAAGGCCTGGTGACATAAACAGCCAGTAATTCGTATATCATCATTAAAAAAATGATAGACTCCGGGGCGTCAATTATGGCTAGTGCCAAGGCATTAAAATAAGGGAACAACGGCGAGTAAGGCTGCCAGAAGTCGCGGTATACAATGAGGCCATCTAAAGCCTGTTTGGCTGTGTTATAAAAGAAAACAACATCAGATTTAACTGTATATCCTAAAACCCAGTAAACCAACGCAAACGGAAGCAGGCGAAGAAGTACCCAACTACCCAAAATGGCAAATTGGCTGTTATTGGCAATAAAATCATTTAGTTTCTCTTTCCAGAAAAGCAATGCGGTTGTTATTAAACTCAGCAATAGCGATATGGCTAATTTACCCAAAACAACAGTCATCAATATCAGCGGTTTTTTACATTAATTAGTTTTCATTAAAAGGCTCAGGTAGCCAAACTGCGCTGAAACCATAAAGTGAAGCTCAGCTGTGCAAAGGCACAAAGTTACAATTGAATTATTAAATTTACCACACAAAACACCACTCAGGACCTGAAAATCTTGAATCCATACCGGGTTGAAAGTCTTATATAAAAACATTTAAAATTTGGTTACGCTTTACAACCATTTTACTTGCTTAACAGTCAGTACAATACTTAACCAGAACAATGCTTCGAAAATTATACATATTGGTTTTATCAGTAGCAATGCTGGCTTGTGATCTGGCCAAAGAAGATATGCTGGCGCCAGGGGCACCGGTAGAGAATCCAGATAATGCTTTCTTTGCCTTGCAGGGAGAAACCTGTACCATAAACCCCGCGGCTTTTGACAGGCTCAGAGGGGTTACTTCTATTATTATCAGTAAAACACCGCAATATGGCGAGGCAAAATTTATAGAAAACGGTTTTATTTTTTACAAACCGGCCGATAATCGCATAACTTCTGATTATTTCAGTATTGAAGGCCAAAGCCAGGCAGGGACTAAAATAACACAGGAAATACAGATAACCTTTGTGCCAGGTGCATCAGGTTTGCCTTGCTTTGCCGGAGCCGTGAGCGATAAGGCCGAAACTACAATAGATAAACCCGTAGAGATTGATGTTTTGGCTAATGATAAATCCTGTACTACAATTGATCGTAATTCAATCAGCATTGAGTTGCCGCCCAGAAACGGAAGGGCAGAGGTAGTGAACCAGAAGATTTTATACACACCCGATAAAAATTATGTGGGAGACGACATTTTCTTTTATCGTGTAAATGTCAATAACAGGAGGAATCCGGTGGCGGCGGTTGAGGTAAAAACAAACAGGTAAGGCAACTTGAATTGGAGAAACACTCAATAAAAAAGTTTCTCAATACGCATAATTGGCTATTTTAATAAAAGCAGGAGGTCTGTTTTTGAATATTTAGAATTATAGTAACCGAAAATTAGTATTCAATATAGACTCGATTTTTACCAAATCTGTGCTGTTTAAAACTGATTCTGAATTATTAGACGGATGCCTCAGAAGAGATTCTAAGGCTCAGGCGGCTCTTTACCAAAAGTATAAGGGACGCTTTTTTGGCATTTGCCGGCGATATACCCTTAATAAAGAAGAAGCAGAAGATATTTTTCAGGATGCCTTTGTGAAGGTATTCCTGAATCTGAAAGAACTCAGAAGTGCAGACCAGCTAAGCGCCTGGATTAGGCGAGTGGTAGTAAATGTATGTATTGATTATTACCACAAGCGTATCAATTTTGTAGACATAACCGAGGTGCCGGAGGTGGCTCCGGCCGACTGGCAAAATGAGTCAATCATTTCAGCAATGAACAATCAGGAGCTTCTGAGCCTGGTAAATGAGTTACCTGATGGCGCCCGTATGGTATTCAACCTGTTTGTAATTGATGGATACAGCCACCAGGAAATAGCACAAATGCTGGGTATCTCGGAAGGTACCTCTAAATCGCAGCTCTTCTTCGCCAAGAAACTGCTTAAAAAAAAATTACTGACAACAGGAATAACCATTGATTAGCCGATAAAAGATGGAAAATTTTGATGATAACATAGAGAACGAATACCGGAGCCGCTTTGAAGATTTTGAAGAGATGCCCGATGATTTGCTATGGAACAAAATTCAGTCGAGAATTACACCTGAAAAAGAGCGTCCTTTTATTATATGGTTGCGTACACCGGTGCGCACTATAGGTTTAGCGGCTTCTTTATTGATAGCCCTCGGAATGGGCACCTATTTTATGTTTAAAACAGATACCCAAATACAGGGAAGCCGTTTGAATGAGAAGCAGGTTAACCACAACCCGGGAAGTGTTACAAAAACTAAAAATGCCGAAGAAAGCAAGCAGATTGTGAATGACCAGACTCTGAAACAGCAAAACCCAGTGGCTGGGGTGCTTAAAGAAATGAGTAACAAGGTATCTGGTATGGCAAAACACACATCAGGCCTGATGGCCAGAAAGCGCAACAGGAAGGATTCAGCTTTACAGCAGATAAATAAAGAATTACCTGTTACCCTTGTTTCAGAAGAAACAAGAACACTTGTTTTAAAAGATGTATATGCCCTTACAGGAAAAGGAGCGAACATTTTTTTGGTTAATAAGCGCTTAAATGCGCCCGATTTATATACCGAAGCAATTGCCATAGAAGTAGAAGAAAAGCACGCACGGTTTTTTTTGCCGCCCAGTGAAATGTTCATTAATGTAAACCCTACTTTGAGTTATTATATGTTTTCGCCGAACAAGGGCGACAACGTTCTGGTGAGTGATTTCAGTAATAGTTCTCAGCGTCTTGGTTTTGGTGCGCAAATCGGATTCGTGTATCCGCTTGCCAGGAAATTTGACTTAAGAACGGGCGTGAGCTATTTTACAAGGAAGTCGAGCATCAGCTATGATATAACCGACGAATCGAAGAAGAATGTAGTAGTGGTAGACAACAACTCCATTCAGATTAATCCGGGTAGTTCGGCCATGAATGAAACCCGAAACTGGCACTATCTTGAGCTGCAAAGTGATGTGTTGTATGCCATTAAGGCAATGCAGGCGGTATCATTAGGGTTTAAAGTTGGCATGCAGACGTCGTCAATGAATGCACCTTTGGTACAGGGGCGGCTTGGTTACCGAATTTCCAGACCAGTTAATAACCGATGGGCTTTGTGGCTTGAGCCAGCCGTATCAGTTTCATTGTCTTCTCAGAATTCGGCACAAAACCTTTTTATGTACCGCACTACTGGTTTTGGTTTGAATCTGGGGGTGAGCCTATTAAAATAATGTGCGATTGAGTGAATTTGTGAATGATGAAAAAGGCGCTTTAGAGGTAACCTCTAAAGCGTTTTTTGTTGGATATGTGTCACGTCCTGAAATAGCGTTACAATAAAAGTAATGTTATGAAAGAAACAATTGCAAATCAGTACATTAAGCGTACACAGAAAGATTACAGTTATGCTTTTAAATTAGCCGTAGTTCAAGAG